>DATEBV010000380.1:0-3018 GCA_035287205.1 Chthoniobacterales bacterium | reverse complement strand
GCGCCAAAGTCTGCGGAGTATGGCATCCAGATTACTATGGACCGGCCGGAACCCGGCGGAAGCAGCGGCGCTCCTTTGAAAGAGGGTATTTCTTGGGGGAAAATGAACTACGAAGCCAAGCATGTTGACGTTATTTGTGATGCAACGATTGCGCTTCCTTTAATTGTTGGGGCGTTGAAAGAGAGACTTACTTCTGGTAAAAAATAAAAACACGCCACCGCCGGGAGTATCGCTCGAAGAGTTTTACTCCGGAGGTTCGAACCCGGATATCCTTGCGGAATGGAGGGTTTGAGTCTCCTGCCATACCTGGTTAGGCGACGGTGGCATGTGTTTTCATACAAAGTTTTAAATAGCCGGAATGTTTTCTTGTTATCGGGTTTGAGTTTTCCTGCCTGGTTCAGGCGCGGTGCTTTCTTTTTTCTTTCATTTCCATTTTCACTTTTCTAGAACTTTAGTTTTTATAAGCCTTTACAGAAAAAAACCGAAAAGTTTCCGGTGACGTCGGAAACTTTTCGGTTTGGTTGACGGTTTTTCCGGATTTGATACCCTGTTTTCGGAATAATCACGGTTCAACCGGAAAATCACGAAATTTGAACTCAAAAAAGACCCTTTAAATTCAGTGAGTAGCAAAACATAAATACCCTTAGCGCTTCGACACACGCATGACCTTTATTAAAACAGAACGTGAAGCTCCGGTAACTCTTCTTCAGCGAGTTTTGAAACCCTTTGCATCTAAGCTGAAACATCATTATAAGGTTGCATCCGTTGTCTTCCTCATCCTCTTTTTCGCCCTGGTCTTCCGGCAAAAACTCGTTAGTGTTCTCCTCCTCCTTCTCATCATCATCCTCGGAAGCCTTATCACCTTGTACAAGCACATTACCGTCATTGCTCTCGGTGTCGAGCTTTTTACCTTTTCTTCAGTTGTTTTGACTTACGCTTTTGGCCCGGTTGTTGCGATTGTCTCGGTCATTATCATGATCACCGCCGCAGACCTCCTAGCAGCGCGTTCGTTTTTGGGAACCATTTCAAAATTGGTTGTTTACCCTGCTCTTTGTCTCCTGGTAGCCCTGCTTGCTCCGCATTATTCCATCATCGGCGTAGGAAAATTCATTGTCATTCTCATGAACATCACCTTCTTCTTCCTCTGGACCTTTTTGTGGGGCTTCAATCTGTTTTCCACCATTGTTTCGATTCCGATTAGCATCGTTTTTAACTTCCTCTTGTTTAATCACATCGCAGAACCGCTCTTGGAGTTGCTCACATGATCCACTTTCAACCGCATCGAAAATCATTGGAACATCACCGCCTTGTTGCAAATGTGAAACAGCATGCATGGTACTATGCACTTGCTGGTCTTGTTATTATTCTGCTGTTCCTCTTTCGTAAACCCCTTATCAAAATCTTTTTCCTTTTGGCCATGCTCACCCTTGGAAGTTTTTCTACATTCTACAAACGCTTTGGTGATATTCCGCTTGGTTTCGAATTGATGACGTTCTTTGGCGTGGTGATTGCCCTGACCTATAGCCTCTTCCTTGGTATTCTCTCCGTTATTCTTATGACTTTTTTTTCCTATCTCATTACTTCGCGTGTCTGTGTGACGATGTTCCTGCGCATGGTGGTTTTTGTCATTGCCGTACTTATCGGATTCATCTTTCAAGGCTTTGGCATTGCAACCATGGGGCTGATTGTTTCGATCACTATGAATATGATTTTCCTCTTCCTCTGGCTTGTTGTCATGCGTTTTAATCCTGTGACTGCGGTCATCTCGACCGTTTTAAACACGATCATCAATATCTTTTTGTTTTCGACGGTGGGGGTTTGGTTATTCAGTATACTTGGTTAACTTTAAATAAAACAACTACTGTTTCTGCATGATGACTACCCTCATCGACGTCCACACCCATCTTGATGCTCCGCATTTTAAGAACGATCTGCACAAGGTTGTAGAAAACGCAGTCAAAAACAACGTTACGATCATGGTTTCGAATGGTACAAATCCTGAAAGCAATCAGCGCGTGCTGAAGCTTGCAGGAAAATACCCTGAAATCAAACCTGCCTTAGGCATCCATCCTGAAGATTATTTGGTTTCTCTCGGCCTCATGGAGCAACCTCCCTTACCGGTACAACCCTTTGATGCAGGAGAAGAACTCAAAACCATCGAGAAGCTTATAAAAATAGAAAAAAATGGTGTGGTTGCCATCGGCGAAATTGGGCTTGATAACTACTGGGTCAAGGGCCAGCTGGATGTGCAGCTCAAATTGTTTCATCAGCTCTTAGATCTTGCAAAGCGGGTTCAAAAACCTGTTATTGTTCATTCACGTGCAGCAGAACAACCCTGCCTTGATGCGATCTATTCCAGCAACGTGAAAGCATCCAAGGTGATTCTGCACTGCTTCAGCGGAAGCAAAGCGGTTGTCAAGCAAGGTGCTGATGCGGGCTACTCGTTTTCTATTCCCACCAACGTCGTTCGTGCATCTTCATTTCAAGACATCGTGAAAAACGTAGAACTCAACCAGCTCTTTACAGAAACCGATGCCCCCTTTCTCGGCCCCTTCAAAAACGAGCGGAATGAACCTGCAAATATCGTTCACAGCATCAAGAAGATTGCCGAGATCAAAGGATTTACCGAGCACGAAGTTGCGGATAATATTTTGCTGAATTGGAAGAAGATGATGGCTTGAGATATCAAATTTTTTCTGTATGGAGTGTAATCTTAACCGGGATGGAAACTTCACCATCTTTACCTTTTTGTATTCGTTTTTTAAAGCCAAGAATACCAATACTTTTTACCTCATCGGTTGCTTCATCTTTTCTCAGAAAGATTCCTGGTTTAATTTCATCAGCATAGCACGAAGTAGGTTTCCCCCTACTAATCTCTAGGAAATCTCCTTCTTCGTCATAATGGACTCGCATATTGTCTTTCATGTGATGTACCTCGTAAAATACGCTGTAATAATAAAACCTTCTCCGTTTAAATATTTAACGATCAGCATGAGGTATTTTGCTGCTGATATGCGT
>DATEBV010000379.1:0-2028 GCA_035287205.1 Chthoniobacterales bacterium | reverse complement strand
TCCGAAAACCTGGAGAAAATTTGTGATCGCCTCTTCCCCGCGATTTCTGCTATCCCAAAGGTCGCGATCGCCTGGGGTAATATAATAAGTTAAACCTGATTTATCAAAAACTTCTTTTGCTGATTTCAGCTGATCCAATGTGCCTACACTCGAAAAGTCACCAAGACCAATCACAAAATTCACGCCGGCACCTTTTGCCTGATTTAAAGCTTTGCTAAGCAAATCATTCTCATTCTCGCTATCGGAAACAAGAGCAAACCTTAAAAGAATTGCTCTTCGTGCCGAATCATCTTCACGAATATTGTCTGTCTGATTCCGATTCCAATTCAAGCCAATGGCAATAGATAAAACTATTAAAATCAAAATAAGAATAAATTTCTTCATCTACACCAATTATTCGCTTGCCCGCCGAAGCTTCATTTTTCTACTGAAGCGCAGGCGGGAATCATCAAAGCAGGTTCTTCTTCTTTATGCCTAGTTTTTTATTTAACAATTCTTCTTCAACAAAAGTGTCGCGAGTACCTAAGCGATGCACAAGCTTAATGACGTCTTGCCAGAACTGACGACCGGCTTCTGTTCTCAGCATCCTCTCCACAATTCTCCTGTAACCACGATTATTTTTAACAATTTGTGAAACCTTACCGACAGTATCACTGGAAACTTTGAGAAAGTTCTGGATAGCTAGATAACCCCAGCCCTTAATTAACAAAACTGCAATAGCCAGCCTTTTGGCAAGTACTACTCTTTCCGTGGGCGTCAATAGATCATTAAGAAACAACTGTGTATCTTGTCTGCCCTTCACTTGGGAAACAGCCTCCATTAATGTCCCGCTGATCTTATTTTGAATATCTTCCGATAAATATTTTTTTGAAATTTGTGCCATTGTTTACACCAATTATTCGAATAATCAAAGTATAACATGCTTGTCTAACAAATCTTCAAAGGGGCTGCATAAGAACAAAAAAATATTAGTCACACTATACAAAAAGTTGACTACTATAAAATTACTGCTATAATTTGCTCCATTATGATGCAAGTTGAACGCGACGGCGTTATCATTACTGATACGAGACAAGAAGGGGTTACTGTTGCCGACGAAATCTCAGCCAGATTCGGCAAGGAAAAAGGCGTCTGACCTTTCAGAGGCCTAGATGTACCCAATATCCCCACTCCGGATTTGCGATTCGAGAGCATCAGGCATTCTTTGCTGTCACAAGATAGAAAGCATGTATTGGTTTGGGCAAAAGATGAAGACGACTTTTATTTCATAAGAGATGAGGCAGTAGTGCTATCGGGTCATTTCTCGGATATCCAAGTGGAAATGAGCCAACATTCCGATTTTTCCAATGTCATATTCCGCACAGTTGACCAAGAAGGAAAAGACGCAATTCGCCATTTAAATAAAGAGGGTGAAATTAAAACCATCCTTGATGATCAAGATCAAATTAATATTCTAAATCCCGCAACATGGGATAGCTGGTTACTTGCTGTAGGCCGCAAAGATCAAACTCTTAATTTTGTGGCAGCCGCATTAGACGGCACAATAGCAAACCAATTTAGCGTCCAGGGTGCCGGAAACATCGAACAAATCAGCTATGATCGAGCAAGCAAGGATTTCCTAAGCATTGCCTGGAGAGTTGAAGACCTGCCACCAGTCGAAAACTCTCAGGGTAAAATTGCCAATGGGGCAAAGCCACCTGAAACTTATTCACTTTACCTAAACGATCAATTGATAAATACACGAGTGCTATATCATAAGTTTAGTAAAGACTTTTCCCAATCACTAGTCGTTCGCCCATCCGAAGAATGAAGAAGTTTGGGAATTTGAGGTTGATGAAGATGGCATTAAGGTCACCGGCAAACACAACAATGTAAAAAGAACGGTTTGGTTACAATTGGATCATCAAGGAAACCCGCAAGTTACCGAAGAAGCTGGAGCTTGCTGAAAACCTTCTAGCTTCAGTACTAATGGGAAAAGATTGTTGCAACAAACGAACTTTTTGTCATTGCGATCCCGAGCGAGCGAAG
>DATEBV010000378.1:0-5570 GCA_035287205.1 Chthoniobacterales bacterium | reverse complement strand
GCTGATAGTTTCCACTGATCTGCCGCACGTCCTAATATTGTAACAGCCTCTCTATAACCAAATGCTAAGATTGTTTTACCAGCCTCTTCCGCTTCACTTGCTTTTACTTGGTAATCTGCTTTCGCTTGAAGAGATCTTCCTACCCACCCCCAACTATTCCCCTCACTCTCTTTGCCTGCGGCTTTGGTCTCAGCTGCCAGTTTTCTCTGACTTGCAGCACGCTCGAATGTTGCTGCTGCCTCTCTATAGCCTGTTGCTAGGGTTAATTTTCCTGTTTCTTCCGCTTCACTTGCCTTTGCTTGGTAGTCTGCCATAGCCTGAAGAGACTTGCCTACTAAATACCAACTATCACTTTCATTTTGTTTTCCTGCAGCAGAAGTTAAAGCCGATTGCTTATACTGATCGGCAGCATGTTTCAAAATTGCAACAACCTCTCCATAGCCTGCTCCTAAGATTTTTTTTCCTGCTTCTTCAGCTTCACATACTTTTGCTTGATAATCTGCCCCTGCTTGGAGAGAATCTCCAACCCATCCCCAGCAATTCCCCTCATTTGTCTTTCCTGCAGCCTTAGTTTCCGCTGATAGTTTCCACTGATCTGCAGCACGCCCTGATGTTATAGCAGCCTCTCTATAACCGAAAGCGAGAGTTGCTTTATTAGCCTCATGTGCTTCACATGCTTTAACTAGATAATCTGCCTTCTTTTGAAGAGAATCAGCTGACCAAGCCCAACTATGCCCTTCACTCTCTTTTCCTAATGTATATACTGCAATCGCTTTTTTTCTCTGTTCTGCTGCTTGTTGAAATACCTCTGATGCATCTTGATAACCAACTGCTAACTCCTCTTTACCTGCCTCCCTTGCTTCCATCGCTTTAAGTTTTCTCTCAGCACTTGAATGCAGATATCTACCAACCCAACAGCAGCTATTTCGCTCATCTTTTTTGTTTGCTTTATGCGCTTCTGAAGCTTTCTTTTCATAATCAGCAGCAATATGATATTGTTCCGATAGGTCTCTCCAAAAATCCTCACTTTCACCTCGCATTTGATTTGTCTTCTCAAGCGCTTCTTCTGATTTCAATGACCATGTAGCAGCATCCGATAAATAATATGCACTCCAAGTTTCTTTCTCTAATTGTTCTGCACTCTTCTTCTGACCTGAAATATAAGCTTGAACAGCTTGCCTTATTCCTTCTGCAGCTGCTTCTGATTCTTCAGCCGCTTTTCTCCAGAGAGTGACTCTTTCTATGCTTCCTTGCTCAACCAATTCACTAGACTCCTTTCCAAATTGACTCGCTCGCTCCCGCTCGGCTTGCCTTTCGGGCTGCTCGAACTTTATTCTTCGCAGTCTATCCCGCGGTCTCCCTTGAAAGTATTGACTATTCCAAGCTTCCACTTGTAATAGTCTATCCCGCGGTCTCCCTTGAAAGTATTGACTATTCCAAGCTTCCACTTGTAATAGTCTATCCCGCGGTCTCCCGACCACCTGGTATTCTACTTCTTTTAATGAATTGCTGCGTCGCTCCGGTGCTCGAACCATCGAGGACGTCTGTACACTCAAGTTCTGCGCGCCGTCGACTCCTTGCACTTCATCAAAATAAGCGAGTTCTGAAAGAAGTCTATTCACTTTATGCCAACTATCTCTAGCTTGTTCTAACTTAGTAGCAATACGGTCCCAAAGGTAGGAATTTTCTCCACCAAGTTGTTCTTTTGATGCTTGCTTGGCTGCTTCTATTTGCTCGGTTAGTACTAATATTTTTTCCTTAATATCAGTAAAATATTTCTCTATATTTTCATTATTAGTGAGATCACTATTTTTATTATTTTTAGAATTATTCTCTATTACATCACTTATCGAACTCCCTTCCTCGATTGGCGACACTTGAGCTGCATTGAGTATTTCTCTTTCCGAAGATGCTTTAGAAGGAAAAAGTGGATTCCGTGAAAGATTCATAAAATCTTTAAATGGGTTTCGTGAAAATTTTAAAATACCTCCGAGATCTCGTGTTGTTTCGGGATTCATCATTAATTTGGGCGTAATGCCTAAATAGTAGCTAGAAGATGGAAGATGGGAGATTGGGACAGAATCGTTTGCTAAGAACGATGATTGGTTATCAACATCCTTATACTCATTTTCATTCATTACTCTTCCTTCGATGTTCTGGAAACTGCAGCCTTGAGCCTCAACTTCCATCTTCCATCTCCTATCTTCCATCTCCTGCCGCTGCAGCGGCATCTGCAACCTACAACCTATAACCTGATTTGTTGCCTTTAGCCTATTTTCATCTTGCGCAAGAAGGAAATTAGAGTTTGTAGAGGTTATCCAAGCTCCAAGGAGAAGTGAATATAAGATTTTCATAATTTTATAAGATTCTTTATTTTGTTCTTACTGCTTTGCAGTTTAAGTTTAAAATTTAAGTTTACAGAGAGGTAAGAACTTGCTTAACACAAACCTGATAGTTTTTCTTTTGTGGTAGTTTTCTGCTTCGTCCACATAATAATATAGACTGTATAAATGAAACCAAACAAATATATTAATTAGCCAGGATCACCGAGCAGATCGCTTTTTTTGTGTTCTTTTGTGTTCTTTTGTGGTTAATTTCTTCTCTTCGAAAGAACATTGGAAATCATTATTTCTCTATTACGCAAAGCCTCTTCAATATGTTGATTCCATTCTTCTTTAGCAGCTGCAGGAGCTTTTGCTTGAACTTCGCGAAGAACCTTAATATATTGATTTTGGAGCTCTAGAAGTTTTTGAGCCCCTTGTTTTGATTCTTCCCAAAGTTTTACAGCTTCTTTTCCTCGGGCAGCAATAGCTTTCTTCTGAATCATATCATTAATAATGTTTGCTTTATTAATTTCTTTGCTAAGGATGTTACATGGCATCATCACTCTTTCAAATTCGGCTTTGACAATATAGCGATTCAATTCTTCTTGCATTGCTAAGGAGGCTTCTTTTTTAGCCACTTGGAGAGCTTCAATATAGTGATTTTGGGCATCTAAAAGTGATTGACAAGCTTTCCTTGATTCTTCCCAAAGCCTTACAGCCTCTTCTCCTTCAGCACGGATAGCCTTATCGTGAGTAATAAAAATAAGAGCTCGTGCTTTATTAATTTCCTTGGTACAGATAGCACAAATAATAGAGTTTCTTTGTATCTTGGTACCTTCAATACGTTGCGCCAATTCTTTTTGATTATTCTTCTGAGCAGCTCTTGTCTTTGCTTCTTGTAAAGCCACTATATATTGATCATGTGCTGTTACAAGTTCTTGTGCCACTTGTTTTGATTCTTCCCAAAGTTGAATCGCTTCTATACCTTGGGCGGCAGAAGCTTTAGCAGTAGCAATATCATCAAGGGCATTAAGCTTAAAGAGTTCTCTACAATAAATACTACAAACCTTGGTATCTCGATTCTGCTGAGCTTCGTCAACACGTTGCTCCCATTTTTTTTGAGTTTCTAAAGGAGTATTTGCTTTAACATCTTGGAGGACACTCATGTATTGATCCTGAGCTTCCAGTAGCGCTTGAGCAGCTTTTTTTGATTCTGTCCAAAGCCTAACCGCTTCTTCTCCACGAGCAGTCACAGCTTTATCCTGGCTCATCGTCGAAAGAATTCTTAACTTAGAGACTTCTTTAGCAAAGACATTACAAGCTGTTTCAGCTCTTTCATCTTTAATTTTCTCAATAACTAGGTTTAAGGCTAATTTCATCTCTGAAGGAGCTTTATCTTGAATTTTCTGAAAAATTCTAATATATTGATCACGAAGTTCTAAAAGCACTTGACTTGATTGTTTTGATTGCTCAAAAAGTTTCACGGCTTCTTCACCTTGAGCTGCAGCGGCTTTAGCTTGCACCATATTATCAATAGTATTTGCCCCAATAATATCTTGAGCAAGTATATTACACAGTATTTCACTTCTTTTACTTTGAGCATTCTCAATACGTTGATTCCAACTTTGTTTCGCAGTTAAAGGAGCTTTTTCGTGAGCTTCTTGAAGAGCTTTAATATATTGATCATGTGCTTCTATAAAAGATTGAGCAGCTTGTTTTGCTTTTGCCCATAGTTCAATGGCCTCTTCTCCTTGAGCAGTGTTAGCTTGATGATAACTCATATTAGTAAGAATTTTTTCCTTAGAGGCTACCATAGCAAAAATATTACAAACTGTTACTGCTTTGTTATTCTGAGCTTCCTCAATAGATTGATTTAAAGCTAATTTTTTCTCTAATGAAGCCGTTACTTGAGCTTCCTGAAATGCTTTAATATATTGATCTTGGGCATCTACGAGATTTAAAGTAGCTTGTTTTGATTCTTCCCAAAGCTTCAGCATCTCTTCACTTTGAGCAGCATTCACTCTATTTTTAGCATTATTATTAATAGCAGCAGCCTTATTAGCCTCTTGAGCACATACATTACAAATCATTAAAGCCCTTTTATGCTTTGCATCCTCAATACGTTGATTCCAATCTGCTTGAGTTGCAAGAGACGCTCTTTTTTGAATAGCTTGTAAAGATGCAATATATAAGTCCTGGTCTTCTACAAGTGATTGCGCTAGCTGTTTTGATTTTTCCCAAAACCTAACGGCTTCTTCTTCTTTAAGTAGAGCAGCTTTTTTATAAGCATTATCGGTAATTTCAGCTATCTTATCAGTTCTCTTTGTGATAGCATGGTAGGCCATAGAGGATCTTCTGTACTGGGCCTCCTCTATGCGTTGGCTTAATGCTTCTTTAGCTGCTAATTGCCTCTCCACGTTGTCGGCTTCTTGCACTTCATCAGCAGAAGCGAGTTTGGAAAGAAGTCTCATACGTTGGATCAATTCTTCTTCTGCTTCTTGAAGAGATGCAATACATTGATCTTGAATTTCTAAAGCATCTTGAGTTGCTTTTCTTGAAGCATCTAAAAGCTTCATAACTTCTTCACCTTGAGCTGCAAGAGCCTTTTCCTCAGTCAAAGAAGCAATAGCATTTGCTTTATTAATATCATGGTAACGAATTTCAAGAAGCCTTGTATTCCTATCACCTTGAGCCTCTTCAATACGTTGTTTCAAATCTATTTTAGAGGTAGCCGTTGCAGAAGCTCTTTGGAGAGTTTCTATATATTGATCTAGAGCATCAATAACCGTTTGAGCTGCATTTTTTGATTCTTCCCATAGCTTTACTGCTTCTTCTCTTTGAGCTCCAGTCGCTTTACTCAACGCACTGGCAGCAACAGCAGCGATCCTATTCAGTTTGTCGGAAAGAATATTAGAAACCATTATATTTTTTTGATATTGGGCTTCTTCAAGACGTTGAGTCAATTCTTCTTTAAGTGCTGGGGGAGCACTTTTTTGAGCTTCTTGAAGAAATCTAATAGACTTTTTTCCAAACTCTACTTCTGCTGCGAATTGCTGCGTCGCGCCGGTGTTGGAGCTGATAGTTTCATTACCATCTACTACGACTTGTGGAAGGCTCGATGAATGCGGCGTTGGATTTGAATTTGGACTTGGGCGGTATGAAGCATACAGCCCTTCATCAAAATCCTTCATCCGCCTTGCCTCATCTGTCTCCACTGCGTCTCGCAACGATGGTAATGAAATATCC
>DATEBV010000377.1:0-8919 GCA_035287205.1 Chthoniobacterales bacterium | reverse complement strand
CGTTTGATGTTCTTCCCTTTTTTGCTCGTACTCTTCATTAGCTTTCCCAACCTCGTTATTGTAACGATCTCTTTCTTGACTGCTTAAAGCATGCCAATCGCTAAGATTCCCTCGATAATATTCCTGGGCTGCTTGTTCACTTTTCTGTTTTGCTTCTTCTTGTTCTCGTTCTAAGATGCCTTGCCAAATTTTCTCAATTTTTTCAAGACGCTTCACTTCTTCTTGAAAAACGGCGGCTGCTTCTTTGTTAATTTCTTGTTGTGATGCAGTCATTCCTTGTTGCGTTGCTGCTATTTTATCCCAGGCCTCTGCCATTTCTTCGGGATGGTTACGTGCATTTTCTAAAGCTCGTTTGAACGCTACCTCTCTATAATGGTTTAACGCTTGTTCATCCTGATAATTGATAAAACTACTCTGGTAGGCTTCTTCCAATTGATCTTTGAGAGCCATGATGGCCTCCCCTATCTCTTCTTGCTCAACGGCTGCTTGCTGAAATTCAGGATTTTGATAATTTTTCAGAAGTTTTTCCCAACGTCTACTGACAGCTTGGTCTCTCTCTTTAAGTCGCTCATAGGCTTTTTCTTTAGACGCACCCTGCTCAGAATGCTTCTGACTATATTCTTGAGCCATTTTTTCCCAGTTTTCTTCTGCAGCAAAGTATCTTTGTTGCAATTGTTTTTCTGCTGCCAATGCTTCGTCTTTCTTTTCACTAATCTCTGTTAACTGTGTTGAGGTCTTCGCTTTTCGTGCCTCTTATCCTAATGTAATCGCTCGATCTTGAGCATGGCGAAATATTTCAAAAGCGTGATCGGCTTGTTCTCGTGCCCTCCAACGCTCTGTATTGGACTGCCAACTCTCTTGTTGTTCTTGTGCTATCTTTTCTCGCTCTTGTTCATAACGCTCTTTTTTAATAGCAGAGACGCCTTTTTTGTCTGCCTTTTCCCATGCATAATTACGATCTGCTTCTTCTTGAAAAGGAATCGCTGCCTTTTGACCTGACAAACCAAAACGTTCACTTTCTGATTGGGTCAGAAGTTCAAAATATTTCTTCTTGAGGTTGCTTGCTTCCTCTTGAAGCTGTCTCAGTTGTGTTTGTGGATCTTGCGATACGGAACTTTCTTCACTAATGGAAGGAAGTGGTGAGACGGACTCTTTTTTACTGCTACTATTAAAGAGCGTTTTACCACCAAAACTAAAGATACTACTTTTACTAGCACTGAACGATGAAGAAGCTTTAGAAGACGTTGTTTGTTTCGTCGCAGTACTAAACTTGCTTTTCCCATCATCTTCATCTCCACCTAATCCATCATCTACCTTTCCTTCCATCAAAAGATTTTTTGAATCTTTGAGTACTTTTTGTTGAACGCTTATTGCTGTTTGCAATTGATCCAACTTTTCTCGAATTGCCCAACGTTCTTGATCTTGAGCGCTTGGATGGATTTGTTTTTTTAAAGCCCATTCTTGAACTTGATCCAGATTGCTTTGTACTGGATATAAAGGTTCAGAGGGTTTAGAAAAGAGATTCTGAATGGTTCCAAGGATGCTTTTTTCTTTGCTGCCCGCAGAATTCATCATTGCTTCTCGTAACTGCAGATTGCGCCCACGTGTTTCTACCTCTTCTAATCGTTGCAAGGGAGGCTCACACTCTTCACTGGTTCTTGGTTCTTCTAAAAAATTGTCTTCTGTTGCCTGAGAGGAGACGATCGCAGGCAAGCTCCACTCTTTATAGCTGCTGCTAGCCTCTTTAAGCCAAATCCGCTGCAGAAGCTCTTGATTCATTTGGCATGCCTTTTTTATTCGCGTAAGAATTCTTTCCGTTTCTTTAGTGGCATTTTGATAATCCTCCGAGGCCGACCAGAGGTGTTCATTTTGTCGGTGCGTTCGTTGAACCGCTTCTTCCCATTTTTTCTGCAATCCTTGAAATCGTTGCTGCATCTTTTCTAATTCCTTGAGCGCTTCAATAAATTCTTTCTTTTTATGCTCAAATTGAACTTTGTCGCGTGTTTCAAGACGCTCCAATTCTTCTACACGTTTTTCTATCTCCTGTTTAAGTTCTTCTATCTCTTGCTTCCCTTGATCAAAATAACGAAGTTTTTGCTCTTCTTGCAATTGTGCTCGCTTCTGTTGTTGGAGAGCGTTTTTATACTGACGTTCCAATGCAATAAGATTGGCTTTCTTCTGTAGTGTGACAAATTGCTTCTTACTTGTTTCAATGTTCTGTTGCCAAGATGCCACTGTTACTTCTTCTACCCAATTGGAGTTGTTACGTGCTCCATCAATAAGATGAAGCCTCTCTTGGTCACTCCGTTCGGAACCAACAAGATCTCCCCAGGCTCTCCAATCGCTTTCTCTCCACGTGGATTGAACATGCAATTGTTCAGCCAGTTTCTTAGATGCTTGCACAACTACTTCAGTTGAAAAACATTCCATCTGTTCTGAGCGTTGTTCTAAGGGAAGAAGTTGCTCTCTAGCTTGATCGTTTCTTTCTTGAGCTAATTCATGTTGTTTACTGATCTGGTGATATTCTACTTTAGCAAGAACTAAGTTCACCTTGGCCCAAGTCGCATTTATGGTATCTGCAAATCCTGCTAGCTTTGAAATGCTTGCACTAGCAACTTGAGCATGCAGTTCTGGAACATGCCCCAAAGCATCTCCAGCAATCCCTGCATATTTGGCAATTTTACCAAGGTGGGTTTTTTCCAATTCTTCGCCACTAGTTGCTTGAATGGCTTGCTCTAGCTTTTGTTCAGATAAAGCAAGTTGTTTACGACTCTCTTGGAGTTCATGAAAACAATGCCGCTGTTCTTTCCATCCACGATCACGCTCAGCCCAGACTTCATCCGCTTTTTTGTAATGATTTTGAAGTTGCGTTGAAAAACTGCTGATGACTTTCTCAATTGATTGTTGGGTTTGTTCTTTTAAAGATGGATCAATGTGTTGTGAGGAGGCGGAAAAAGCATTGGAAGAGGCAGTATGGTTTTGTATAATTGTAAATACGTTGGAATTTGTAGAATCTGTAGCATTCTCCGTAAATCGAGAGAGTTCAGCTGTTCTTGAGCCTGAAAGCACCGAGATTGTTTGTGCTTGCAATGCGTTTTCCCCTGAAATCCCCAAGTCTCTTTTAAGGGCTTTCCCTGCCTCTTCAATTGCTGCGGGATCCATCATTAGGTAACAATTCAAGTTTTCACTTGAATTGTCACAGTTCGCAGTTCGCAGTTCGTAGTTTGTAGTAATTTCAGCCCGTTGGCCAACCTGATCTTCTAATGATCGTTCTGTCGTTTTAGATCCTGTCTCCTGATTATTGTCACTCTTTAAAAAATAAGTAGTGTTAGGGTTGACCACAACAACCTTATCACCTTTCAAGGTATAAACTCCATCTTCAGTTGTTTTCTCGCTTTGTGGACCAGCAGGCTGACCATTCTCAAGCCAATTGCAATACCGTGCCTGGTTCAACAAATTGACCTGAGCAATAGACATGTCCTCTTTTCCCTTAACTACCGAGTAGCTATAACTGCCAGGAGTTCCTGAACGAATAATACAAGCTGTCTCTGGATCTGCCTCCATCCACTCTTCGTAAAAACCGTGAGGATCATCAGTCACTACCGCATTGAGAAAATCACAATATTCCTTTACTATAACTTGGTGCTCTTCGGTAGAGATATTTTCTTGGCTATCCTTATTCTTGTTACTATTTGAAGCGTTCGCTTCAATCTTGGCACTTTGCGCTAAAAGGCTAACAGGACTTGTAGAGCTTATTAAGGCTCCCAGGAAAAGGGAAAGGAAGACTTTCATGGTTTTGAAGTTTTAAAAAATTTGCGAATATTAAAAACATAAAATCATCCTCCGTCAAGTTATCTTTAAAAAAGATTTCAGGCCCCTCACAAGGCAATTCTCTCTTTCTTAAACCTTCATCCCCCCATTAATTCCTCTACCCCTCCATTGATTCATGAAACGCCACATCACTACCTGGCAAAATCAATGGGCACTCCTGCCTTACTAAAGAAAAACTGTACAATAGCTCCAGCAGATGCAAACAGTAATGACACCAATACCAACATCCCTGCTTCTGATGGCTCATTTTTAATCCTTGTAATACCTGCTATAAATGAAATCAGTGCCAGAATATACGAGATCTTGCTAATCAACCCTACCCCTTCTGAGAAAATGATCCCCATTATGGGAATTGCCAAAAAAATCCCTAATGCTAAATAGGGATGAGCACTCCAAAATGCTCCAAATCCATGACGCCATCCGCCAAGAGAAAATACTGCACTCAGAAAATCCCAATAAACACCCAGTTCTTCATTAGCCCATTTTAGGAACTCCCCATGGGAAAGGTTATTCACCCACTCTGCTAAGCAACACGGTGCAGCGACAATACATCCACCAATCATCAATCAAACTGCCACGGCAGAAAGATATGGTAAACGACTTGGATCGTAGAGGGCTGATTTTTCATGGGGGGAATGAAAGGAAGCGTTAGAGTTTTTTTAGATGATAATCATTAAGTAGTCAACTCCAATTTTCTCGTAGGTCTTATAACAAGTGGCTATCCTCTCCATACGTACTTCCGATGGGTTCCTAACATCAACAAGCACATCGCTCCCAATATTGGATGTGCAAACCACAAAGAACTTTGAAAGATCATAAGTCTTGTGATTCGTTAAGGAAATCCTCGCCGATCCTAGGATCTGCAAGAAGAGATCGAAGATACGATGATTGGCTTTTTCAATTTCGTCGAAAAGAAGAATGCCAGTGGAGTGTGATTCTAAGATAGTCCCAAGCTTGCCTGCATCGTCTTTTCCACTCCCAAGAAGGATTTGAATGACATCCTCATGCATGTATTCACTCATGTCGAACCGAAAGACTTTCTCTTCTTCAAATAAGAACTTACCCACAGCAAGCGTCAATTCCGTCTTTCCAACACCGGTAGGACCCAGAAAGAGTAAACTCGCTAGTGGCCTTTCAGGATCTGAAAGGCCAAGGGCTCCATTTTCAAACGCGTCAATCGCACGAGCAATAGCACCGTCCTGTCCAATAATTCGCTCTTTGAGATAAGCTTCAAAGCCATTAAGTTGTTCGATGCTATTTTTCATTCCCATTGTCTAGAAAGTTTCCATTGAGCTTTAAATTCAATTTCATTTTTTAAAGCCAATAATATTGGTTCCAAAAATAATTTTAAGCTTTCCACAACTCCTTCAAATTTTTCTGGAATATAATCTTCATTACCTAATCGTTTTCTAAAGGCCATCCATTGCGATTGTTTTTGTTGTACAAAATTGGCGGATAAAAAAATCGGTTCTGTATATTCTGTCTTTCTCTGCTTAAAAGTTAATTGAATTGCTCTAGCTAGTGTTTCACCGTTAAAAGAATATTGTCTTGATAAAAACCATACATCATAAAAATCTTTCATCCGACTATTCAAAGCACCTAAAGTCATCATTGCTTCTAATTTTTCAGCAATGACACTTTCACGGCTATAACACCATAAAAAAGGTGCCGGTAAATTCAGTAACGTTGGCAAATAATGTTGTTCAGGCATTGGAAAAATACAATCACCAAACCCAATGTCTATTTGCATAGGAATTTTAGCGGTATCTAAAAAAGCTAAAAATTGTACTCGTACACCAGAATAGTCTGTTTCTTCTGCAATGAACTCCGTTAAGATATTCTGTTCAAATATCACCCCATCCGCCACCTCAATGGAAATGATCTCTTTTATCTGTTGAATAATGATTTCTGTTCGATTACTACATTTTCCCAACAAGTCTATATCCATCGTAGAACGTCTATTAGGAGCTTGCCAAATGTGTAACATCAATGCTCCTTTAAGAATGAAATGACTAACATGAGGAGAAGATGACAATCGATAAAGGAACCTTTCCATCGCATAATATTGCAAAAGTTCATGAAAAGGACGATTTTCTTCTTTTGCTTTGTTTAATAAACGCTGCCGAATAGATGCAGGTATGTTTTTTATTTCTGGCATAATATACTTTCTAAATAAGGAACTATAGCTTTTTTAACCCGGCACAATTGTGCATATTCGAGTAATTGATTTACTCGAAGCGGAAATATTTTTTTATACCGTTCTAGTGCTTCCAAAAAAATATCCATCCCAATTTTGTGGCGAAACTTAAAGCAATCTATGAGCGTTTTCTCCGGGTTATATATTCTAACAGAGACTTCATCAATTACATCTATTTGAATACCAATTGAAAAACATGGTTCGCTAAAACGATGGGCATGTACCGGCGGAAAAGTTAGTCTGGGTAGTCTAGTTGTTCGTAAAACAGCCACATCAACTGCATGAGGGATATGTGTTGTTAGCCGGTGGTATGCTAATGCTGACAATAAACAAATCACACTCTTTGGAAATCTAAGGCTAATGACGACAAAATCATGATTAGAAAGAGATGGCAGAGAAGATAACCTGTAAATACCGCGACTAATCGGTGTGATGAGATTTTTATCTCGCCAAGAATAAAGTTGTTTGCGACTAACACCTGCATTAATCGCTTCGATCATACGAAGCTGACCATGATGTTGTTGAAAAAGCTTTCCCAATGTAGAATCTTTCATGAGACATTTAGTTACCAATAATTAATAAATGGCAGCAAAATGTCTCCTTGTCAACAAAGGATTTTAAAAAGTCAGTTTTATTTTCACTCTTGTCCAAAATAATCATCTTCTTAATCCACGAAAGGCAAGGAATGGGTTTTGAGCTCAAAGCCATGTGGGTATTCTACCATCGGGTGCGATGGAAGTCAAATATCCCTGTTTCTATCGGCAGAAGAGGAAGCATCCAAAGAATCTGAAACATCTGAAGAATCTCATCATAATGAAAACAGCTGAACGGGAGAGGCAAAAGTAATAAGAAACCCCTATCACAAATGCCTTGTAGGCTGCCTCCAACAATTTGAAGCACCGCTCAATCTATATTTCACGACCAATGAATCCTCCAAAGATCAAACTTTCCCCTGAAATACTGTCCCCCCCTATCCAATTAATAAAAACTCCCGCTCAGTTTGAACTTATGCTCACTTTCTACCAGCAGGATTTTTCCTGGTAGCAACTACTTGGTTGAATTCGGCAATTTCTCTAGCAGTTTGAGCCGCCCAATTAGTTTCCTCTTCCCACCCAGTTCCCACAGCTTGAGCCGCGGCAATAGCAGCTTGAGCAGCCGCATCGGTAACAACAATAGCATTTACCCCAGAAGGAATCCCCAAGCCATTAAAAAAAGTATTATCATAAGCTCTCCAAACTGCAAGAGCAGCCTCAGTAGCACTATGCGTATTCGTTTTAGTATTGCCAATAAAATCACTAGCAGCTTGAACCCCAGCACAAGGAGCAGTAATACATCCTTGCATACAACCACCAATAGCAGCGCAAGGAGTTAATAAAACGTTCTTTTTACTAGCAACACGAGCATCATCATAAGCACCAAATAAAGGAGCATAGGCAGCGCCATTAATAGCAACAAGAGGCGCTGTACAAGTAGTACACCTCATAGAACTTATATTGCTAGAACTCATATCAGCAATATCCTCTCTTTCAATAGCAGCGCCATTTTGAGGAGGCTTAATAGTCCGATCAATAGATTGAGTGTACATCCTACAAATATCACCAGAAGCAGGAACAGTAGTACAAGCAGCAATACAAGGAGGAACAAGACAAGCTGTAGGACAACATATCAAACCTGCAACCTCAAATAAAGTAAGACCTCCAACACAACCAGCAACGCTAGTACAAAAACCAGCAAGAGCACAACATGATACATTTCCTCTATCACAAACAAGAGCACGAGTAATAGCACTCCTATCACGAACCTTTGCTGTTTCAACCGTATCATCTGGCCCTTTAAGATTACCAAGAATAGTGCCTGCAGCTAGGGCACCCGCATCATAAACAGTGCTTGGTTTAGCATTAGGGTTTTTCAAATAAGTTGCAATCGCTTTGGAGATAGGAAGCCAAGTTTTTTTAGCCTCTGCAAAGGATTCCCTCGCAATTGCTATTTGTGAGTCTTGCTCTAGCATCGCTTCGTTCTTTCGTTCTTGTTCAATTTCAGCAATGGGTAAGAACGCTTGTTTCCTGATCACATTACTTGTATTTTCCCAAATTCTACTCAGGCTCATTCTTCTTCTAACATAATTCTTATCAGCTTGCTGATAGGATTCTTTGGCATAATCTAGCTTTTTGGTAACGGTAATATCTTTTGCTGCCTCAAGTGCTTCATAAGCATTTTTCTCTTCTTCTATGGCCTCTTTAACATCAGTAGCGGCACCAGCACTCTGAGCCGTATTTTTCACTTTGATCGCGAAAAGTGTCGCTTCAGCTGTTGTTACTCTTGTTTCAGCAAATTTTTCAGCAAGTCCTGCTACATAAAAATCATAAATATTGAATGAATTTAATGTTTTACCAACTGCTTCTTTTGCTTGCGTTGCCTTCTCCAATTCTTTTTTTCTTTTTTCTACATCTCTTATTGCCTTTTCCTCAGCAGCAGCCCATTCCTTGGCTTCTTGCTCAATCTCTGCATAATTATCACCAACATGTACACTTCTATTTCGTGAAATTTCACCTACCCTAGCAAGGCAACTTAAATAGATATTGTTGCAAATCTCATTTTCCAAAAATTTACTAACATTTGTTTCTTCAGAAAATTCTTCGCCTGTTTTTTCCAACACTGCTGCACTCGATGAACTGCTCCAAATAGGTGAGTGTGTTGCAGCGGTTGTATCTAAGATTGTTTGAGACGTAGCAGTAGCACCTGTTGATACTTTACTACTCGATGCTCTACTTTTACCGGATAATAAGTTGGAGACTGTTTCTTCTGCTGCTGATACTTCGTTTGGATCCATCTGCAATTTGGGATCACAATCAGCTTGAACACTGGTATACGAATTAGTCTTAAAATCATCA
>DATEBV010000376.1:0-5193 GCA_035287205.1 Chthoniobacterales bacterium | reverse complement strand
ACTGGCCATATTCTCCCACTTTTTTGCTCTAATATTTTCTCACCCATAGGGTGAACATAATTTATAGCTTTTTCTTGTATCATACTCCCTTTTATCAAATACTTACTATGTTTTCACCTTTTTTCTAATCACGTTTCTAGGTTTATTGATGCGGCAATGCGAGTAAAAAAATAATGCCAGTCTATTTTTAATTTCATAGACTGGCACCAAATTCTACAATTTCAGGGACCGACCCCCTACTGGATGTTACATAATATTACAATCACCTTGATCAGTTATAGCTTTATCAATAACAGCTTGGGCCTCATTAATAACTTCCTTTGCGGATCTAAGAAGCCACTGAACTTCTCCTTCCCAAATCGTACCAACAGTACGAGTGCTTAGAGATTCTAACTTTTCAATATTGGATTTTATCAACAAACTGTTATTTCTCACCAAATTGAAATTTTTATTTTCAATTCGTTTCTTTTCTCCATAACGTGTTCTTAAAGCATTTTTTAAGTCGGAAGTTGTATGATAAATAACGCCCTGAGCAGACTGTATAGCTTCAATTATAGTAGTAGCATCACGATTGAACATATAGCCATAACTTTGATCCCAAAAATAAGTGTCCTTCTTTTTTTGAGGGTCTTTGAGAAAATTATCAAGAGCTTGTTCAGAATCAGTAACAACCTTCCACAGATTATAAGTATACCAATTCCTTTTATAGACATCATCATAAGATTTGCTATAATAATTATCGTTCATTATATTGGCAACAGAAGACTGAGCAGCTTGAACAAAAGGAATAAAATAATTTTTGACTTTTAGAAAAGTTATTTTATTATCAGCGATTTTTTCTTTCTTACTAAAAAAGTCACGATAGTCCTCACTAATAGATTTATCGTCACGATTAATATTCCCCGCAATATTTTTAACAGCTAACCATGAAGCTTCTGTATTAATGGTAACAGCTTGATTAAAAGCTACTTCTAACCTCTCTTTAACGACCCTTCGATCATCAATCTTTTTATTATCAGCAGCTTCTCTTTCAGCCTTTGCTCTAGCGGAGGCCCCTGCTGCAGCAGTAACATCCTTAGCCACCGTTGTAGCATAAAGAACATCTCTAGCAGCCACTTTAGCGGCAGCAGAAAAATCAGCCTCTGCAAGATTGACATCGCGTAATGCTTCAGAGAGTTCTGCAACTTTTTGAGCCACGGTAGATCTCGCGATCGCTTCTCTCTCAGCATCCTTAGCAGCTTTCTCTTTAGCGTTAACATCAGCTTTTCTTAGAGTCTCCTGTGCACTAGTCCACGCTGTCTCTTTTCTGGCTAACAAAGCTCTGGCTTCAGAGAGTGACACTTCAAGTTTTGCAGCCTTAGCCGCGGCTTGAAGAACATCGTTATTTTTTTGTGGAGATTGCTTAGGCGCTTGATCAGCGATCCTCTTAGCAGTATTAAAGTTTTGTTCTGCTGGACGTAAACGAGCATCCTTAAGTGCTACATCAGCTTTGGCAGTTTCTACGGCTCGAGCTGCTTCTTCCTCCGTTTCTTTGGCTTCATCAAGTGCTGCTTCAACAATTGTCTTCTGAGCTGTATTATGAAAATCGATGGCGTCAAGAACGGCATCCGCAACGGCAAGACGTGCTTCAGCTAGTATTTCAACACGTCTCTTGACTTCCAATTCACTTGCAGCATAAGCAGCACGTGCTTTTTCATAAAGAATAGTTGCTGCCGCTAGCGCTTGGCCTTCCTCACTTCCTTGTTGAGGAGCTCTCACAGCATCCCTCGCGTTACGTTTTATATCCTCAACAGTGGCACTAGCCTCTAAAGTTTCTCGCTGGGCTGTTTTTAATTCCCTTTCCGCTTTTCTCTTAGAGGAATTGGCGGCTGCCTTAGCAACATTCCATTCTTCTTGCTCTTCTTGAGCAAGCGTCAATCTTCCTGAGGCCGTTTGACGTTTAGTAAGAGACAGCTTAGCCACTTCGGCTAAACACTCCTCATAAATATTGTCTTGGATTAATTTTTTAAGATATTTATTGGTGCTGTGTGACTCTTCTGCATCGACATCGTCATCCGCCTCCACTTCTCCTCTAAATCCTCCTGCTACTGCAGAATAATCAGAAGATGCCGCGGCAGCGTTGCCTTGTCCCGATCTCACGGAGGTCACACCTCCGCCTGTTGTTCGCGCTGCAGCTATTGTTCGCTCAGTCTCTGTTGCAGATGTTCTAAAAACTCCCACGGATTTTCCTACTGCTTGTTCCCCTGTTTTAAGAGAGGAAGGATTCATCATCAATTTGGGCGTAATGCCCAAATAGGAGATGGAAGATGGAAGATTGGAGATAGGTTCTAATAATTGCTCCCTGCTCTCATCAGAGCAATTGCTGATATGAATCTGTTCGTCTGCTCCTTCAGGAGATTGTTGTTGTGCAAAAAGGGTACTAGTGCTTAGAAACGTTAAGCCGACAAGACTGAGGGAGGTTAGAATTTTCATCGTGCTTTTATAAGTTCACTCAAAAGCTTAAGCAAGAAAAAATGGCTTCTAAGAATTTTGGCGAGCTCAAACTGAACTGAAGTATTTTCATACCAACATCACCGTAACAGGCAGAAGGAATAGCCACAAAAGAACACAAAAGAAGAAATAAAGAAGACGAGCAGCCGTAAAATACAAGAAATTTTAATTAACCGCAAAGAACGCAAAGAATGAAAAATACTGTAGCTACCAAGATAGAAACCTTGGTAGTTTTGTTTAGGAGCTTAGGAGGTGAGGAGTTTAGGGGAGCAATTATTTACGATAGGCCTTAAGGCCTGTCGCAAATAATTGCTAGACGTTGATAGTTAAGAATCTTTCATTTTTTCAATCTATTCTCTGCGTTCTCTGCGTTCTTTGCGGTTAAGTATTTCTGTATTCTTTGTGCTCTTTTGTGGCTATTTTCTTCCTTCTTCCTTTTACTTCAATTCAGTTTGAGCTCAAAGAATTTTTCTTTCTCTCTGGCCAAATGTCATTTTCTTCTCTACAGTAGACCGAATTTCATTTATTGTGAACTCAATCTGAACTGAATTTTTTCTAAATCGGATGGGGGTCAGGGTCTCGAATCTTAACCAATGGAAACTCTTATTTTTGGGTTATCTGAAAGTGCAAACTTCCCTGGTTTAAAATGATGTCATCATTTTTTGGTCAAGATTACGAACCCTGACCCCACATCTAAGCCGCTTCAACACTCGATGATGTTGATAGTGACGTGAAATACTTCCATTCAATTTAAGCTCACTAATTCATTAATCTCCAAATACAATTCTTTTTCCTTCAAAAAAAATATGCCTTTAAATCACGCTACCACTGAACAACGCACTCCTATCACAGTTGCTTACGGCGACGGCATCGGCCCTGAAATCATGGAGGCCACTCTACATATCATCCAATCTGCTGGAGCTCTACTTGACATCGAGAGAATTGAGATTGGGGAGAAAGTTTATCTCGCTGGTAATCCCGCTGGCATTGAGCCTTCGGCCTGGGAATCGCTCCGCCGCACTAAAGTATTTCTTAAAGCCCCTATTACGACACCTCAAGGAGGTGGATTTAAGAGCCTTAATGTAACAGCTCGTAAAGCTCTTGGTCTCTATGCGAATGTTCGTCCTTGCGTCAGTTATGCACCTTTTGTTGCAACCAAACATCCTAAGATGGATGTCGTGATTGTGCGTGAGAATGAAGAGGATCTCTATGCAGGTATTGAGCATCGTCAGTCACAAGATGTCATCAGCTGCACTAAGCTCATCTCTCGTCCAGGAAGTGAGAAGATTGTTCGTTACGCTTTTGAATATGCTCGCGTCAACAATCGCAAGAAGGTCACGTGCTTTACTAAAGATAACATCATGAAGATGACCGATGGTCTCTTCCATAAGGTCTTTGATGAAATCGCAGCACAATATCCTGATATCGAAAACGAACATTGGATTGTTGATATCGGCGCTGCCAAATTAGCCGATACGCCAGAGGCCTTTGATGTGGTCGTTCTTCCAAATCTCTATGGTGATATCCTCTCTGATGTTGCGGCCCAGATTGCAGGCTCTGTAGGCCTTGCTGGCTCATCAAATATTGGTGTTAATGCTGCCATGTTTGAAGCAATCCATGGCTCGGCCCCTCGTCGCGCTGGTCAGAATCTTGCTAATCCTTCAGGCCTCTTCTTAGGGAGCATTCTGATGCTCCTCCATATCGGTCAGACTGAAGTCGCTGAGCGTGCTCATAACGCCTGGCTCTGTGCGATTGAGGAAGGAATTCATACTTATGATATCTTTAAGGAGGGAGTCAGCAAGCAGAAGGTTGGGACTAAAGAATTTGCTCAAGCGGTCGTCGATCGCCTTGGCAAGAAGCCTCAACTTCTCAAGCCTGTTAGCTATAAAAAGGAAACCGCAGGACTACATCAAATAGCGCCTTACATTCGCCCAACTGAAAAGCGGGAACTGATTGGCGCTGATGTTTTCGTAGAATACACAAAAGGTTCTGCTGATGACCTTGGTGCGGTTTTAGAAAAATGCCACGGTGATGGTATGAATCTTGTCATGATTGACAACCGCGGCATGGCTGTCTGGCCAAAAGGAATGCCTGGAATTTTCTGTTCCGATTCATTCCGAGCTCGTTTTCAACTACCTGAAGGAACTCCTGGCACTGTAACTCATACCGCAATTACTGCTTTACTCAACCGTATTGAAGCTGCTGGCATCGAATTCCTTAAAGTAGAACTACTTTATAATTTTGATGGGAAGCCAGGATTTACGAGGGGGCAGGGGCAGTAAGGCAGCTACCTGCTGCCTTAGAAGATAGGAGATAGAAGATGGAAGATAGGAGGTTAGGCCTTCGACTATGATACAAGATGCAAAGCGTAAACCTAACAAAATTTAAAACTCAATAAAGCTATACTTATCACTATTCGCCTGCTTTAGCAGGCCTTCCCCCATCTTCCATCTTCTATATTCCAACTACCAACAGCACGTTGGTAGTTATCTCCTATTTCCTAATTTGATCTTCCATCTCCTATCTTCCATCTCCTATCTTCCAATTTCATGCCCAAAAATCTAGAAATTAAAAAAATCCTCCTCATTGGCGCCGGCCCGATTGTTATTGGGCAGGGATGTGAGTTCGATTATTCAGGGGTGCAGGCTTGCAAGGCGTTAGCAGAAGAAGGCTATGAGGTGGTCTTGGTTAATTCCAATCCGG
>DATEBV010000375.1:0-5042 GCA_035287205.1 Chthoniobacterales bacterium | reverse complement strand
ATAAAATGGCGTAAGATATTGGATTTAAAAATGTTTTTTAAAAGGTCGCGGCATACCTTTAGGTACGTAAGACATTTGAAAAAGCATTTTGAAACCAAGAGATTATGTCAGTTTGCCATTCTCTATTCACGTTTTTAGGTTGAACGCTGCGAGACAAAAAATAGACTTAAAAATTTACGTACTGCACGTGGTATGTGGGCCAATCGTACCGATACTCCCGATGTTAAAAGAATGCGATCTGAATTTGATCGATTTTAAATATGGGAGTGAACTTGCCGATTGTCTGATAGCAGTGACTGCTAAGGCTCACGGATTTAGAGCGAAGCAAAAACACTAGTATCGCAGTAATACTTCATCGATCTCCCCTCATTTCGAAGATAAGTTCTGCATTACTAATCCCTCGGATCGGATGAGCAAAAGTTGTTCGAAGCTGTCTTTGAAAATCAGGACATTTGATTTGGAGGTTTTTTTCTCAAGCGGTCTGATTTCTGTAACAGTTTGATTCCTTTTGGTAATGGTGACTCTTTCGCCGGCTTCAATCCAAAGCAATTTCCTATTCCACATTTTCTATTTCTCAATAATCACGTGGCGACTAACTCTATATTAAGACGTTTCCCAAGTGCTGAAGCTGTTTTAGCAAGAGTGCGCAAGGAAACAGAATAATTTCTTTCATCAAGGAGGCGATTGACAGCTGCACGACTTGTTTTCATTTCCTTTGCAAGATCAGCTACTGATTTATTACATTCTTTCAATGACGCAGCAACTTGAGTAGCAATAATACGTTTTACAGCAAGAGCACAAACATCTTCGTAAATACCTTCCTCTTTCAGAAAATCATCAAAATCACTTCCCCTATATTTATTTTTTTTGTTGGCACTCATATTGTTTTTTTCTGGTTTTTATTAATTGGAGCCCTCGTACCTCATACCAACGATAATTTCGCATTCGCCAAAAAGTGGGTCAGTCCCACACATGATCACCTACGGTGCTCATATGAGGTAGCTGACCCCTTTTTTCGCCCAATTTAATCCGAACTTTTAGGTGATATGAGGTACTAGTCTGGATGTTTAAAGGGCCTGAGTTATTGGAGTGGTATCATATCCATACTTTTATCCCTCACCTCTAACTAGAGACTGTCCTGAATCATCGGATCCTTTATCAAAAATACTTTGAGAGCAAAAAAACTGGAAAATAACAATGCTGGTTCGCTTCTCACTTTATCACGAAGTGATCAATAATTAACTTAAACTCACTGCAACGCAGTGTAGATAAACTCGTTACCCTTTACTCGTTACATGCCTGTAGCTAAGTCAGATACCAAGCAAAAATAAAAATCCATTTTCAAAATCGGTTCACTTTCGGACAGACTCTACCAACATCTCTTTATTTGCCATTCTCTATTCACGTTTTTAGGTTTTACGTTTCTAATTAAAATCCGGAGTGCCTCGGGCAGCATGCCAATAGCGAAGAATTTCTACCTGTTTTTCCAAAGAATCAATCTCATACATTACTCGGTAATTTCCAACAATGATTTCTCTGATAGCGATGTCATCGACTTCAGGAACTACACGACCTATTTCAGGATGCCTCTTAAGTATTTTTATCTTTGAACTTAGCAGTATCGCGAAACGCTCAGCTGCCTGAGGAGAATCAAGAGAAATATAGCGTATGCCCTCTCTAAGATCGCGACGCGCCCGAGGAGCTATAGTTATCTGATAATCCATGAAGGAATCTCTTTTTCAACTTCTTCAAGAGTAAAAAATTCTCCTCGTGCAAACTCTGCTCGCGCCTCTTCAATGCCAGCTATTAATTTCGCTTTATAGGCTTCATCATTCATTATTATAGGCTCTTCTACTAACATTGAAATTGGATGGTCAGTAATCATAAAAATAGTCGGTCGGTCAACGCTGCGCGGCAACTGAAATAAAAATAACACACTGTGTGGAAAAATCAACCCATCTCCTAACACCTTTATCCAAAAAGTAGTTATGGTTAAAACCCCAGCCTTCAGGCCGGAGTTTAATCGAAGCAACTTGGGAGGGGATGCAAACCCCTCCCAAGTTAAGTCACTTAGATAGGCCTTAAGGCCTATCGTAAATAATTGCTCGATGAGATGCATGAGATCTCCCTTAAACTTATTCTAGACACCCTTGAAAACACTCAAGCTTTCAAACTCGAAAACTATCCCACCTCCCTTAACTTAGTGCCTTCTTTGCTCACCCCAAATTCTTGTCAATATTATTAGCCTAACCCCATGCCTGGATTGAGAATCCACCGGTACCACAACTGGCACCAAAATACCTAAATACCGGGACCGACCCCTTTTTAGTAGCTTTGGTCAATACCCTTTCACAACTCTCTTTATCTTCGATTGCCATGTCTTTAGCTGCCTCCCACTCTTCTTTCTCTTGGGCTATTCCTTCAGCAGTTTTGCGGTCCTCAAGTGACATCAATGCAACCTTAGCAAGGCAGCTCTGATAGATGTTATTGCAAATCTCATCTTCAAGAAATTGATTCGTAGTATTTTCTTCACTCGTCGCTTCAGCAGTTCTTTGACCGGATATCATTACACTGGCTGCATTGGACGAACTACTCCCAACAGAAGAAGATGCTACAGCAGTTGTTGCAATAGCTGCTTGAACTGGAGCAGTCTTTTTCCCAAAGACTCCTAACTCTTCGCCCAAAGCTTCCGCTCCTTTTTCAATAGCTGAAGGAACCACGGAATCCATCGCAAGGAGAACGGTTGCATGGAGTAAGACGAACGCGCTAAGTAAAAATTTGGTAATGGATTTCATCGAATGGACAAATTGGTTTGAAAGATTGCGAATTTAGTTTTTAAAATCGATCGAACGAGACTATCTCAAAATTTTTCTTTTCCAAATAAAAAATAACACTCCTTCTCGTCATTCCAGAGTCCGCGGGAATCCAGAAGAAGGTCAATTCTGATTTGGGTAGTAGCGTCAAAAATACTTTATGAAACTAGTACCTCATACCAACGATAATTTCGCATTCGCCAAAAAGTGGGTCAGTCCCACACATGATCACCTACGGTGCTCATATGAGGTAGCTGACCCCTTTTTTCGTCCAATTTAATCCGAACTTTTAAGTGATATGAGGTACTAGGAATAAAGATCTACTGTCTCCTGGATTCCAGCGAACTCTGGAATGACGGTTAAGGTGTATCTAGAGCTTTCCGGAAGTGAACCGATTTTGAGAATGGATTTTTATTTTTTTTGGTACCGGGCTTAGCTACAGACATGTAACGAGTAACTAGTAACGGGTAACGAGTTTATTTTCTTGCCTTCGGCAATTGATTTAAAAAACTGCCACCGACCGCTAACATACCCGCCACTCGTTACCCGTTACTAGTTACTTTATCTTATATATTTTTCATTATTCAGCTCTAAACCCTCTCCAATAAAGGATCCGATGAGTGAGGATAGGCTCCTTATAGTATTGACTTAGTAAATTTCGGCCTCGAAACCCGTTACCCGTTACCCGTTACTCGTCACTCATTACTTGCCTCTACGTTCTTTTGTGGCTATGATTTCTTACTACTAGTAGCTCCTCAACAAACTATGCAATGCATTTACAGTATGCCTTCGCAGTTCGATCATTTATTTCAGATCCTTCCTCCGAAGGAGGGTGGATCTGAACGCCCCCTCCTACATGAAGTCTAAGAACCCCAAAAAACTCCCCTTCCCTCAACTTCTACTTGCTGTCTGGAGACCCTATCGTGATCTCTCCGTATTTCTTAAACCATATCGTGTCCGACTCGTCTTGGGTCTCTTGTCTGGTATCGGATATGCCCTGATTAATGGTTGTTTGCCACTCGTCATTCAAAAAGTAGGAGGTTCCGTCTTTAAAGGGGGCATGTCACAAGCACAACTCATCAGTGGAGTTGGACAAAATGAAGGTCCTGGTGTTGATAAGGTCTTTTGGATCTGCTTGCTCGTACCAGTTATCATGCTTCTACGAAGCATTCTCTCCTATGGAAATACCTACTGTCTTACATGGGTCAGTTTGAAGGTACTTCGTGATATTCGCCGTAAGGTCTTTGGGCATCTTATGGAGCAGTCTCTTGATTTTTTTAATCGTTCTCAATCAGGACGCCTCTTATCGCGAGTGCTCAATGATACTCGCGTTGCACAAGAAGCCCTTGTTGGTATTACAGGAGATGTTATTAAAGAGCCCCTGACCGTTCTAGCCATGGTCTATGTTCTCATGCGTATTGATTGGAAATTCAGCTTTGTAACCCTCTTTCTTTTTCCCATCTGTTTAGTCCCTCTTATTGTTTATGGCCGGAAGATCCGGAAAGCAGGTAAAGCCGAAGAAAATGAAGCCGGGATTATGGCTGTAATTTTGCAGGAATCGTTTGCCGGGATTCGTGTGATTAAATCATTTGCTCGAGAGCACTTCCAATTAGCTCTCTTTGATAAATCAAGCAATGTGCAGTTCCAATCGAGTATGAGTGTTCAGAAGAGCTCGGCTATTGTGCAACCAATGATCGAGACAGTTTCTGCCTTTGGCGTCTCGCTTGCTCTTTTTTATGTCTATTTTGGACATCTTTCTTTAGGGAAATTCATGGCCTTGATGGCTGGTATGTTTCTGCTTTATGAACCAGTTAAAAAGATTAGTCGCATTCATCTTGTCCTTCAAAAATGTTTAAGCGCTTCAACGAGTATCTTTGAACTTTTAGCCACTGAACCAACTATTGAGGACTCACCTCATGCAGTACCTCTTATTTCTTCCGGAGGTCACCTTGAGTTGAAAAACATTACCTTTCATTATGGCCTTCAAGATAGTGCTCCAGCTCTAGAAGAAGTAAATCTCACCATCCAACCTGGTCAGAAAGTAGCCCTTGTAGGAGCCAGTGGAGCAGGTAAGAGTACAATATTCTCACTTCTTCTTCGTTTCTATGATCCTCAGCAAGGAAGTGTGATGATCGATGGTCAGGACCTAAAAAATCTCAAACTTCACTCGCTGAGAGAACAGATCGGTATTGTCACTCAAGAGAGTTTTCTTTTCAGTGGCTAAAAGTT
>DATEBV010000374.1:0-2990 GCA_035287205.1 Chthoniobacterales bacterium | reverse complement strand
ACTTCATGACAAGATTGGAAACAAGTTTTTTTGCTCTTGATGTCGCTCCAATAAAGAACTCCAACATATGCAGAGAAATTTCACCGAACTAGGTCGGTCAATATTTCATTGGTATTACGTTGCATCCTGTAGCCTGCAGCCTGTAACCTGTACCCTGTTTAGAGGAAGGGTGGCTGAGTCCGGTTGAAAGCACTCGACTCGAAATCGAGCGTAGGGTTAAACCTACCGTGGGTTCGAATCCCACCCCTTCCACCAAGGACACTGAGCAAGGACTGCTAATTTTATCAATGTTACTTAACATTGCATTTATGCCTATCATCAACTATGAATTGTTGCATGATAAATCACTCATGGCATACGGCAACATTACCTGAAGTTTTTCAGGAACTCTATTCCAACGATCAGGGATTAAGTAATAAAGAGGCTTTAGAGCGTCTTAAAAAATATGGCCCCAATAAACTTCCTGAAGGAAAAGTAGACAGTCTCCCCATTATTTTCCTCCGCCAGTTCCAAAGCCCGCTAATTTATATTCTCCTCGTTGCAAGCATAATTATTTTTTTCATGGGAGAAATAGTAGATGCTTCAATTATTCTTTTTGTGCTTCTTTTCAATGCCATCGTTGGAAGCTTCCAGGAAGGCAAGGCACAAAACACGCTCCTTGCTCTCAAAAATTTTGCAGAGACCCAAGCAATGGTTCTCCGTGAGGGGCAAGAACGCATTATCTCCGATAAGGACCTAGTACCTGGAGACATCATTATACTCCAAGAAGGAGAAAAAATACCGGCTGATAGTCGTATTGTTAAGACTAACAATCTCAAAGTTGATCAAGCGGCTCTTACAGGAGAATCAGAATCGGTACACAAAACTGTTGATATTCTAGAAAAAATTGATCTGCCTATTGCAGAACAAAAAAATATGTTGTTTAAAGGAACACATATCGTTTCGGGAAATGGTAGAGCCATTGTAGTAGCAACAGGTTTTAAGTCAGCTATTGGAAAAATTTTTAAAGAAATTTCTGTTATTGATAACGAAGTTCCTCTTAAAAAATCGATGCGTTCTCTTTCACAACTTATCGTTATAATCGCTTCCAGCGTTATTTTCTTCGTTTTTTTGCTTGGTATGCTTTCAGGAAAATCAGTCAAAGAAATGCTCTCTACAGTAGTTTCTCTGGCTGTATCTATTATTCCAGAAGGGCTTCCCATTGTCATGACGCTTGTTTTAGCAACGGGTGTTAAAAGAATGTCTAAGCGTAACGCCTTGGTAAAAAAACTTCAGGCAGTAGAAGCATTAGGCCAAGCAAGTGTTATTGCTGTGGATAAGACAGGAACCATCACAAAGAATGAAATGGTCATCCGCAAAGTATACGTTGATAAAAATATTTTTGAAGTCGACGGCGTTGGCTTTGATCCCCACGGAACAATTCAACTCAATGGAAACATCATTAATGCCATTAGTTATCCAGAACTTCTCTTTGCAGGAAAAATTGGCGCTCTATGTGCCAATGCCACGCTATCATTCTTAGAACAAGAGAAAACATGGCGTGTTACTGGTGATCCCACAGAAGCAGCGATGTTGATTTTTGCTGAAAAACTTGGGTTTAATAAGGAAGATCTTAAACGAGAATCATCGCGTATTGATGAAATTCCTTTTGATTATCACCTCAAGTATCATGCAACCATTCATCAAGAAGAAGATCAAAAGCTTTTAGCTGTTACTGGTGCTCCTGAAGTCATTTTAGCGCTTTCTCAAAAAATAAAGCGTGGTAATACAAGCCACCCTCTATTTCAAGAGGAAAAACAATTATTGGAATCCGTTATCCTTAGTATGTCACAAGAAGGGCTGCGTGTGATTGCCTTGGCAGAAAGCCACGATGCAATATCTCCTCTAACACCAGAAATGATTCATAACCTCACTTTAGTGGGACTTCTTGGCATGAAAGATGCACTACGATCAGAAGTTGCTAAAGCCATCCAAAAGACAACCTCTGCAGGTATTCGTGTGGTCATGATTACTGGAGATCATAAAATAACAGCAGAAGCAATAGCGCAAGAAGCTGGTATTTATCATAATGGAGATAGCATTCTAACTGGAGAAGAGATTGATATCTTCTCTGATGCTGAGCTTTCTATGAAACTCTCTAAAACCTCTGTCTTTGCACGCGTAACACCAGAACACAAGTTGAGGATTATTAAGGCCTATAAAGCACGAGGAGAAACAATTGCGATGACAGGTGATGGAGTTAATGATGCTCCTTCTCTTGTTGCTGCCGACCTTGGGGTTGCTATGGGCAAAATTGGCACCGAAGTAGCTAAAGAAGCTTCTGATATTGTACTTTTAGACGATAATTTTGACAGCATTGTATCAGCCATTGAAGAAGGGAGAAATATCTATAAAACTATTAAGAAAGTAATTCTCTATCTTTTTTCTACTAATTGGGGAGAAATGCTTACCATGATTGGCGCACTTCTTTTAGGTTATCCTCTCCCCCTTTTACCTGTACAAATTATTTGGCTTAATTTTGTTACTGATACTTTCCTTGATGTTGCTCTTGCTATGGAACCTAAAGAAGAAGGTTTACTTCATGGCATCTTCAAACAATCGAAACACCATCTTGTTGATAAGCTTATGCTGCAGAGGATGCTAATAATGTCGCTTCCGATGATGGTTGGAACACTCTTTCTTTTCAGAGGTGCTTTTGAGCATGATCTTCCGAAGGCGTGGACACTCTCATTGACAACTTTAGCGGTCTTTCAATGGTTTAATGCTTGGAACTGTCGTCACGAATCAAAATCAGTTTTCCAAATGAACCCTTTTTCCAATAAATTCTTAGTGAGTGCTATAATCATCATTATATCATTGCAACTTTTAGTTATATATAATCCTTTTTTACAACATCTTATGCATACAGTTCCATTAAAACTTTCAGAATGGCTCACGATTATCTCTATTGCTTCCTCTATTGTTCTGATTGAGGAAATAAGAAAATTCTT
>DATEBV010000373.1:0-15969 GCA_035287205.1 Chthoniobacterales bacterium | reverse complement strand
GATCTCTTCCACATTCCTGGTCCATTAAATATCGTAATCTCAACTTTCTTATTCGTCCCACCTCTTCCAAACAAGTAGGGATTTTTCCTGAACAAGCCATTAATTGGGATTGGTGCAGCGAGAAAATTAACTCTGCTATTGGCAGCGGACGTTCTATTCGACTTCTCAACCTTTTTGGTTATACAGGCGCAGCAACTATCGCCGCTGTTGCCGCAGGAGCCTCAGTCTGTCATGTTGACTCTTCAAAACCAATGGTTGCCTGGTGCGCTGAGAACGCCAGACTCTCTGGCTTCCTTAGTGAGGAAAAAAAGGCTCCCATCCGCTTTATTGTTGATGATTGCAATAAATTCCTTACACGAGAACTACGACGCAAACAACAGTATGATGCCATTATTCTCGATCCACCAACCTTTGGTCGAGGGGACTCCGGTGAACTCTGGAGATTGGAAGATCAACTTTTACACCTCCTCAAACAATGTTCTCTCCTATTAAGTGAACAGCCTCTCTTCCTTCTCATGAGCGGCTATTCTGCGACACTTTCAGCAGCAACACTGCACTCACTCTTTTCTGAAGTTTTTGGAAACCATCCAAAGAGTCAAATCATGGCAATTCCTTTAGGCCTTCAAGGAACTCTCGATAAAAAAATTATCCCATGTGGTATTAGTGCTAGGGTTATATTCGGCCAATAGGGTAACTACCAACGTCACTTTATTTCTGCGAAATAAAGTGACGTTGATAAAATTGGTCTAGCATGTAAAATAAAATTACCGTTTCGCTTTAATAAGCTTTTGAGCCTAAGCGAAAATGTCAACTAACAACTAAGAACTAGGAACTAACAACTATTATTCGGATTATTGGCCAACTAATTTTGATTTTTTTAATGCTTTTTTTTGAAATCAACAGTAAATTATGAGCTCACCTTAACCGTAAGTATTCGGATCACCCAATCGGTAAAATTTGTTTAGGTGTGTCAAAGTGACTTTGAAAGTAAAAATTAAGATCGAATAAAAATTCTGCTTCTTTTTTCTTGTCACGGAGTGACCAAAAATCAACTTAAACTTAAACTTATAACTTAAACTAACTATTCGGCTTGTTAGCCGAATAGTCAAAAAATCTATGAATCATAAAGAAAAAGAATCTGCTCAAGTTGCCTCAGAAAAATTAGAAAGCAGTCAAGCTCATGCTAAGAAAGCATTGGATACAACAACTGCCGCCGCCCGAGAAATAGCAGGATCCGCTCGTTCTGTCGCTCAATCCGCTTACCGTGAAAGTAAAGAAGAACTTTCTGCTGCTGCCCGTGATGTTGGTCATGCTGCTCGTGCAACCTACACATCGCTTGCTGAACAGACCGTAGCAATGACCGATCAATACCGCGAGAAAGCTTCTGAGCTTGAGGGAGAAGTCACTGAGTATGTTCGCGAAAAACCGCTTCAATCACTTGGCATCGCTTTTGGTGTTGGCCTCGTCCTTGGAATTATTCTTAATAGAAGATAATAACTACCAAGGTAGACACCTTGGTAGTGTTGAAAAGTTGAAAAGTTGAAGGGTTGAAAGGAGGATTTTTGTGGACAATGATACTGCAGTTAATCACGGAGATTCATTTTACTGTTACCACCTTAGTTTTCATATTTAAGAGAAGATAAATTAGCAGTAAAGCGTCCTTTGATTCGTTTGCATCCGCTCGGCTCACCCTTGAAGGGCTACTCGAGCAAAGCTCTCGTAGTCCCACACTCTCCCGAATAGTGGCATTCAACTTTTCAACCCTTCAACCTTTCAACACTACCAACGGTACGTTGGTAGTTACGCTTTTTCTTCATGAACATCTCATCCTTTAGCCAACGGAACAATAACTCTGGCATTTCGGCAAATGTTACTGGATTAAGCAGTGCTCTTCTAGAGCATTGCTTAGCCCTTGCCTCTCTGGCAGCACTAGAGACTCGGCAATTCTTAAAACAGACGCTTTCATGCCTCTTGCTTTTTGTTGCTGTGATTCTCTTGTTGTTCATGGGATACCTTACCTTATTAGCAACCTGCTTGGTTGCAGCCGTATACTATTTCCATATTGGCTGGCCTTATGCTTTTGGAATAGCCACTCTATTTCATTTTTTAAGTGCAGGGATTTTGATAGCTATTATTAGCCGCCAACAGTCTCATGCACCACTACCTTTAACACGTTTTGAAATTCAGCGTGATATTGAAGCTCTTAGAACGAGTTCTTAAAACAATTAACCACAAAAAATATAAAAAATAGCCACAAAAGAACACAAAGAAACACAAAAAAAGAAAGAATAGAAAGTGGCAGAGATGTTTCATCTACCTCCGCAATTTCCGCAGTAGATTAGTATGAAATATCCGGGCTAGTCTAATCTGTAAACTTAATAGTCTGTTTCAATCAAGTTAATCGAAAAACTTTCTTTTTTTGTGTTTCTTTGTGTTCTTTTGTGGCTATTTTTCTCTTCTAGTCATGCAAACAGCCTTTGATTTTCAGAATACTATTTCAAAAAGTCGCCATAATATTCGACAGCACTACACGGCGCTTGGCGAAGAATTAAACATTGCCTCTCAGTTTCGTCACTCTGTTCAACGAAAACCATGGGCTTGGATGGGTGGTGCAGCGCTGACTGGCATTGCCACGGCTTTCTTAGGTAGCTTTCGTGGCCCAAAAAATTCTGAGACTCAACTCTCTGAAACTTTTACCTCCACGCCAACCTCCTCAGCTGGTTTTACAAAAGAACCTTTATCCCGAACACAGAAAGCGACTTCAGTAGCAGCACTTATTTTAGGCAGCGAGGGCCTTCGTGCAGCACTTGTGCCTACGCTAAGTTTCCTCTTTCCCTACATCAAACCTGTAATTACATCGTACGCAACACGTAAAATGAATCAGATGTTTACCACGAAAGAATAAACAAAAAAGTGAAGGGTAAAGAGTAAAGAGTAAAGGGTCCTGAAGCACAATTTACTAAGTCAACACTACATGACTAACAGATGAATCTAGCCAGCAAGAAGAGCAGAAATTAACCACAAAAAGTTATAAGCCATGAATTGCATTGAAATTGAACCTACAACCTGCTCTCTTTATCGTCATCTTGTCACTGATCCTGGGATTCGTGGTGGACACGCGAGAGTACAAGGCACTCGCATTGGCGTTCATGATGTCATTGCCTATTTTCTTCTTGGATGCAGCTTTGAAGAAGTCATGAAGAATTTCCCTGATTTAACACGTTCTCAAATTTACGAATGCCTTGCTTATTATGAAGATAACAAAGCAGAAATTGAAGAACTGGCTTTACCTCAACTCGAATGCAATTAACTGGCATTATGAGATTTTTTCTCGATCACGATGTTCCCAATCATTTGGCGACTACCAACCTTACTTTATTTCTGCGAAATAAAGTAAGGTTGCTAAAATTGGCAACACTTACAATCTAGCCGTCACTTTAGAGCCTGAAAACAACTCTATTGCTTTAATAGCATTGCTAGCCAATTCCAATGAAAATGCTCTTAGTTGACCTAAGCAATTCGACATCGAAATTTGCTCTCTCTACCCCGAAACGTCTACTTTCTCGGCGATCTTTGCCGACTGCTTCATTGAGTCAGGCAGCACTCACCGATCTCTTAGAAGGATGGGACTTTCAAAATGTGGTCATTGCCTCAGTAGTGCCTAAGGCAACACAAGTTCTAACCAAGTTTTTTAAGGCAGCAAAGATCCCTCTTCTGTCCATTAATGCATCAATCGATCTCGGTTTCAAAATAAATTACCCCAATCCTAGTCATATTGGAGCAGATCGTTTAGCTAATGTTGCTGGAACTATTGCTCTTTATAAAACCCCGGCCATTGTGGTTGATTTTGGAACGGCTATTACCTTTGACATCATTGATGCCAAAGGAGCTTACCTTGGAGGAGTTATTGCGCCAGGGCTCACAACCTCTGCGGAAGCTCTTCACCTGCGCACAGCACTCCTCCCTCTGACAAAACCAACCCCCATTCGACGTGCTCTGGGAAAAAGCACATTAACAGCTATCCACTCAGGTCTTCTCCTTGGTGCTCAAGGTCTTGTTAGAGAAGTTGTCGATCGAGTTACTCAAGAAAATTTTTCTGGCGAACACCCAACCATTATTGCGACAGGAGGCGATGCTAAGCTTGTTGCACAGGGAACGAACCTATTTGATGCAGTGAATCCAGAACTGACCCTGGAAGGATTACGAGAAATTGGAAAATTGGTAAACTCAAACGAACTAAACTAATAGGAAGCAAGCAGAAAATAGCCACAAAAGAACACAAAAAAACACAAAAGAAGAAATAAAGAAGACAAGCGGCCCTAAAATACAAGAAATTTTAATTAACCGCAAAGAACGCAAAGAACGCAAAGAACGTAAAGAATGAAAAATACTGTAGCTACCAAGATAGAAACCTTGGCAGTTGTTTAAGAGCTTAGGAGGTGAGGAGTTTAGTGGAGCAATCTATTCTCTGCGTTCTTTGCGTTCTTTGCGTTCTTTGCGGTTAAATATTTCTGTATTCTTTGTGTTTCTTTGTGTTCTTTTGTGGCTATTTTTTTCTTCTTCTTGTTAGTTCAATTCAGTTTGAACTTACTTCGAACACACTCTATTTATGACTAGTGCTTCACTTAAACCTGCACCAGGTTCTCTTGAGAATTATCAAGCTTTTGCTCAAACCAATCCGAAAGGTAAGGCGAGAATAGGAGTTGGAGCAATGCTAGGAGGTAAAGTTATTGCTGAACGCTCCTTGGGTTCCGGCAAAATAATTCAATGGCTTCGTACTAAAGGAAGAGATGAAACAGTAACTCGTTTTATCAGTGAACTTAAAGCGAAATACCCTACAATTAAAAATTATTCTTTTAGTAGAGAACAACAACTTGCTACAACGCATGGATTAACCGGCGAATTGATCACTGAGATGATTAGCATGGCAGAGCAACAGTCATCTCCATCATCAAATAATAGTAGGGTCCCCGTTGACTCCCTAGAAAACTATCGCAACCTGATTAAGCCTACTTCTAACTCAGAAACAGGTAAGATGAATAGAGTCAAATTAGTAAAAGGAGAATTAATCTTAGAAGGTAAATTCTTCGATAGAATAATACAACAAGTTGTAGGCAATAAACGACGTACTACCAATGATTTCAGCAAAAAAGTTCGCCGGGATTATTTTGATCATCTGCAATCTCTTCAACAACAATCTGGACGTCCCATTTCAAACGACGATCTTGAGGATCTAGGCACGTTGTCTACCTTGCTAGAAACACGCGCACAAAAAGAGGGAGGGTTATCAATTGACATCATAAAAAATACCTTAGAGCGACTTGATCAGTTAAAGCAAAAGACCTCACCTCAACCCGACGCTACTAATACTAAAACCATTGACACTAGCTCCTCCTCTGCAAGTAAATCAGCATACCAACAGCTCCGATCTTATAGCAAACCCATTTGGAAACCACTGCTCTCTATCTTAAGAAAAGGACTTTCATCGCAAAAAGTTTCTCAAGAAAATCCAACTTTACCTTCTAAGATTCCTACTACTAGCACATTAGGAATAAAGGCCGCTAATTCCAATGCTAATCAAAATATTAGTTTAGGAGAGACACTCCAAAGTCTCGATCAAACAATTCTCCCCATAGCTGCTCCATTAAATCCAGCTCAATTAAAAAAACTTGAAGATGGTCAATTAATCTTTATTACAACACCACCAAATCAAACAGAGACTCGCTTCCTCCCCATAGCAACTACGTATCAAACTTTTGATCTTCCACCCGAGCAGGTAGCAGCAGATTGGATTAACAATACTTATGAAGCTAATCAAATCAGCAAGGATTGTACTGATGTTCAGGTTGTTCCTAATGGCCCACAAAAGATAGAGGCCACTTTAAGCATTAATCTTCCCATGGGATTTGGAATTGATCAAATGCAATTGGCTATGGAAGCTAAGAAAATTGCTTCCGGTGGATATCAAATTATTACTTCCCTCAATCAATCCAAGCAGCTCGCAACAAATGCAGGAATATGTACTGTCCTACCATTACCAGGTGGCAAGTCACTTTTTATCAATCAATCAAATCGCACGTTAAAAAGTAATCCTCCTTTTTTTAAAAGTGTAGTGCATAATCTAGCAGTGCAAAAAGCACAAGAATCAACAGTTAACTCTATTGCTCATATAAAAAATCAATCTCCAGAATCTCTAAAATCTCATCTTGAAAGATTTCATCAAATCATGGAAGGAACAGCCAAATAATTAGATTTTGTTCCATTGCAGATTTTAGGTTTATCGCGTATTTTAATGAGTTCAAACTGAACTGAATTTTTCAATCGGATGGGGGGATCTAATATTAACGATTCTCATCTCGTCACGAAGTGACCAAAAATCAACTTAAACTAAACCCGGATACTTCTACTGAATCGTAATGAGGCGACATGCAAGGTTAATAAATACAAGGCAGGCAAAAGATTTTGACGCAGTGGCTGTATGTCTCATACTGCCCCAGGATAAATCTAAGCCTAACGCAGTAGTTATTAATCTTCCACTAGCCGTAATAGATTTAGTAGAAGTATTCGGGTTACTTTCAACTTAAACTTCTATTCGGCCTATTGGCCGAATAGCTCCCCCATGCCCACTATCCCCTTTGTTCATCTTCATCTTCATAGTGAATACTCCTTACTCGATGGAGCTATTCGTTTGAAGGATCTAGTGGCCAAAACAGCGGCTTATGAAATGCCTGCCGTTGCCCTCACTGATCATGGCAATCTTTTCGGAGCGATTGAATTTTATCAAAAAGCAACAGCTGCCAATATTAAGCCCATCATCGGATGCGAGATGTACATTGCTCCGGGATCGATGCATGAAAAAAAAGGGGGCAATCAAAGAGAGAGTGCCTATCACTTGACCCTCTTAGCCTCAAATAGTGTCGGCTATCACAATCTCATTAAACTCACTACGGCTGCCCACCTGGAAGGATTTTACTACAAGCCTCGTATTGATAAAGAACTTCTTGCGAAACACTCTGAAGGACTCATTGCCCTAAGTGGTTGCCTTAAGGGAGAAATTAATATGGCCTTATCCGGTGGAGAAATCCCTAAGGCTACCGCACTCACAGCAGAATATCGTGATATTTTTGGTAAAGAGAATTTCTTTATCGAACTCAGCGACCATGGCATTGAAGCTCAACGTCGTAACAGATCCCCATTAATCCAGCTTGCTACTGATTTCGATCTTCAACTTGTCGCAACTAATGACGTTCATTTTCTTGAGCGTGCCCATCATGATGCCCACGATGTGATGATCTGTATTGGTACTGGTGCCATGGTAGCTGATGAAAAAAGAATGCATTATGTCCCCGAACTTTACTTTAAGTCTGGAGAAGAGATGGCTCGTCTCTTTGCGGATCGTCCGGATGCCATTACTAATACTCTTCAAATAGCCGAACGTTGTAATCTTACTCTAGAATTTAATCACTCAAAATACCCTGACTACCCTCCTCCAGAAGGAAAGACACGTGATGGTTTTCTTCGCGAACTTTGCGACCAAGGTCTACGACGACGCTTTGGAGAACGTGCTCATGAAGATGCATCGCTCCAACAACGACTCGATTATGAACTTTCTGTTCTAGAAAAAACAGGATTTGTCAGTTATTTTCTCATTGTCTGGGATTTTATTCATTATGCCAAAGAGCAAGGTATCCCTGTAGGCCCAGGACGCGGTTCTGCAGCAGGTTCTCTTGTAGCTTATGTTCTCGGCATTACTGATCTTGACCCTCTTCGCTATGGATTAATCTTTGAACGTTTCCTTAATCCGGATCGTATTAGCCCTCCTGATATCGATATCGATTTTTGCCAAAATCGTCGAGGTGAAGTCATTGACTATGTCCGCGCCAAGTATGGAGAACGCTCTGTGGCGCAAATCATCACCTTTGGTACAATGGGTGCTAAAAGTGTTATCCGCGATGTGGGACGTGTTCTTGGATGGGGCTATAATGATGCGGATCGCATTTCTAAGATGATTCCCAATGAACTTAATATCACTCTCAATGGTAGCAATAAGAAGGGCAAGCATGAACCTGGGGCCATCGATAAAAATCCTGAGCTAAAAAAAGCGGTCGAAGAAGAACAAGCTACCGCTCAGCTTTGGGGATATGCATCATTTCTTGAAGGACTTACTCGTAATAGTGGTGTGCACGCAGCCGGCATTGTCATCGCCGATCGCGACCTCTCTGAATACATCCCTCTCACACGAGGCAATGAAGGCAGTATTGTCAGTCAATATTCGATGGCTCCTCTTACTGATCTTGGACTGCTCAAGATGGACTTTTTAGGACTGACCACCCTTACCGTCATGGCGGATGCCATAAAATTGATCCATCAAAAAAAACCAGATTTTTCTTTAGAAAAAATTCCTATCGATGATGCACCAACCTTTGCTCTACTAAATCGCGGCGATTCTGTAGGTGTCTTCCAGCTTGAATCAGGAGGCATGACCAATGTTGCTAAACGTCTCCAAGTCGATCGTTTTGAAGATCTCATTGCACTCATTGCACTCTACAGACCAGGTCCGATGCAGTTCATCGATGATTACATTGAACGAAAAAAAGGAACGAAAAAAATTGTTTATGCTCATCCCCTTCTAGAAAAAATCTGTTCTGAAACATACGGAATTATTGTCTATCAAGAACAAGTTCAGCAAGCCGCGAATGCTCTTGCTGGCTACACTCTTGGACAGGCCGATCTTTTACGGCGTGCCATGGGAAAAAAAGATAAGGAGAAGATGGCTAAAGAGCGCATCACTTTTGTCACAGGTTGCAAGGAGCTGAATAAAATTCCTGAGAAGCAGGCCAATGCCATCTTTGACTTCTTGGAAAAATTCGCTGAATACGGATTCAATAAAAGCCATAGTGCTGCCTATGCACTGATTTCCTACCAGACTGCTTACCTCAAAGCTAACTATCCCGTAGAATTCATGGCAGGACTCTTGAGTAATGCTATTAATAATACGGAAAAGATTACAACCTTTGTCACAGAATGTGCACGAATGGAAATCTCCATTCTCCCCCCTGATGTTAATGCAAGTGGTTTGACCTTTCTTCCCGAACAACATGGAACTCATCGAGGCATTCGTTTTGGTCTCTCTGCGATTAAAAATGTTGGTACTACCGCTATGGCTAATGCCATTGTAGAACGAGAAGCGAATGGTCTCTTTGAATCTCTGGAAGATTTCTGCTGCCGTCTCGACTCTAAAAGTGTTAATCGCAAAATTCTTGAAAGTCTTATTAAAAGTGGTGCCTTTGACTTTGATGGTCGCCATCGAGCAGAACTTTTAGAAGCACTTGAATCAGCCATAAGCGCTGCCGCCTCGATTCAACGTGATCGTGCCTCAGGTCAAGCTTCCCTCTTTGATGACTTTGAAGTCTTTGCCCCTAAGAAAACTTCCTCCACTCATCCCAACAGAGAAATCCCTGCTTGGCCAGCATCCTTACAGCTCTCTTACGAAAAAGAACTTCTTGGATTTTATGTCACAGGCCATCCGCTCGATGACTATCGAGGAACACTAGAAAAAGGAAATTTCACTCCCCTTGCAGATCTCCTTCTTACTACAGAACCGGCTAAAGAAAAGGTAGCTGGGCTTATCACCTCAATAGAAAAAAAATTCACCAAAAAAGAGGGCAAGCCTTTTGCCATCGCTCTTCTTGAAGACTTTACGGGAAGCCTTGAATTTACCGTCTGGAGTGAAGCGTTTACCCAGCACGAACACCTCTTACAAACAGGAACCGCAATCTCTTGCAACCTCAAGATTATTCCACGTGATGGCGCCATCAGGGCTATTGCTTCTGACTTTAAAGCACTCACTCCACTAGCTTCGAAAAAAGCAGTTCGGCTTAAATGCCTCTGTACCCACTTAACCTCTGAAGATTTGGACTCCATCCAAAAAGAAATTCAAAAATATCCAGGCTCTCGCCCTCTTATCCTTGAATTTGTTAATGCTGATGGCAAATCACTTTCTCTCCGAACCGATAAAGCCTTTGGAATTGATGATGAGCATGCTCTTAAAAAAGCACTCAAAAAGTTTTTGATCTAAAAAACGCAGTAACTAAGCAACCTATCTTAAAAAAGACCTTAACAAGGATGGAGGCGATCAAAGGGATAACAGAAAAAGAAAGCTCATTAATTAGTCACTCATTGTTATCCTTGTTAATTACTCCCCTCTCTTTCTTCATTTTAGGAACAATTCAATAGCTTTCACGGCCTTCGTATAGAGTGGATGGCGGCCACTGCGTGCTAATTCTGCCAGTAATATATCTTCTAATCGATCTCGAGGAATGCGCACAGCCTTGATAACTTCAGAAATCGAAGACCCTCTCATCTCTGTATGAAAATACTGAGATTGAGGAGATCGTTGAATTAAAAACTCTGCATCTTGGCTTTGAAGGTGAACACGACTAATGCCACAACCTTCAACTTCCTTCAGTGCAACCTTAACATTATTGCCATTAGCATCTTGAAAAAAGGCATTAACTCCTGGAGTAATAACCTTCCAACCAAGCTGACTAACCAACCAACCAAGAAGTAATAAGGCGGTTGAGTAGTAATGCGTTCCATACTCTAATGTAACATTGTTTATTTTCCAAAGCTCTGGAGTTGCTACGCTGCAATCAAACATGGCTGCAAGTGTTTTGCGCAAAGAAAAAATACGCATCCAGTTAAGATCGCAAAGCTCCGTCTTTGATGAGGTATGTTCTGAGAGTTCTGCAATCTTATTAACAAGAACAAACTGCTCGTTTAAATGAGTCCAATCGTGACTATCAAAAATTAACCGGTCTACAAAACTCCAAAACTCTTCATCCACCGAAAGAGAAAATTCACCTTGCCTCCAAAAAACAAGAGGCAAATCAGAATCACAATGAGAAAAAACAATACCAGGGAGATTTTCTGTCGCTTGATGACTTAAAAGAAATGTGATCTGTTCTGAACAAACTTCTTCACCTTGCTTTCCATGCATGTAGCAATGGGCTGTAATCCATGCTTGAGCTTGGTTAGAAACTATTCGGCCAGCTGGCCGAATAGTGGTGAGAGGTGGGAGGTGAGAGGTGGGAGACTGGTTCTCAGCGATAATAAGAAGAGCTCGCAGGGGATGCCTCCCAGCAATTTCTCTAATGAGAGCCGTATTTTGATCAATCGATTCTTTCTCTTCTGTATAAATCGCCAAATTGATTAAAGAGGCACGCGTCTTTTTTTCGCCACTACTTTCCCAGAGACGCCCAAGTTCTTTTTCAATTGATCCAAGTTCTACGGGTAAACCTAAGGAAGTCATTTTATTAATTAATTAACAGGGATGGAAGCGATGAAAGGGATAAAAAAAGAAATAGCCACAAAAGAGCACAAAAAAACACAAAAAAAGAAATCAGACAGTAAACTTTATTGATTAGGTAGAGACAAACTGCTTTGCAGCTGTTGGTACGTTAAGTTGAAGCAAAGTATTAATTTTTAAATATGATGTTTTTATCGTTTTTTATACCCGCCTCATTACGGATGAAAAATGCGATCAGTTATTAGATTTTAATCCCCTTTTGTAACGAATAATCGATGATAATAGACATTTTTTGTGTGTTTTTGTGCTCTTTTGTGGCTATTAAAAAATATCTCTTCCATCCCTGTTAATTTTCTTTCTCTTGTATTCCATCAATTTGGTTACAAGCGCCTCCAAGTCACTCCTTGTCGTTCTAATAAATCATTAGCAGCGTCAGGACCCCACGTGCCACTACGATAAAAAACAAGATCACTACTTGATTGTTGCCAAGCCTCTTCAATCCCATCAACAAAACTCCAGGCCTGTTCTACTTCATCACTACGAGCAAAGAGTGTGGCATCACCGCTCATAGCATCCAGCAATAGGCGTTCATAAGCTTCTGGAGTCTGCTTACCAAAGGAAGTTCCATAATGAAAGTCCATTTTTACCGGTTCAATACGAAGCATCGATCCTGGCATTTTAGCAGACATTCTCAATGAAACACCTTCATCAGGCTGAATACGAATAACGAGCACGTTTTGATCAAGAGAATTTCCTGCAGCATTAAAAAGCACAGGAGGTACAGACTTAAAAGTAATTGCTATCTCAGTGGCTCCTTTAGGCATCCGCTTGCCAGCTCTCACAAAAAAAGGAACCCCTGCCCAACGCCAATTATCAACAGCAATTTGAAGAGCCACATAACTCTCAGTCGTTGAATGAGGGACCACTCCCTGTTCTTTACGGTAAGCAGGAACTGATATGCCATTAATTGTGCCTTCAGCATATTGAGCACGCACGACATGTTTAAAAACAGCATCACCTGTTAAAGGACGTAACGAGCGCAAGACTTTTACCTTCTCATCGCGAATAGCATCTGCGCTCATGCTTGTTGGAGGCTCCATGGCTGTTAGGGTCAAGAGCTGCAACAAATGATTCTGTACCATATCACGCATCGCTCCTGCCTTATCATAATAGCCAGCCCTTCCTTCAACTCCGAGTGGTTCAGCAGCAGTAATCTGAACATGATCAATATGATTAGCATTCCAAAGTGATTCAAAAAGAGAATTAGCAAAACGAAAGACCATGATATTCTGAGCCGTCTCCTTGCCAAGATAGTGATCAATACGATATGTCGAGGACTCCGGAAAGGACTCATGGACTAAATCATTAAGATTCCGTGCCGTCTTGAGATCAATTCCAAATGGCTTTTCAATAATAACACGAGCCCAATTCTTTTCATTAGAATGACTCAAGCCACTTTCTTTTAAATGATGCAAAATAACAGCAAATTGATCAGGAGCTACCGCAAGATAGAAAAGACGGTTACCAGAAGTCCCTCGTTTAGCATCTTCCTGAGCTAATTTCTGAGCAAGAGCACGATATCCTTCAGAAGAATCGAATGCACTGCATTGATAAGAAATGGAGGTTGCAAAACTATTCCAAAGCGTATCACTCACTGGAGTACGAGAATACTTTTTAGTAGAAGTCTCTAATTCCTTACGAAACTCTTCATCTGTCTTTTCGCGACGAGCAAAGCCAACCACAGCGAGGTCTGGAGGGAGTGCTCCTTCAGCAGCCAAATTATAAAGTGCGGGAATAAGCTTCCTATGCGTTAAATCCCCTGTCGCTCCAAAGATAACAAGTGAGCAGGGCTCTGGCGCTAGGCGATTAGCAATCCCCTCACGGAGAGGATTGCTATTGGAAGCTAGGAGATTGGAGACCAGACGTTCAGATCCCTTCTCCTTTGGAGAAAGAGTCTGAATTAAATGATCGGACTGCGAAGTAGTAGTGTGAATGCCTTGCATAGTTTATTGAAGAGCTACTGAGCGGCCTATTTCAGCCTTCAGCCTACCTCAGAGTTCACCTTTGAAAGAGGAGAAACCTGAACAATTACGTTGGTTGTTGGTTGATTCATAACACTGGAAACTTTCTAACAAAAGCATTCATTTCTTTCATTTCGCGTTGATGAATTCTCAATGAGGATTGACGAGCGTCTAAAATTGCGACCACACGAACTATTTCACCAGCGATTTGATAATAAATCCAATAAGGAAATTTTTTTGACTTCATTCTATATAATTTGCCACATTTAGAATGAATTCCTGCAGTATGCTGTAAAGAACTAACTTCGGCAGAGAGGGTCTCAAAAAAATATTTTCCAACCCCTACTTCCTGTCGTTCATAAAAGTCATAGCCACGGCGCATGTCTCTCTTAGCTGATGCTCGTGTTATAACTTTCATTATTTTTTAATATTTAATTCAGCTCGTAATTCCTGCATCGCTTCATCCCAATTTTGGTCTATTTCCTTGCCATCCTCCCACTCTTTACAACGTTCTTCTAAAATAGCTTGATGCCATGCAGGTGGCTCATTAAAACTAATATCGTTTTCTAACTCTTCCCATAGACGCTCCATTAAAGCGAGCTTGTCAGGTCTAGAGAGTTTATTAACTTCTTGTTCTAATAGTAGGAGTTCAGATTCATTCTCCTTCGGAGGAAGAATCCGAATTAAATGATCGGACTGCGAAGTAGTAGTAGGAATGCCTTGCATGAGTTTATTATGTATTTAAACTGAACTGAAAGAATTCACAAAATGCACAAAATATCTTAAATTTTTTTATAAAAAAATTTTTCTTTGTGTTCTTTGTGATGCCGCTTTAGCGGCTTTGTGCTCTTTGTGGTGAAATTCTGTTGATTAAGGCAACGGAAATTGCTTAGCAAAAGAATTCACCTCTTGAAGCAAGGAAGCAAGCGCTTTCTCGTCACTATGGCTTTGAAGTCCTTGATGGATAAAATCGGCAACCTGCATCATCTCCTCTTCACGCAGACCACGGGTGGTCATTGCAGGGCTGCCAAGTCGGATACCTCCTGTTTTGGTGATCGGTTCTGTATCAAAAGGAATTGCATTTTTATTAACTGTAATGGCGGCCTTATCGAGAGCTTCTTGAGCTACTGAACCTTGAATACTCTGAGGACGAAGGTCGACCAGCATCACATGATTATCAGTACCTCCAGAGACAATGGTATAGCCAAGCACCGTTAAACGGGCTGCTAATGCCTTTGCATTCAGCACCACTTGACGGACATAGTCACGGAATGAAGGTTGCAATGCTTCATTAAAACAGACGGCTTTAGCAGCAATAACATGCATCAGAGGACCTCCTTGAATCCCAGGAAAAACCTGTGCATCTAATTTCTTGGCATACTGCTCTCGACACATAATAAGACCCGAACGAGGGCCACGAAGACTTTTATGCGTCGTCGTTGTTACAAAGTCAGCATAGGGAACAGGACTTGGATGAACACCACCTGCCACGAGACCCGCAATATGAGCCATATCAACAAAGAGGTAAGCTCCCACGCTATCAGCAATCTTGCGCAAACGTTCAAAATCGATTGTCCGTGAATAGGCAGATGCTCCTGCCGTAATCATCTTCGGTTTAAACTCCTCTGCTTGTTTAGCCAAGGCATCATAATCAATCCGCCCCTCTTGCTGAGTCACTCCATAGTGAGATACCTCGTAAAACCTTCCTGAAAAATTAGCACGATGTCCATGAGTGAGATGCCCTCCATGAGAAAGATCCATTGTTAAAATGCGATCTCCTGGCTGCAAAACAGAAAAATAAACAGCCATATTCGCTTGACTACCACTATGTGGTTGAACATTAACATGCTCACAACCAAAGAGGGCCATGGCTCTCTCAATAGCTAATTTTTCAACAACATCAACATATTCGCAACCACCATACCACCGACGTCCGGGATATCCTTCAGCATATTTATTAGTAAGACACGACCCTTGCGCCTCCATTACCGCACGACTCGTAAAATTCTCTGAAGCAATCAGCTCTAGATGATCAAACTGACGCGCATGTTCAGCCTCAATGAGTGTAGCAATTTGCGGGTCGCTCTTTCGGAGATTTGCTAGTAAATCGGTCTTATGAGAGGAGTATGAAGGCATAGGAGATATTGAGTGGTTGGATTGATCGATAAAAGTGAGTATGTCGTTGAGAGCTGATTGAATCTGCTGGCTGCAACGTTGATATGTTAGAAAACCTTGTCCAATAGGATCGGAAATATCCAATTGATCGCTTGATCTTTTTAATAAAAAAATCTTCTTCTGAGCTTCTGGAAAAAGATATTCAAGCGTCTTCTTATGGTCACGTGTCATAGCAAACACATGTGTTGCCTGTTGCATAAGATCTTTCGTAACAGGCTGACTTCGGAAGAAAGAAAAACTGATACCCTGTTTTGCTAAAACCTCCAAGGCCTCCCTACTAGCTGAAAGCCCTCGTTGAGCACTTACTCCTGCAGAAGCAACCTTGATATCAGAACGCCCTGCAATTATCTTGCAAAAAAGGGCCTCAGCCATCGGACTTCTACAAATATTTCCTGTGCAAATAAAGAGAATTGATTTCATAATACCTAGAGTCCACAAGTGAACCGATTTTGAAAATGGATTTTT
>DATEBV010000372.1:0-2014 GCA_035287205.1 Chthoniobacterales bacterium | reverse complement strand
TATCTCTTTATCACTAGTATCTCCAGTGTTTTTAAGTTCTCCCTTAGGGCGGGATTGTTGAAGCCCTCCTCCTCTTAATCTCAGAACTTGATTGGAGCAAGAGCTAGAAGAGACGGAACCTACTACCTTCTTACTGCAAATATTCCCGTTGTCTCTAATAGTAAATAGTGTTGATGTAGAATGTTCCTCAATGACTTTTCTGAACTTATCGTGCCTTAATATATCTTCTATTCCTTCAACAATACCAGGATCCATCTGCATCTGAGGAGCAAAATTACTGCTCTTTGTATAGCTGCTAATATTAGAATACTGATTACCCTCCTCATTCCATTGATTTAGAGATATTGTATTACTTTGAGCAAAAAGAGTATGTAAGGTTAGTAATCCTATTAAAATACCAAGAGAAGTTAAGCAAGCAAGTTTCATAATATTGGTTTTAAGTTTAGTTAATTATTTTTATAATAATAATCTGCAAAATTTATAGTTTAATAACCTGAGATAACGAACAATAATATATAAACTGTGGAATTTCTGCTCAATAAACTTATTGAGACACCAAGAGAAATAAAACGATTAAGTTTTTTAATCATATTGTTTTTTATTTAGCTAATTGAGAAGATAATATGATTTATGAATCAACAGGTGAATTAATTTTGTTTGACTGATCAGCATTCATTTTTTAAGTAAACATCCCTTCTAAAATTCTGTCACGTTTTTTTATTGCTTAATGATTAAAAAATAATTCAAGATAACTTGTAATATTTTTATTTTATAGAAACTCTAACTATAAAGTTTATGATGAAGCTCTATTCCTATTTTTTGAAGTCTAGCACCTTCATTTTCATTGCCGATGCTATAAGCTTTTGCAGCTTGAGAAAAATGCTCAATAGCTTGGTGCAATAATGCAATAGCTGCACGGTTTTTTTCAGCCATTTCTGATTTTTTATCAGTTTTGATTTTTCTTTCAAGAATGTTAAGTGTATATTCCAAGCAGTTTTCCCCAGAAGCAGATTCTGCAGCTTTGCTTAAGCGCTTTCCTACCTCCTCGTTCCCTTGCGCATAGGCTTCTGCAGCTTGAACGGAATAGTCAGCGGCCATTTGATATTGCCTTGCTATTGTTTTTCCAAGAGTGCTTACCTCCGGATTTTCTATACTTCTAGCTTCCTCAAGAGCGCAAGCAGCTCTTTCTAACCAAGTTTTAAATCTATAAGAAATGACTTCTGCAGCATCCTTAAAGCATTTTTCTTTTACTGCGTCGTCATGAGCAATGGCTTCAACAACTTGATCATAATAGTAAGCAGCTGTTTGATTTTGTAAGACTGACTTTTTCAAAACATTTTCTAGCTCTTCTTCTCCATTATTTTTAGCCTGGATAGCTTTTTCAAAAGCAGTGGCTGCGTCGAATAATTTCAAAGCACGCTTATTAAGGAAGTAAGCAGCGGATTGCCAAAGCTCACCTCCTTTCCGATGTCCAGCTGCACAAGCTAATGCCGATTCTTTATAATGCGCAGCCTCTAACTCGAAAGCCTCAGCTGCTCCTACTTCCAGTGTAACAAGTTCACTTTGATGGAATGTTTTTGCTGAGATGGCTTTATTCCAACACCGAGAGGCCAACTCGCACGCATAAGCGACATATCCATAAGTATCACGTTTGTTATAATCATGTATATCAGCAGCTTTGTCATGAGATTTTCTAGCTGCTTCTTGAAGCTTTAATGCTGTTTTTAAGCGCTTATTAAAATCAACTGACTTTGTCCTACTAGCTATTATTGCTTCTTCTTGACGTTTCTTGATCGCCTCACGAGCTACTACTATCGCCTCTGCCTCAGTTTTAGCTTCTTGTTCTCGATCTATTTCGTATTTTCTCTCCTGAGAGACATGTTCTGCTTCTTTCGCTGCCTCATAAGCCTTGTTTTCAAAAGATTCATCTGCAGTACGCAATAAGCAGTCTGCTTTTTCTGCAAGCCTCCGAGACTCACTCCCATAAGATTGAACTATCTCTGTAAGCCCCTGA
>DATEBV010000371.1:0-4183 GCA_035287205.1 Chthoniobacterales bacterium | reverse complement strand
TCTTGGCTTAAGGATAGAGGGCTTCTTCCTGTTTGGATTGCCTCGACAATTCCATTCCAATAATTGGAGACCGTCATGGCTGCCACTCTGGCTTCGTTCCATCCACTTTCACTTTTTGCTGCGCGTGATCGAGCAAAGGCGGCTTCTACTTCTTCGTTTTTTTCTGCTATTACACGTTGTGCTTGGACTTGCGCAGCGACTTTTGCTTGCTCTTGAGAAGTTTTTTCTTTCTGAATGTATTGTGATTCCAAATCAGGATCTGCATCCTCTCGATCCGATCCCTCTTCATCACTACTATCTCCAGTGGATTTAAGTCCTCCAGTTGTAACTATTCGGCCAATAGGCTGAATAGAGGCTAAAGGCTGGAGGTATTGCTACAGCGGTAGAAGATGGAAGATTGGAAGTGGAAGATGGAAATAAAGAGCTGATACTGCTGGCAGAATTGGAAGAACCCTCATGACTTGTTGGAGCGCATTCTACAGATGGGGTAATCGAATGTATATCTGTCTGTACTGTTGTCTGCTCTATGTTGAGGAGAGGTTGATGACTGACGGAGTCTTCCTCTTCGATAACCTCATCAACAAGACGCACTCCTTCTTCGTAGACATATTTTAAAAAATCCTCTGCACCTGGGGTTGAGGCCGCTAGTTTCCATGGTTGCAAGAAGGTGAGTAATGGTAGGATGAAGGGAAAATGTATAATTATATTCATGGTAACTAGCAACGTTTATGAAGACATTGGCAATGTTTAATGGTTTAGGAGAAAGGTAACCGTTCACTCCCCCCCCTCCTTCGGAGGGGTGTTGTGAACTATAGGCTGTAGGCTGTAGGATCAAATAGCTGTTCAGTAGCTTCTTAACAAACTATGCATTGCATCACACGACAACTTCGCAATCGATTCATTTGGTTCAGATCCGTCCTCCGAAGGAGGGGATGTGAACGCTTACGGAGAAAGTTTTTCTATGGCTCCTGCATTTTATCCCCTAAACTCCTAAACAACTACCAAGGTATCTACCTTGGTAGTTACGATTTATGGTAATAGGATAATAGAAAGTATCAATAGTATAATAAACAATGGCTTGTATATTTTTTGCCACTGCTTGATTGAACTGCGTTCTTAAGTGTTGCATGGACAGTATTGAGACCTGCACTTGAAAAATTTTCTGCCTCCGTGTTATCTCCCTTAAAAGCGAATTGAGCTGCTTGACAATAATAAAGAGCTGCTTGCTCGAACGCTTTTACATCTTCTACTTTGCCCTCACTCTTTGCTTGGGCTGCGTTTTCAAGCGCCTCTGCTGCATGGATAGCATGGTAGGCTGCACTTGAAAAATTCTTTGCCTTCGCGCTATTTCCACTAGCAATGGCTTGAGTTGCTTGAAAGTAATATTGCGATGCTTGTTCTAACACTTTTGCAGCTTCTACTTTGTCCTTACTTCTTGCTTGAGCTGCCATTTTAAGTGTCTCTGCCACATGAAGAGCCTTGTGGTCTATATTTGAAAAATAATCTGCTTGCGTGTTATCGCCGTTAAGAGCTGCTTGAGCTCTTTGAAAGCGATATTGAGCTACTTGCTCATAAGCTTTTGCAATTTCTATGTTGTTATCATTTTTTGCTTGATTGGCGAGGTTAAGTGCTTCTGCTGCATCGCTAGTACTGAGGGCTGCACTCGAAAAATAATTTGCCATTGCGCTATCTTCATTAACAGCGGCTTGAGCTGCTTGAAAATAATATTGAGCTGCTTGTTCTAAAACTTTTGCACTTTCTACTTTGCCTTCACTCCTTGCTTTAGCTGCATCGAAAAACTTGAAAGCTGTACTTGAAAAATAATCTGCTGCAGTGCTATCTCCATTAGTAGCGATTAGAGCTGCTTGGGTGTGGTATAGAGCTGCTTGTTCGAACGCTTGTACGATTTCTATTTTGCCCTTACTGTTTGCTTGAGCTGCATTTTTAAGTGACTCTTCTGCAAAGGAAACATAGTAGGCTGCATTCGAAAAATAATCTGCCTTCATGCTATCTTTCTCAGTAGTAGCTTGTGCATGATAGTCTTTCTCTAGAGCATTACACGCTAAAGAAAGTCCTTTTATGCGAAGTAGAGAGGCTGCAGGAATATCTCCCTCCTTCATCTTTTGGCCAAATTGACAATACGAAGTTATGGCTTCTTCAGCACTCCTAGCTGCAGTATTAAAAGATATTGCCGTTTTAACTTCTGTAATTTTTATTGCTGCAGCAGAAGTAAAACAACGATTTCTTTGTTCTGAAAGTCTAATAATAGCATCGGCAGCTTTTTCTGAGTTTTCAATATTATTGTTAATGATATCAATTTGTGCTAACAAAATAATTTTGTTCCTTGCCTCAGCTATTTTTGCTTCTTCTGTTTCTGTATTCTGGGCAAAACCTGTTTTCAAAGTCGCTGAGGCTGATGATTGGCAAGGAACCTCGGAGCACAGAGCCCGGAATGTATAGGGCATACCTGAGGACTCGAGCTCCGGAGTGACGATGCTCATTGCGGCTTCAGTAGACTGTGAAAACAGTTTTTCATATTTTTCCCAAGCAAGCGGCAAATAATGTATATAGGCTATAGTATCTTCTATGATTTTCATTGCCTGACTCAGAGCTACTAATCTGTATAGCTCAGGAGGCATATCTGGAACCAATGCTTCTACTTGTTGATAACGGATCTCTTTTTCTGCTGAGATGGGACAATTACTCCATTCCTCAAGTGCCTGTTTCCAAATAGCGATTTTTTGAGCAAATGCTGGATATTTTTCTTGGAGCTCTTGAACTGCTTGTTGATGATCTGCTTTGTAGGTAGCTTGTTTTGCTTCGGATGATCTGAGGAAATTAAAAATGATTCCTGCAGGAAGTGCTAGAATCTGATTTCCTAAATTTTGAGTATCCATCGGAGAAGGTTCTACGATTGCCCTTTCTTCAGCAATATGAGGTGCTGTTTGCGCTGCTCTCTGTTCTACGTTAAGGGGAGGGTGATGATTAAAGGAAGCTTTCTCTCCAATAACCTCATCAATAAGAAGCGCTCCTTCTTCAGTGACATGTTTAAAAAAATCCTCTGCACCTGGGGTTGAGGCAGCTAACTTCCATGGTTGCAGGAAGGAGATTAATAGGAGGAGGGTGACTATTCGGTCAACAGACCAAATAGAGGTTGTAGGCTGTTGGTTGTAGGCTGGAGATACCTCTGCTGGGGCAGGAGATGGGGTGGTGAAAATCATGGTAATTTTCTAATTATAGGATGGATATTGCTATGATTTTCACCACCCCAGGTGAGAGGTGGGAGATTGATTAATACGCTGATCAAAATTTAAAAGATCGCTCTGATGATGCATTTGCCTCCTGGAGTTTTTTAAAGGCTGCAACAGCTCGAGCAAATTCTGCGATCTCACTCGTTACGGAGGCGGAGAAATTGATATTTTCTTGTGCAGAGGCATCCCAATCTTCCCTTTTTGCCAAGGCTACTGCGTCAGTAGAGATTTTAGCAAAAACTTCGGCAGATTCTAGTGCATCTTCTGCTTCAGCGGCCGTCATAGCGATCACAAAAGATTTACCAGTGGCTCTTAGCGTCGCCTCACTAGGATGAACTATAAATTCCCTCATTGCGTTGGATATCGGTGATCCAAATTTTTCGCGTATCATTCTCATGATGGCGTTGGCTCTCTCTACTTGTGCATCCCAATCATCAGCACATTGTGTTGTAGCCAAGGATTTTACTTCAGAAATATTGGCCTTCTCTGTCCAATATTCTGTTTGGCGTGTTGCTTCCATAGTCTCTCTATGACTCATTCCTTGAGCATTTTGACATATGGTGGAGGCTTTTTTAGCTTCTACTCCAGCTGCTCTCCAGCTGTTTTCACTCTTATCTATTTTTGCTTTGGCAAAGACCGCTTCCACTCGTATTTTCCATTCAGGCTCGATCATTGGTCTTGTAGTTGCGACCGCTGTATGGTTTTCTTCCTCCCTGTTCCCTGTAACCTGTTTCCTATAACTTGCTTCCTTGTATTTTGTCACAGCGCGTGCAAAATCTGCAGTTTCGCGTGCGGCCCTTACGGACCAATTAAGTGTAAGTTGTTGATTATTAGAGAAACAAAATTTTCTTTTTGCTATCTCTACACAAACCTCGGTATCATCGGCCACGTCATCAGCCACACTGGCAGCCTCCATTGCTTCATACGCATAC
>DATEBV010000370.1:0-6389 GCA_035287205.1 Chthoniobacterales bacterium | reverse complement strand
AAATGATGAAGATGGAAGGGGGATAGAGAAAATATTAGAGGGTTACCCACACTAAAGTGCTCTCTACGCTTTCTATGCCAGGAAGTAATTTTCTTAATGCTTGTTCATAGGCATCTAACTGAGGGCGATAATGAGCGGCGCGTTCTTGCTGTTGTTCAGGAGAGACTGCATCGGTCTTAAAGTCGATAATCTCCGCGGCAATAACTTTTCCATTTTTGTTATATCCTAAGACCACTCGGTCGAAGGCTCCGGTGAGAAGTTCTCTTTGGGTATCATCTTCTAGAATAACAGCGAAGCGACGTTCCCTCCAAACGTCGAGACGTTCAACGTCGAGAAATTGCCATTTTATTAGGAAGTAATCAGGATCAAATACAGAAGATAACCGTTCAGAACCCACCTCCTGCGGAGGCGCGCTCTGAATGAAATGATCCGACTGTGCACCAATAGTACGATGCAGTTGTATCGTTTGTTGAGAGGGGGGCTGAACAGTTCCGTGGTGAATTTGATCTAAAAGAGTAGATGTCATCTGAAGAATTTCAGAGGAAGAAAAAGAAGTTTTGAGATTCTCTGTGACTTTCTGAATGATATCGTTAGCTTTAGGGAGTTCCTTACTCCACAAAATCTCAGCCAGGAGGGCATGAATAAGGGAGCCTCGCTCTAAGGCACTAGAATTCGAAGGAGCAAGAAATTGCGAGAGAGGAATAGTTTCTCCTCCTTGTTCTCCGGAAGGGAGACGCTTCGAAAGTCTTCTTCTACCTGTAAAAAAAGGACCAATTTCTGATTTTTTAACCCGACTTTCGCAATTGGGATGGATGATATTTTGTAAGGACTTGGTTTCAAAATTGTTTTCAAGAAGCCGTGGTGTACCTTTGGTACATGAGGGTTTTTGAAAACTAGTTTGAGGCCGAGTATATTGCGAAAGATCGCCATCTCCAATTGCGAAAGTCGGGTTAATATTGAACTCAGGGACTGACCCCTTTTCTAGAATATCAGGGACTGACCCCTTTTCGTGGTGATTTTGTAATCCAGAGATGCGGAGCCATTGAGCCATTGTTTTACTAGGGCGTCTTCCGTAAGGTCCGAAGATAACCAGATCGAGGTAGGAGGCTGCGCGAGTCATTCCTACATAGAGTAAGCTAAGAGCTTCGGCCCATTGTTCTTCGTTGATCTTATGAAGGAGCCCCTCTCTTCCTTGGAGTGCCATTAAGTCCTGATTGGTTTGAATAAAAAACTTTCCTTCCTCAGTGCTCTGAATATGCACTGCATCGCGACGACCTAAGGAAAGATCCAGATCGAGATCCATGAGGATGACACTTTGGAATTCCAGTCCTTTAGCAGCGTGAATGCTCAGCACGCGGACACCACTATTCAGAGGGCTTTCAACGCGTTCGTACCGAGCGCGCTCTACAAACTCCGAAGGAGGTCCCCCTCCATTGGTATCAAAACGGTCCGCCATTTCTAAAAGCTGTTCAACACGTGTTCGCTCATAATCGCTGCAGGCTTCTTGAAAAGCAGGGAGAGAGGACCATTTGCGGAGGCATGTTGCCATGCCCTGGTCAATGAGCATAGAACGCAGTCTATTTCCTGGATCTTTGCCTTCTAAGAGATTTTGTAAAGGGGAATGTTGAACGTGAATGTAGGCAGCGCTATGGCCAGGATGATCAATCCATGATAGGAGTGAAAGCAGGGTTTCTACGGCTAACGTATCAGCCAGAGGATTGCCTCCCTCTCCGCTGGCGAGGATTTCTTGGTTGCGGAGACCTTGAAGTATCTGAGGAATAAATTTAGTACGTCGTACAAGGACGGCAACTTCTCGATGAAGGTCTTCCTTACGATGCGTAACAACTAATTCAATGACTCTCTTAACAAGGATGTGCATCCTTTCTTCACGTTCTTTGCCTTCAACTTCAATTTCATGGAGAAGAACACGACCTGGGAGGTTTTTTACACGTTCAGCCCCTTCATGAGGTTGGAAATCATGGCTCCATCGTCGAGCAGCCTGTTGGAACTCCTCTCCGGCATTCATAGCCTCAACAGTTTCTGGATTTTTTAAAGCACCGAAAACTTCATTGACTGCAGCAAGAACGGCACGACTGGAACGGTAACTATGATTTAAGGGTGCAATTTTCTTTCCATGAGGAGCATGTTCTTGATCGAGCAAACTTAAGAGATGACGCTTGCCTCCTCTCCATCCATAGATTCCTTGTTTGACATCCCCCACCACAAAAACTTCTCCTCCTTTGGCCAATACGTTGCCAACAAGAGGTGAGAGAAAGTCGTGTTGGCGTTGGCTAGTATCTTGGTATTCATCTAGCAGGAGATGTTCGGTACGAGTCTCCATTCGGAATTCTATCTCTTCTCGAGGAAAGTTCTCAGGGGTATTTAGAACAGCTTCTTCAATTTCTGAGTAGGTATAGCTACCTGATTGAAAGGAAATTCCGTTGCGAAGGATATCATATTGCTTCACTAAATGATGGAAGGCCTCTTCGCGAAGTGCTTCAAGACGTTGTTGTTCCTTGCGTGAGGCTTCAGCCAGAGGAGAAAAAACAGCTAAAAAATCGACAGGAATTGCTATTCCACTGAATTGTGATCGTTCAGAGCCCACCTCCTGCGGAGGCGCGCTCTGAATGAAATGAGCTGAGTTCATCATCAGCACACTGAGGCCGAGAATATCTTTGATCGCAAGTGGTCGAGAAAAGGCATCTTGAAGCTTCGCCGTCGCCTGGACCCAGTTTTTAGATGGCTTTCCTTTGCCTGTGAGAGGCAAGTCAAAGGTTTCTAGAAAATGAAGAACCTCAGCCGCTTTCTCTTTTGACAGTAATTTTGGAGGACTACTTTCAGAGAATATTTTATCAAGAGGCTCCGCCCTTGCTAGGAATCGGTATTTTTCCAATAAAGTTGCCGCATCTTCAACAAAAGAGAGACGTCGGGCAAAGCGATGTAAAAGATTCCACTCTTTACGCAATAAAGGATTTTTTTCTAATAGTTGTAGAGCCGTCTTACGGGCAAGTTCTGCTGTTGCGATGGTATCAGCAATTTCCCAATGAGGAGCAAGCCCAAGATCAGGAGCTAATGCTCGTGCCTGTTGGGCAAAGAGAGCATCAATAGTACCAATATTAAGTAAATGCACTCGCTCTACTAGCCTACGGAGGAGTGTGTAGCACACAGATGCCGTTGGAGGAGGGAGTTGTGTTCCTTCAACAAGATGAGCGCGAGTTATTTCCTCTTTGCAGGCTCGTGCAATAATGCGGAAAACACGCGCTAAAATTTCTCCTGCCGCTTCCCGTGTAAAAGTAGTGGCTAGAATAGTGGAAGGATCAGTTGTATACTTTTCATTATCATGGGTCAGAAGAATCTGTAAATAATGACGTGCTAGTTGCTCAGTCTTTCCCGATCCTGCTGAAGCGCGTTGAATTCGTAGAGGCATGATAAATATTCGGCCAACAGGCCGAATATAAGTTTAAGTTTTAAGTTTAAGTTAATTTTTGGTCACTTCGTGACAAGGTGAGAATCGGATTTTTTTGCTAACGAAGTTTAATAAAGGATTCCAACATATGCAGACAAAGTTACAGCGACTGAGGAGGCATAGGAAAATTGGGGTCAGGGTTCGCAATCTTGACCAAAACATGATTCCTTCATTAACTGCAGAGAAGTTTGCATCTTCGAATCCCTCCAAAATAAAGAATTCCATTGGTTAAGATTCGAGACCCTGACCCCATTTTCCTAACTGGGTTAGCCGAATATTTACAGAAATTAATCATAAAAGAAAATTTATTGCAGCCTTGGCGGCGCGTTGCTTCATGAATAAATGACACCCAAGAGAGGTTAAAAGTAAGAGGCATTGGTAGCAACACTTTTCATTTGGCAAAAGGTTTTTTTGAGATAATCTCGTTTCATCGATTTTAAAAACGGGTATAACCTTTCAAACCAACTTTCCCTCTCAATGAAATTTTTCTCCAAATTTTTACTTAGTTCGCTCGTCTTACTTTTGCTTAATGAAACCACTCTGCTGGCGATGCAAGGCATAGCTCTTAAAAAAGGAGCCGAAGCTTTGGGTAAAGAATTGGGGGTGTTTGGGGAAAAAGCGGTCTCAGGTAAAACACCTATTGTTGCAACCGCTGTAGCATCTCCTGTTGGGAGCACTGTTTTCAGTTCCTCGAGTATATCGAGTTCAGGAGCTATTGCTGCAATAGCAGATAAACATTCGGTTAGCCCATCTGTAGAATGTGCTCCAACACACCATCAGAATGATTCTTCAAATTTCAATCAGGGCATCGATCAACCTACAGCCTATAGCCTACAGCCTACAGCCTCTATTCGGCCTGCTGGCCGAATAGCTGCAACAGCAGTAGTGGCGGATGACGAAACCGGTGAAGGGAATACTACCGCTCAATTTCTTGAACAGGAGATTTGTGATAATATCTATTTGGGGTGTTTAGCAAAGGTAACCACGATGTCACTTTCTGCGCGTGCGAGTGCGGAAGGTATTGCTCAAGAAGCCAAAGAGTGGGCGGCTGCGGAGCAGAAGGCAATGAGGGATGTCGATAAGAGAAAGAAAGAATTAGCGAAGGCAACAAAAGAAAGAACCGTAGCGTATAAAGAAATGGAATCAGCTGATGCTTCCTTTCATGGAAGAGATTATGTTTCTAAAGCGAGTGCTGATTTTAAAGTCAAAGAATGTGCAGAACAACTTGCGGAGGCAAAAGTAGCCACCGCTGAAGCGACACTTTTTGCCATTCGAGTACAAGATACTGCTCAGAATAGTGGTGCTAAAGCTGACCTGATGGAGGCACTAGAAGAAGAGAAGAAGGCATTGCAGGCACTTGAAGAGGCTAGGGATCATGCCGTAGAACAAAATATTGCGAGTGTTTCAATTCCTATGGCCGAGGCAGTTGCTGTGGAAGCAGTGGCCTTTTATCCTGATCATCATTCTTATCCTTATAATCAACACTTCAGCCCTCTGAATGTATCGCCTGAGAGAAGTACTCAGGAGAGGCAAGAGGCCTTGGCTCACAAAGAGAAAGCAGCAGCAGCCTTTGAAGCTAATTTTTCGGAGACATTGAGAGAGGCCAAGGCTCAAGTTGAAGAAGCGGCAGAAGTGGCAGAAGCAGCAAGAGAAAAAGCGGAGAAGCAAGCTGCCTCCGAGAGAACATGGAATAAGGCCATCGAAGAGGCTGAAATGGCAGAAGCAGCCTACACACATCTTACAGAGCTTTATAAGATGTATCAGAAACAAGCGGCGGAGCATTACGAGGGAGGAATGCTAGAAACAAAACGTTCTAAATATAAATTTGAGCTGACCAAAGCGGAGAGGAAGAGGGACCATTGGACAAGCGAGGTGGAAGAATGCGGTCAGAAAAAAGAAGCTTTGAAGCACGGATCGAGTGAGAACGCCTTAGAGCAAACACGAGTAACTGAGGCAAAAGTGGCTCAAGAACGCGAAGCCTTCTTAGCGCAGCAAGCTAAAGAAAAAGAGGATTTTATTGCTAAGGAAAAAATAAGACTTGAAGCAGAAGCCTCCATTGTCCGAGAGCGCGAAGCTCTCGAAATACAGAATAAAAAGAGAGTAGAGGACGAAGCTAATTTGCTGGCCAAACAAAAAGAACTTGCTAAAGAAAAGGAAATATTAGCTCGTGAGCAAGCTCTCGCTCAACGAGAAGCAGAAGCTGCAAAAAATCAAGAAAAGATAGAACGCGAAGAGTCAGCCGTATTGGCTCGAGAGCGCGAAGTATTAGAAGCCAAGAAAAAAGTAGAAGCTGATAAAGAAGCTGCCGCTGCGGCTCAAGCAAAGATTTTAGTCCTGGAACAAGCAAGAGCAGCCCAAGTAAAAGCGGCTCAAGAACGCGAAGCTGCCGTAGTTGCAGAGAAAGCGAAAGCTGCGACTCTAACCCAAGCCCAAACTCAAGCCAGTGAGCAAGGACAACAAATGATAATGGCAAAGAAAAGAGAAGGTGAAGCAGCCTTTGCCCGAGCCAGACAAACAAAGAGCGAAAGCGGATGGAACCAAGCCAAGGCAGTAGCCATAACCATCTCCAACTATTGGAAGGGCATCGTTGAAAGCATGAAATTAGGGAGAAGTTCTTTAACAGTTAGTCAAGAGGAAGCTGCTTTTCAAAAAGCTTATTGGCTTGAGAAAGCAGGTGTTGCTGAGGTTAAAGCACTGGGAGCAACTCCTTGCGATGATAATGATGAAGAAGCACTACTGCAGAGAGCCGATGAGATGATGGCGATGACTAGAAATAAGGTTTGGCCTTGCGTTTCGGAGGCGATGAAAGCATTCATCGCTTTCCCAAGCGTAGAGAGGATGCGCGATGCGTCTGCGTCTGCGTATGCGTCTGCGTCTGCGTATGCGTCTGCGTATGCGTCTGCGTATGCGGCGTCTGCGCATG
>DATEBV010000369.1:0-7717 GCA_035287205.1 Chthoniobacterales bacterium | reverse complement strand
CTCCTGGAAAGGGACTAATAAAAAAATGGTAAAGAGCAACAACAAGGCTGCCTGTCATCACAAGCAAAGCCATAAAAAATATCAAAAGAAAACGCTCTCTGATTGAATTGATCTTAAGACTCACTCCAATTGTTGCAAAGGCGAGCAACACGATCATGATCTCTTGTAACAGATCAGAAGCTGCTAAATCAGTAGCGGTAAAATGAAGCATTCCTTGCCATGCCACCTGTAAAGGCAGAAACCATCCATTAATGGCAAGGAACAAAACAAGACTGCTGGTGATGATTCCTAAAAGAAGCGTTGCTTTAAGATTTCTCATAACTATTCGGCCAATAGGCCGAAGGAGGCTATAGGCTATAGACTGTAGGTTGATTGATACGGCAATTAATATTCTTTGTATTTTACAATCGCTATTCTTCTTTAGTTCTTAACACTGTTAAAGAATTTTTATAAAAATTCTTTTTTCTTTTTTTGTGTTCCTTGTGTAATCCTTTGTGTTCCTTGTGGTGAATTTCTGCCAATTCAAGCCTGACAACTCAGCGTTTCACCAAACGACGGAAGAGAAAAATTCCCAGTGATGTAAAAATAATATTGGGCAACCAAATGAGCAGAATCGGATAGGCCTGCGGATTAGAACGAAAAGTGTCTGCAATGATAATGAAAAAGAAATAGCCAAATGCGATAGCAAGGCTCAGTGCAAATCCCACGGAAGTTTCCTTACGATGAGCTGTAATACCGAGAGGCACAGCAATTAGAGCAAAAGCCACCGTTGCAAACGAGATGGAGAAGCGCTTGTTGAGCTCCACCTTAAGTTGTAACTGCTGATTATTTTTCTTTTTTATTTCATCCACAAGTTCGCTAAATCGATAAGAATTCAGATGCCTCCATCGTGCCTTTTCTTCAAAAAGCTTTTTAAGTGACATCGGAAAAACACCCGATTGCAACATGATTCCTTGACGAATTTTGCTGAAATTATTCGGATCATTAGAATCCCTTTCCTCAAAATGAGCATCCTGCAACTTAAGGAGCAAACGTGCATTCTCTTTATCAACGGAAAGATGTCCTTCTTTAGCAAAGACTACTTTAGAAAGATGACCTTTCTCCAATTCAAAAACCAAAAGATTCTTGAGCGTTTCATTCTCTCGAGCTCCTACATAAATGCGTCGATCAGGAAACTGTTCACTCACTTCATCAGACTGAAAAAATGATAACGGATTACTCGTTGCAATCTTATAGAGACTAGCCATCATCGCTTGCTCTGCACGTGGTGCTACTTCTAAATTAATCCAAAGACAAATCCCTGCAAGAAACAGAGCACTTAATAAGACAGGAATAAATATTCTCGAAAAACTGATCCCCATGGCACGCATGGCGAGCAATTCACTGTCAGCTGAAAGACGTCCGAATACCAACAAGAGCGCGGTAAGAAAGCCCCAAGGTATGGTAAAAGTCATCGAAAATGGAAGAACACACGCAATAAAGGCTAAGACAGCTTCTAAAGGAACATCGTGATTAATTAATAAATCAAGTAACTCCTTAAAAACATTTCCAAGCACGAGCACAAGACTCAATAGAGAAACGCCCATCACCGTAGCAATGGTTAACGCTGTGAGAAGATAACGATCAAGAATTTTCAAAATACAAAAACTAAAATTCAGAAATTAACAGGGATGGAAACGATGAAAGAGATAACAGAGGATAAATAAAAATAGAATGAATATAACTAATGAGAAAGCTAAATCAAATAATTAGAATGATTGAGTATATTCTTTTCCAATATCCCTTTTATCACTTCCATCCTTGTTAATTTTCTTTTTCTCTATCTTCTTTTTATCCTAGTTTTTATCCTGTGAAGAAACCTTTCTCCTCAACTGTCCACAAGCGGCATCAATATCATGTCCTTTCTCTCGCCGAATCGTCGCTGCAACACCACGACTTCGTAATTGTGAAAGGAACCGTCTCTGAACACTTTCCTCAGGACGTTGCCAAGACAATCCCTCTACATTATTATAAGGAATTAAATTAACTTTTGCTCGAAGTCGCTGTGCATGGCTCGCTAATAATTCAGCCTGATCCTGTTGATCATTAACACCAGCAATGAGAATATATTCAAAAGTAAGAAGTTGTTTTTTCCGTTCCACATAATAAGCACATGCCTCCATGAGCTCAGCAAGCGGATAGCGTTTATTCACTGGCATGATCTGCACACGCACTGCATCCGTAGCTCCATGAAGCGAGATAGCAAGACGAATCTGCTGAGGACGATCGGCAAGCTGACGAATTTGCGGCACTAAACCACTCGTTGAAACCGTCATCTTTCGTGACCCCAAACCAACACCCCAAGGTGCATTCAAAATAGTCAATGCACGCACCAGATTATCATAATTAGCCAACGGCTCCCCCATCCCCATAAAAACAAGATTATTGATACGTTGACCGGAAATTTTTTCTACAAGCAATATTTGGGCAACAATCTCATCCGTGCGAAGGTTGCGTTTCCAACCATCAAGACCACTAGCACAAAACTTACACCCATAAGCACACCCTACCTGCGTTGACACACAAAGAGTCCTTCGATCAGAAGCTTCACCATAAAGAGCAGGCGAAGCAGGAATGAGAACCGTCTCTATCATCTCTCCATCAGAAAGTCGCAAGAGAAATTTTTGCGTTGTATCATGAGAACCACTCGTGGTCACAACCTCTGGCAAGGCCAGTGAATAGGCTGCCGCAAGCTGCTCTCGAAGGTGCAAGGAGAGATTGTGCATAGCCTCACATGATTCCACCCTTTTATTGTAAACCCACGACATCACCTGACGAGCGGCATAAACAGGAGCTCCCATCGCCTCAAGGTGCAACACAAGCTCCTCAAGCAGGAGGCCGTGGAGAGCCTGTGGTTTTGATTCCTGCAAAGAAATCGGAGGTGTCACTATATCGCAATTAACAATAGGAAGATTCATGAGAAACGTAGAAAGAAGAAAAAAATAGCTAAAAAAGAAAACTAAAAAAGAAATTAACCACAAAAGAACACAAAGGAACACAAAAGAAGATAATCCATAACAAAAATATTGAGGATAAGCTCTTCAATAATTTGCCTTATTATGAAGTGACCAAAAAACAACTATCTAAACGTCTATGTTTAATTCAATTCTGACTGTTTTTTCCTTTGTGTTCCTTTGTGTTCTTTTGTGGTTAATTTCATCTCTTAATTTTTTAAAAAATCAAGTTGATCTCTCCACTCAACGTGATACTGTTCAGCCCTTCCAACGCCTGCTTTGAAAGGGCGGCGTCGCGACGGTTCCTAAAAGAACCCTCCTGGAACTTTATACATCAAATGACAAATAGCAAAAGCAAGGCTGATCTTCAGCAACTCATCGCCAACTCAGTAAAAAACTACCGAGAAGGAAGCATCGTAAAAGGATATATCCTTGAAAAAAGACCTAAAGAATTTTTGGTCGATATCGGATACAAATCCGAAGGTATTATCTCGGCATCAGAATTTGATGACCCAGATGACATACATATTGGAGACGAAGTCGAAGTTCTCCTTGAACGTCTTGAAAATGACCAAGGAATGGTTATTCTCTCGAAGCAAAAAGCAGCTCAACGCCAAAACTGGGATAAGATTTGCAAGCTTTTTGAAGCTGAAGGAATCATCAAAGGAAAAGTTAAAAGCGTGGTTAAAGGAGGACTCACTGTTAACGTCGGTGTGGAAGCTTTCCTTCCTGCTTCTCAAGTAGATATTACACCGCCTAAAGACCTTCACCAATTTGTTGGCAATACGTACGATTTCAAAATTGTCAAACTTAACGAAGATCGCAAGAACGTTGTTCTCAGTCGCCGTGAACTCATTGAGGCACAGCGCAGCTCACGTCGCCAAGAATTCCTCTCAACAGCTAAGGCTGGTGATATCGTGGAAGGATCGGTTAAGAACATCACTGACTTTGGAGCCTTTATTGACCTCGATGGCATTGATGGACTACTTCATATCACTGATATGTCGTGGGCACGTCTCAGTCATCCAAGTGAAGCTCTCAAACCAGGAGATCGCCTCAAGGTTGTCATTCTAGAAATCAATAAAGAAAAAGAACGTATTTCTCTAGGATCAAAACAACTTCAAGACAATCCATGGGATAAAATCGAAGAACGCTTCCCTACAGGCAAAAAAGTCACTGGTAAAATAACCAACCTGATGCCTTATGGTGCTTTCGTTCAAATTGAAGAAGGAATCGAAGGACTCATCCATGTCTCAGAACTCTCTTGGACTAAGCGTATCGTTCGTCCATCCGATGTTCTCACTCTAGGCCAAGATATCGAAGCCGTTGTCCTTGGTGTTAATAAAGAAGATCAAAAAATCTCCCTTGGTGTTCGTCAGTTAGAACCAAATCCATGGGATGAAATTGAACAACGTTTCATGATTGGTAAACAAGTCAAAGGCAAGGTCCGTAACATGACTGCTTATGGCGCCTTTGTAGAGCTTGAAGAAGGAATCGATGGTATGATCCACGTCTCCGACCTTCGTTGGAACCGTAAGATTAATCACCCAAGCGAAATCCTCAAAAAGAATGATGAAATTGAAGCCGTCGTTCTTGATATTGATAAAGCTAACCAACGTATCAGCCTTGGTGTAAAACAACTCGAAGCTGATCCATGGAAAGAAATTGATAGTCGCTATAAAATCGGTGACCTCGTTAAAGGCAAGGTCAGCAAGATTACTAACTTCGGTGCCTTCATCGAACTCGATGGTGAGATCGACGGCCTCGTCCATATCTCTCAGATCAGTGAAAATCGTATCGAAAAAGTAAAAGATGTTCTCAAAGTAGGAGAAGAAGTTGAAGCTCGTGTTATCAAAATCGATAAGATTGAGCGTCGCTTAGGACTCTCTATTAAGGCTACTAACTACAGTGAAGAAGCCCTTAAGAAAGAGACCGAAGCCTTTGATTCACTCCGTGGAACTGACGATATGGTCAGCTTCGGTGCCGCTCTCCAAGCTGCTGAAGACGAGTATCGCCCAGGAGAAGTAAAGAACTCTTAAAGCCTCATCTTCTAATTACATGCTCAAACCTGAAATTACAGCTTACCTTAAAACTACCTGTGGATGGAGCAATGGCGTCCGTGCTGTTCTTGGAAAATACTCCCTTCCCTATACGGAAAAGGATATTATCCAGAATCCAGCCTTTCGTTTTGAAATGGAACAAAAAAGTGGCCAACAACTCTCTCCATGCGTCGAAGTCAACGGCGTCATGGTTGCTGACATCAGCGGTGAAGAGTTAGAAGCTTACCTAATTGAAAACAAACTCGTTAGTAACTCTTCTGCTACTACCGATGTTCCACTCAATGCTCCTTGCTCTAACGAGCAACATGAGGCCATGGCAAAAATGGCACTCTAAAAGAGTTTTTAAGCTAAAAAATCTAACACCAACGTGAAGCCTTCCAAAAGGTTTCCGTTGGTGTTTTTTTGTGCCTATTAAACAACCAAATTAGGAGTCAAATTTGTGTAAGTACCTTGCAACCATTTTTCTTAAACGATTTCACAAGAAAAAATTAACTTAAACTTATTACCCTTTACTTCTCCGAAGCTAAGCTGGATACCAAGCAAAAATAAAAATCCATTTTCAAAACTGATTCACTTTCGGAAAGCTCTAGCTACCAAGCTTACCTACCCTACCTGGTTTTTTTGTTCGGATAACCGTAATGACATGACCTTCTTTACTGGTAACCACTCTGACATCTGTCGTTCCAGGATTTGCTATCTCCGCCTCTACCACAGAAGGAAGAATCCCTCGTGTCTGAGGACTATCTTGCTTCCAAGAAGCTTGAAAATCAGCCGCTAAATCCTTCAGGGAACCTTCTTGAGAATCCATCCAATTTTCTACTGCTCTTTTAGTAGCACGATTTCGACGCTTAGTAGCATTGTTTTGAAGCAACGCTATGACTTCCGGTGTATTTGGAGCCATCCGCTCCAAGGCATGTTCTGTATAAACTAACCCATTATAGATTCTACTCCCAAGATCAGGTCTCAGGTACCCTCCTTCCATTGTCTCAGCAGGAGAAGTCACTCTATTCGTTCTAACACCTTTCACAAGCAGTTGCCCTGATTTCTTCCGTAATATCTCTTTGATCCTTGGTTTTTGCCGTAAGTTCTCTTTAATCTTACCCATCATGATAAGAGTCATCAATTGTTGGCGCTTTTCCTTAGAGAGCGGCATCGTTTTTTTTCGCTCCGTCGCGGCGTCTCTGGTCTGCTCCAACGTAGCAAGAGGTTCTTCTTTTACATCAGAATCATCTGTTCTCAAAGAAACAGGTACTGGCACTTCATCGTATGATTCTTCGCTGCTGCTCTTTTGAGTGAAACCTTCCACCGCTGATGTATTAATAACGCAAGACTCCTCATTGGGACATTGAGCCTTAGGTGCTTTCTTTTTAGCCTCAATCATGGCTATCCATCGCTTCCTAAAATAAGCAAGCCGTTCTTGCTCTCCATTAAAAGCGTTCAAGGCTTGTTTTTCAGCAGCAACAATATCAACCATTCTTTGAGCTGTTCTTAAAGCTTCATCAGCCCATGGATCAGCATGGGAAGTTGAGGCTATCCTTACTTTTTCCTCCGCATTATTAAGAGCTTGATCCAGCCTCTGTTCCCAAATTATGTGAACTCCAGCAGGTTCTTCTCTAGCTGATGTTATCGCATCGCGTTTGGCAATCGCAGCATATTCTCTCAGTGCTATTGTTTCCAGATCATCCACTTGCTTGTAAGTTGCTTGGGCTTTTCTAAGAATACTAGATTTTTTATTATCTTGATATTTTTGATACTTCCGTTGCGCCTCAACTCTTATGCTATCAACTCTTGCAAAGCATCTAGCAATATCTTCTCCACGTTTCATGAGAAGATGATCAGCATTACCAGTTTGATCACCCCCTTCTCTTTTAGCTTTAGCTCTCGTGACCACACGCACAAGCTTATCCGCTTCAAAACGAGCAATCCAACGATCAAACTCAGCATTCCAGATATCATGCAGTTTAGAACGTGTATTCATAATTGCTGAAACTGATGAAGTACTAGGATTCGATGGGTTACAGCAATTGAGTTCAGATGGACTATTTGATGATATATGTATCGACTCAGTACAGTTATTAGTAGATGAACAAAGGTTCTTAGACTTTGTATGAGAAATACTACCATCAAACGGCAATTGCTCATGAACATCATAGCTAGAAACCTCATTAGCTGCCAATTTTTGAGCCTCTCGCCAAAGAGCTACTCTTTTTTCAGCACAAGAAAGTTTTCTTCCCCAGTAGTCTTGAGTTACTTCAGGAACTTGATCGTATTTTTTTCTAAAAAAAGCAGCTGTCTCTTCCCATGCTTTTGTTGTTTCCTGAGCTAATTGAGATAACTCTTGCCAAGCTAACTCATAGTCAGGGGTTCCTTCGTCCAATGATAGTGCTCTGTAAAGAGCCGCTCTAGCAGCAGCTGACATTTCTTCACTTTTTTCATAAGCGGCATCAGCTTCGGTCTCTTCTAAAGATTGTTTTTCTTTACGAACATCCTCTGGAACAAACTCTGAATATATTTCACCTTCACCTTCCTTTTCTATTACTGTTGCAGCCTCAGTATACTGAGAAATATTCTTTTCTTCTGAAGAACATTCAGCATCATGTTCCGCAGAAATTCTATCGTGATCGCTTGCTTGTGCTATATCTTCGAGTGCATTAGGTGCCTGCC
>DATEBV010000368.1:0-17426 GCA_035287205.1 Chthoniobacterales bacterium | reverse complement strand
GAAGAAGTTGCTAAGATTGAAGCTGCACGCCTACAAGCCGAAGATAAATCTGATTTGGCAACAGCAGCACTAAAAGAAGCGCAAAAACTTACCACTACAAAAACTAAAAGTGTTCGAGCCGTAGCATGGAACAACGCGCTCACTTTAGCCAAGCGTGCAGCAGAAGCTTGGGACGAGATTGTTCTTCTTAATAGGGGACAAGAAAGTAAAGCTGCTAAGATGGATAAGCCTACCTGGAGAAAGGCACTTAATAATGCCGAAAACCAAGCAGCTCGATGGAATGCACGAGTAATCTGGCGAGAGGCCAATAAATTACAAGATGAAGTAATTTCTGCACAAATCGAAGCCCAAGATATTGAGCAAGGAAGCGATCAAAGTATCAAAGATTGGAGCGAGGTATTAGAACTAGCGCAGCAAGCAGAAGGATTGTTGTTGCAAACAGTAGAAATTTACAAAACAAACAGCAAAAAAGCTCTCAATGAATTTAAGTCAGATTGGAATCAAGCTTTCCAACAAGCAGAAAATAAGACAAAATCATGGAAAGAAGAGGTACAAAAGATCCGTGAGCAAAAAATGAGAGCAGAAACAGCAAAAGTTGTTAAAGCGGAGTATGAAGAAGCTCAACGTAAGAGAGAAGGACTTTGGCAAGAAGCAATCCATCAGAAAGAAGCTGTTTTTGCCGCTCAAGCTGATGCTGAAAAAACAAAAGAGGGAACCAGTGAGAGTGTTGTTGCATGGGGTAAGGTGTTAGCTCTAGCACAACAAGCAGAAACTAGCAAGGGAGAAGTAATAACTTTTGTACAGGAAATCAGTAAAAATATAGATAAGAAATTTCAATCTGATTGGATGACAAGTTTCAGTCAAATCGAAAGAGAGAAGTCTCAATGGACCGATGAAATAATTAAAATTGCTGAAAAAAAGAATCAAAGTGAAGCTCTATTGGAAAGAGAAAAAGCAAAAAAAGCTGCTGCAGAGAAAGCAGCTCTGGAGAAGACGGCTAGAGAGACTCAAGAAGCAGCAGAGAAAGCAGCTAAAATTCAAGAGGCTCAAACAGCATGGAATTCTTTTCTTGGGGAACGTTCAAAAGTGTCAGAAAAAAAGCGCTCAGCACTAAGAGACGCTGCACGTTATATTGAGGCTTGTAACAACTTAATTTCTTCTACATCTGACTGGATTGTTGCTGCTTATGAGTGGGTAGAGGCTCGACAAAGTGACTGCGACGCTATAGTGCAGCGGAATACTGATTACACGAAATACACTAATGCTTCTGAAGCTTATAACAAAGCAGCTAAGTCTGCAAATAGCACGAACGATTATTTTATAGGAGATAGAGAACGAATGGCTGCTTATCGCTACTCCGAAGCTACTCGACTTTCAAGCAGTATGAAAGCTGCAGAAGCCCAATTCAAACGTAGTGATGAGTTAACACTATCTAATCATTCACGCGCCAGCTCTAACTTAAAGGTGGTGGAGAGTATATTTGAGAATGTTTGTGCTACTAAAAAAGTTTATGATAATATTTGCAATATGAGTATTGTTAATATTGACTATTTTAATAATTTTTTTATAACTATTCAACAATGTATTGCTGCTGATGCAGTAACTGGAGCTCCTCTCGGAAAAAACTGGATGAATAATTTAGCTTTTTTTGAAAAAGAGAAGGATCGTTTGTTTCAAATAAGCAGTGATAGTGCCTCTTGGAAAGCGGTCTCAAAACAGTTAGAAGTTATGTGGCCTTCTAAAGAAAAAATGCGTGAAAACTATCACTATCTTGTTGCAAGGGAAATACCTCTAGAATGTAGGAATAGAGAAACTAACGAAATGAAACGTTTTTTGGATACTTTTAAATATTCTTGCCAACAAGTTCAAGTTGCTCAAAATGAAGCAAAGAAACAACTAAAAGAAGCCATTCAAGCGACTGAAGCTGCAGATGCTGCTTTTGAGGCTCTTTCAAGAGCTCGGGAAAAAGCGTATCGAGAATTGGCTGATCAAAAAGTACAAGAGTGCCAAAATTCACTCAAAGAATATGGTAGAGATCAAAGAGTTTTGGAAGATGTTGCAAAAGTAGATCAAGAGCGCGTTGAAAAAAAGAATGAAAGTGAAGCTCTATTGGAAAGAGAAAAAGCAAAACAAGCTGCTGCAGAGAAAGCAGCTCTGGAGAAGACGGCTAGAGAGGCTCAAGAAGCAGCAGCGAAAGCAGCTAAAATTCAAGAGGCTCAAACAGCATGGAATTCTTTTCTTGGGGAACGCTCTAGAACTTCAGAAAAAAAGCGCTTAGCACTAAGAGACGCTGAACGTTATTTTGAGGCTATTAACAAAGCAAAAAATGAATTTCCTTACAGCCCCGAGATGGGGCTAAGTTATAACGCTCGTGACTATGCCTCTATTTCCTACGGTGCCTATAATGATAGTAACTATAATACTTATAATAATTATTATCCTTTTGTTGATAGTTGCTTTATTCTTGCGCAACAATGCGCTGCTATTGATAAAACAACAGGAGTTTTTTTTCAGCACAACTGGACAGATACTTTGGCTGTTTTTAAAAGAGAGAGGGACGCTTGGGAGAGAATAATTGATGCGCCTTGGGGAATAGTTAAAAATAAGTGGGGATCCGCTGTATATAACCTGAAGCAGTCGCTCGGAAACCCATCTTTTAATGAATCTGAAAGGTTTAGGGAACTTGCTAGACCATATTTAAGAGAAGGCTGTATAGCTCAACAAACTATTCAAAAACAGCTAAAAGAAGCCATTCAAGCGACTCAAGCTGCAGATGCTGCTTTTGAGGCTCTTTCAAGAGCTCAGGATGCAGCTTATGCTGTTATTGATCAGTCTTCCTCTCAACAACAACAGAAAGCTTTAGAAAAATCACAATCTGCTAAATTAAAAGCACCAGGGAATGAGGTGGAAAATCTCAAATCAGGCGCAAAGACATCTTACCATTGGAGTGGAAAACGAGTTGTCTGAAATCACGTTTTACTTTTCACCTTGTCACAAAGTTACCAAAAATTAACTTTAACTTAAACTAACTATGAGCCCTATTGGCCGAATAGTTACACTCAACCATGAAAACAAAACGTCTTATTCAGTTTGACTGGTAATAATCAAATTTTTTTAAATTTTTTAAAAATAACTTTATTCCTATGCAAAATCCTATGAAATACATTCCTATCTTTTTTATTGTTGTTTTAGCAAATGCTAATCTCTTAGCGCAAGTGGTAATAGGACTGAATATGACAAAACAGATTTCAGAAAATTGGCCTTATTCTACTAGCCAACAGGATCAAACTGATGTGAACTATCAACCAAGGGTTACAAATTGTAACAATTCAAATTCAGATTTAAATTGTTACCTTATGATGGATCCATCAAAAATTCAACAAAGTTCTAAATTAGGTAGAGATCTTACACAAATGTTTGATCAAGGAATTCTCAATAATAGAAAACCTGTCATTGAAAAACCACCAGTTGGTATGACTTCGGTTTTCAATAAATTTTCAAATTCTTCAAATGTGTTAAATAGTGCTACAGCAACAATGGAAGCTATTTCTGATAGTTTTTCCAGCCAAGTTTTCGGATCAGAAAAATTAGAAGGAGAAGATCTTAAATCTACAAAAAAAATCAATGAAGGTTTGGATTCTATTACATCAGAATATGTTAGACAAGTCTTGGAAGCTTATCCTTGTGCAGGGCGATTAATTATTGTAGAAGAAGGAGGTGTTATTTCTATTCAAGCTCGAGATGCTGTGCAAAATGCTTCTGAGAGAAATAAAAGTGAAAACAAAAAAATCATTGATAAACTTAGAGAGCTTTTTCCAGAACTTGCTGCTGACTCATTATTGAGATATCAGGTATCATCGAATAATAGTAAGATTAGCATGGGAGTTGATTCTTTAACAAGTTCAAGGCTTCGTGAAATTCTTGCTAAAGTTGATGAAAGAGGCTTAGCAAGAGTTCAGGGTGGAGCAGTTGCTTCCTCTCCTGAAGATTCCGATTATGAAGATGTAGATGATGAGAGTGATTTTCTGAGTACTCAAATTCAATATAACATTGAAACGACAGGGAAAGCTAAAGTTGCAACCAGATTGTTAAAAAAGAAAATACAAGCTAAGAAAAATTTAAAAAATATAATACAGCAATGTAATCTTGGAAGTAATTTTGATACAATGTCTGTATTTTCTAGACGCTCGAAAGGTTCCGTAGTCTCTGTAAGTAGTGTAGTACTAGAAAGGATGATAGAGGAGATAGCTGCTTTAAAGACGGCTGCTTCTCAAATAATGAGCGAAAAGCCTAACACTGAGACCGTTCGATTGCAGCTAGAAGCAGCGGAGACTGCTTGGAGGGATGCTGAAATGGAAGCAAGACATGCAGCGACTTTTTCTAATACAGCAGAGACTGAAAAAGCTTTTAAAGAAGCAGTGAGACTATCTCAAAAAGTAGAAAGAGCTTGGGATAAAGCATTCAATGCGAAAAATACTCTCTTAGCTAAAACTTCTGAAGCAGATCAACCTGTTTTACATGACAAGATTGAAGAAGCAGAGATGCAGAAGCGCTATTGGGCGGCTAAGATATTGTGGAACGAAGCGGGACAAGAAGAATGTCGTGCTACAGCCTCATTACAGCAAGTTATTAAGCCTAATAATCCTGGCGAAGTCAATCTTTGGTATAATAGAGTTATTGAAATAGCAAGTAATGCAGAAACGGCTTGGGATAAAGCTGCAACTGCTTTTAGAGGAGGAGCACATCTGATCCCTGAACGCTTAGAAGATTTAAAAGAGCAGTGGATGATAGACCTTGAAAAAGCAGATAAATCAAAAAATGATTGGGCTCAGAAAGTAAATGAAGTAAAACAAGAAGAAATTGCTAGGAAGGAAGCAGAACAAAAAGAAATGGAGAGGGAGAGAAAACAAGCAGAAGAGCAAGCGGCTTTGGAGAATCAGAAGAAGAAAATGGAAGCTATTAAAAAAGCTGAAGAAGAAAGGATAGCAAAAGCAGAAAAAGCGAGAATTGAGAGTGAGAGACAAGCTGAAAGACAGAAAGCCGCTGAAGAAAAAGCAAAGAGAGAAAGAGAACAGGCTGATGTAGAAGTGCGTGAAAGAGCTGGTAGAGAAGCAAGAAATAGAATGCCAATTAATATATGTAAAGAAAAGGCTAGAAAAGCACAAGAAAAATGGACTCAACTTCAATCCATAAGTCAACACCATCATTATTACTATTGTGCCGATGCATATAAGCAAGCAGCTAGTGCTTACTATACTACCTATAAAATGTGGAGAGATGCAGCTGAAACTACATCAATAATTTCACTTCCGGATTATTTACAACAAGCACAACGCTTCGAACAAGAAGCTTTAAACCATCTGAGAGCAGGCAACGCTCAAGTATCCGCACGTTATCCTACTGCTTTTCTACCTATGCTTCCTGAAAATTTGTAATTTATTAAGAATCCTCTATCATATAATATGGCCCTTTCAACCGCGAAGCGCAACAGTGAGTAAAAAATAGAAAGGCTACATGATGTTGGTAATCTTTAAGGTGAAAACAACCGAGGAGATTATCATGGCCAGAGGTTATCATCATGTAACCAGAGATCAACGATGTCAGATTAATGCATGGAAGGCAAGTGAATGGTCGATCAGAAATATTATAATTCCATACTCCTCACGAATGAAAATTAGGTTTTTTTACGCTGAAATTTTTGTCTCTAGCAAGACGGAAGAGTAAGGTGCTATGTCAACATACCCCTCCTTAAATCAACATTATGAAACTCGCTAGCTTAACTTCTCTAGGCATCTCAATAGTTTTACTCAACTCTCAGATTCTCTTTGCTCAGAACAATGGAATACCTCTGAATCAATCGAGTGTGTTGGTAGGGCAATACTCTAATATTGGTGATTATGCTGAGAATAGAGATGAAGTTAGTTGTTCCTCTAACAAATCATCATTATCAGAGAGGATCTCTACTCCTATTGGTCAGCTTCAATCTTCTAGTTCCAATTTAGATTTTTCTCCAAAATTGATGATGCCTCCTATGGAAGAAGGAGAAAGGGCTATCGAAAAATTGGGCATTGGTGAAAAAGGTGTGTCCAAAATTAACGGTCCAGAAAATCTAGCGAGAGTGGGAAGTCCCTTATCTTCTCCAAGTGCTGCTCTCAGCTCTAGTCATAACCAAGCTTTAATAACAAGTGTGATTAGTTCTACTGAAGAAACAGCATTAGATGGAAATGAGGAAGCTATACTATATGATAGAGTTTCTAGAAGTGGTTTAGCCAATGGAGGGAATGATTGTTTTATTAACAGTTCGTTGCAGCTTTTGAAAGCGCTTGGATTACCATTTCCAGCTACAATGCCAAACCTTACCAGATTTTTAAATAATAAAGTTAAACCTGATGAGGATTGTAGAGCATTGCGTCTGGAAATGGCTAATGAAGTAATGGCGAGCACACAAGAATTTGATCCACAACCTAACACTGAGGAAACTAACCCTAATAATGTAGTCAAAAAGATACGCAAAGAGGGGACTGCTGTTCTTCAACAAGATGCTGCCGCATTTCTGCTTTGTCTTTTAAACAAAGTGGAAGCGCCTAAGATAACCTTTACAGAAACATTAACTAATCAAGAACAAACAGGAACTCCTCGAACAGCTCAACGTGAAGAGACACTTTTTCCATTAACATTACCATTGTCAGAAGAAGTAGTTGGCGGTTTAACAATGCAAGATGTGTTTGATCGTAGTCTTACTGCCGAAATATCAATGAAGTGGAATGATGGAGATTTGGATAAAACAAGAGTAAGTCAAACAAGGCTATTTAGCAATCCGGCTCCAGAGAAGTTGATTGTTTCTATCGGACGATTTCGATTTGATCATATTCAACAAGCGACGACAAAAAGAAGAAATAATATAGAAGGAGTACTTAATACTATTAAACTACCACTTATTAATGGAGAAGTAGCTTTTTATCAACCTAATGCAATTATATGTCATCTTGGAGATTCTGCAAATAGTGGTCACTATATTTGTTATAGAAAAGAAGAAAATACATGGTGGAAATTTGATGATTCAGTCGTTACAGAAGTAGTAATAGACAATGGAACTGAAGACAATGAAAATATAGCAAAAAACTGTTATGTAATTTCTTATGTGAGATCGAATGCTCAAAAAAGTGACTCTTTACGATCTAACAGGGAGGCTCAAATTAGTGAGCCTTCAAAAGAACATACAGAAGCAGCTCATATAGTAAATGCTCCTATTGCAGAAAATCAGAAAATTATAAAGAAAGACGCTAAGTCAAAGAAGCCAAAAAAAGAAGCAAAAGATGTTTCATCTGCACCGTTGTCTTCATCTTCACTTGCACCTCTCAACGCAGAGAATACCGCATCATCAGCAACCAAAAACAAAAAACAATCTATTTCTCTAACTCTAGAGCATTTCAGAACAGCTGTTAATAATTATTCTACGGCAGCACGATTCATTATTGAAGAAAACAATACAGGGAAAACGCTTTCAATTCCACTTGATCAAACTCTCGTAAATGAATTCAAAATAAATCAACAAAATAAAACGATAATTAGAGAGCTTCTAACCACATTCTCAAAACTACATCCACCAGAAAAAGTTGTAATCTCTTTGATTTCTAAATTAAATTTATTAAAAGAGTATCCTTCTTTGAGTGAGGCAATGATGAAGAAGATACTTAATACATTTGATGAGGGGGGTGATATTGGTAAGATGATAGATGATTTTAGGTTACAGGGGATAGAAAATTATCCTTCTTTGAGTGCAGGAATCATGAAGGAAATACTTGAGGCATTTGATAAGGAATGTAGTGAGATTGATCAAAGGATAAGTAATGCGCTTTTAAAAGAAAAAATGGAGGAAATTAAAGCAAAGATTGCAGACGTTAAGAATGCCAACAAAAATTTTGATAAGGCTAAAAAGAAGAGTGAGGATATTAATGCTAATATTGAATGGTGGTTTCAACGTCTTGAACGACTATATTTTAAACGTGCTGATACTAATTATCTGGAAACGTATATGAAAAGAATAATTGATTATGCTAAAGATTTTGATCAGCATAAAGGAAAGATAAATGATGAATTAATGAAATTTATTGATCAGGAAGGTTTTAAATTAGATATTGAACTTGCTATTGAAAAAGACAGTCTATTAGACATAGCTAAGAAAGATGCTAAAAATAATAATGCTGTATTTGCTGAGGCCACAGAAACTGCTAAAGAGGCATGGGCACTGGTTGCCAAACAGGTTCAAGATCAGATTAAAGGTCAGCATGAGTGTCTTCTTCGGGAACAGCAACAGGAGCAAGAAGAAATTAAATATACAGAGCAGATTTATGAATTGTATAAGAAAAATAAAGAAACATTATTAATTCAATTATCGACTGATCAAAAGGCTGCTAATACTGCTTGCGATTCTTGTTTTAATGCTATTGATGAAATTTGGGATGACTGGAGAACAAGTGAAAATGATTCTTCAAATGTTGCTAGAATAGCTTTTGAAAAAGCATATAAACAGACGCAAAATGTCAAAAGATCTTTTGAAGAAGCTGCGCAAGGAACTCAGGATTGTTTAAAGAATCGTCATTCTTATGTATTTTTAAATGAGAGTAATAGAACAAATTTTTTTGACAGAACTAGTAATGTATTAAGTCAACAACAAAAAAGAGTACAAGAATTGTTTGACACGCTTGATGCAACTTCTGATCCTGGTCTTACGGAAAAGAACAAGATTAAAGCTGAGCTGGAATCTTTAAAAGAAGCAATGAAAGCTCTTGCTGCATTTCAAATTGCTGAAAAAAAATTGATGGATACTGTTGCAATGCCATTTAATACGGCGGATAAAACTCCTATGAATATATGGCCGAGCAGTGCTATCTATGACAGTTTTGCTAATAAAATACTGGAGGCTTCAGACACTCATACACAAGCTACTAGTGCTGAAAATAACTTGCATAATAACTTAAAGGAAGTGCAAAATAAGTATTTGAATTCTTTAAGTCATATTTTTTCAACTTCAGTTGAAACAGTTGAAACAGTGATAAAATTAAAGAAATTAAGAAGTACAATAGCATCACTCTGGAAAAATGCTGAAGAAGTAGCTCTAACTAATGAGCAAGATTGGCATAAAGCTCGTAATTCTACCAATGCTGCAAAGGATGCTAAGATTACTTGGGCTGACAATATTTTTAGGCTAGCAGAAAAATGTACTGGTTCTTTTTTTCTTGGTGAAGCTACTAAAAAGGAGGGAGAAATACTTGGTAATTTATGGATTGGACTTGGTGAGAGTTCAGAGATAGATGAAGAGGGTTTTTATATGAGTTCTGATCAATTAAAGCGAATTCGACCATTCTTCTATAAGGTACAATCACAAAACTATCAGATGAATTTTGAGCGACGATCCAATACATCTCAGAAATGGGGAGAGTGCCTTACAAAAAAGGATGAAAGCACTTGGGGTAATGGCCATTTAACAATTATCAACCCTCATGCAGATGATTCTAAAGAAAGTTCGATGTCTCTTAAACATATTAAGTTAAGTGAGGAAGAGTTGAAACATCAAACAGCTTATTTTGAAAAAGAAGCTGAACTACAGAAGATAGCAGAAGATCTATATGATAAGGCTTGTAAGGAACAACAAAAGCTTTTCGATATGAAAATTAAACCAGAGGTGAATTTTGATAATTTTGATGATGGATGGGATCAACAAATACAGAGATATCTCTTTAATACCGGATCAATAAACAGAGATATGCCTTCTTTCCACCTTAAACAAAATGTTATTCAAAAACGTAAAGAATTTAGTGTCTTCAATAATGACAAAGAGATGGCTGATATTGAGCAAAATCTAGTAACAAACTTATGGCCTAAAGCGATTGAAGCTTATAAGAAAGGTCTCCATGCGGCTCCAGAATCTAAAAAAGATTTTTGGAAGGATCATCTTAACACAGCAATATTTCATTTGCAATTGAACAACTCTGTTGAAGAAAGCAATTCTGGAAACGAAAAGTTATGGAATGAAGTCATGACAACAAATCAAAGAAACTGGAAAAATTTTGATAAGGAGCTTACCTTGTGCCAAAAAGTTTATGATTTAGTTTCTGCATCGGAAAGGAATACTCAAAAAAATTCTCCATTGAAGGACTTTTGGGAGAAAAAACTAAACACGCTCAAGAGCAAATCTAGAGTAATAGAAACAAAGAAGTCTTCTCTAACAGCACTAGAAAAAGCTAAAACTACTAATAAGCATGTTTCCTATGCATGGTATGCTGTTTCTAGCAGTTTGGAGAAAAGCTGTGACTCTTGGATAAAACTAATGGAAGCCGAAGAGAGTGAAAAGACAGATCTAGCTGCGCAATATAGAAGTGTAGCCTATAAATATGCTAGTGTAGGAGAGTTTTTTGAAAAAGCAGCCAAAGCTCATGCTTCAGGGAAAACAGACGAAGGTGATAGTTGGTATAATACGGGTTGGAATACCGGAGAGAGTGCTAGAACGATGTTAAAAGCGATGGAAGCCGAAGAGAGTGAAAAGGCTGCGCAATATAGAAGTGCAGCCGATAAATATGCTAGTGTAGGAGAGTTCTACAAAAAAGCAGCCAAAGCTTTTGCTGTAGGGAGAACAGACGAAGGTAAGAGTTGGTTTGATGCAGGTGCGAATACCGGAGAGAGTGCTGAAATGATGTTAAAAGCGATGGAAGCTGAAGAGAGTAGAAAGCAAGATCTAGCTGCGCAATATAGAACTGCAGCCGATAAATTGACTAGTGAAAGAGAGTTCTTCGAAAAAGCAGTCAAAGCTTTTGTTGCAGGGAGAACAGACGAAGGTAATAGTTGGTATAATGCGGGTGTGAATGCCGAAGCGAGTGTTAAAACGATGATAAAAGCGATGGAAGCCAAAGAGAGTGAAAAGACAGATCAATATAGTAGTATAGCCAATAAATATGCTAGTGCAGTACAGTTCTTTAAAAAAGCAGCCAAAGTTTATGCTACAGTGAGAACAGACGAAGGTAATAGTTGGTATAATGCAGGTTTGAATATCGAAGAGAGTGCTAAAACGATGTTAAAAGCGATAGAAGCCGAAGAGAGTGGAAAGAGAGATCTAGTTGCGCAATATAGTAGTGCAGCCGATAAATTGACTAGTGTAGGAGAGTTCTACAAAAAAGCAGCCGAAGCTTTTGCTGCATGGAGAATAGACAAAGGTAAGAGTTGGTATAATGCGGGTTGGAATACCAGAGAGAGTGCTAAAACGATGATAAAAGCGATGGAAGCCAAAGAGAGTGAAAAGACAGATCAATATAGTAGTATAGCCAATAAATATGCTAGTGCAGTAGAGTTCTTCGAAAAAGCAGCCAAAGCTCATGCTTCAGGGAAAACAGACGAAGGTAATAGTTGGTTTAATGAGGGTGTTTCTACCTATGAAAGTGCCCAAACAATGTTAGCAAATATCGAGGTGAGTGAACTGCAAGCGGTAGAAAAGGAACTGCAAGAAAAAAGAAAAATTGAAATAAAAAATGCTAATATTGAAATGCAAAAGCCTAATGACCTTCGGAAGAGAGCTACGAAAGTAGCAGAAACTGCTTCTGCCTCCATTGAAAAAGCTGAAAAAGCACCTCAAACAGAAGCTTCTTCTTTATGGAATGAAGCTATTCAAAAAGCTAAGGAAGCCCAAGCAGCATGGGCTGAAGCGGTAGAAGCTTTGAGAAAGAGTAGTGATAAGGTTCCTGATCCATTAAAAGCGGAGTGGAATAAGCAGCTTGAAAATGGTGAGAATGAGCAAGCTGCTTGGTCTTCTAGAATAAAATGGTGTGAAGCTAAAAAAATAGAAGTTAATGCAGAAATGGCTAAAAATAAAGTTTCTCTTGAAGCTGAGAAAGAATCACCAGAAGCACATTTAATTACTTCTTTGTGGGATGAGGCGATACAACAGGCTCGCCAAGCAGAAGTAGCATTTATCAGCGCTTTTGAAGCTTTTCAAAATGCTCAAGATACTGCCTTAGAGCGATTCAGAGATTGGTATATTGAACGTCTTGAAGCTACACAAAAAGAAAAAATTATCTGGACTACTAAGATCACCGAGTTAGAGTCTTTAAAAAACCAAGCATTGCAGAAAACAAAAAAATAATTGTAACATTCATTCTATCAACATATTTTAATAACATCAAAGTGATCTATCAAATTTAATCAGCATATCAATCAGACAGATTCTATGTCCTTTCAAACATTGTCTTTTCTATCAGATTTGTTTTATAGCCTTGGTTTATTATTGGGGGTTATTTGGATTTGCATTTCTGATGTTTATAACTGGAAAGAAATATCTTTAAATCAGTGGTTGCCTTTCGGTCCATTTTCAGTATCTGTCTTTTTAAAAAAGTATTGGTTATTAATAGTATTAGCATTCTTCTTAATGTTACTTGGAGCTTTGATTCAACCAACAATTCCATTGCGTGATGCTCCTGCTAATAATGCAACCATTTTAGCACGACTTCCTTTCAAAGAAAAATCGATCACTGTAATTTTACGTCAAGGAGATTGGGGCAATGTTTGTACTAATTCCGGCCAATACGGATGGATAAACAGAAACGCATTAATTTTCAAGGAATGTAGTTTTGAGGCAATGCAGTGCCAAGAGGGCCCAAAAAAGAGGACGCTTCCATAAATTTATTACATAGATGTCTCATTAATGTATTCGTTGACTTTTTTAAAAAATTAAGGTTATAGATATCTTTTAACCAATTTATTATAAACATGTTGCCAAATAAATATCAATTACAAAATCCAAAATAAAATCATTTCTTAAAAATAGAGTTCTTTTCAAACTTGCTTATGAGGTACTAAGCCCAAACATTCCATATTTTACAAGTGGCCTTATAACCAATTGTTCTTAAGGATATTAAGTTATTAGTCCTCATGTGGATTTTTGATGCAGTACAATGGGTTACGTAGTTCTATGTTGCTGCAAGTCCTACAAATCGAAATAGACATTCGTCAACGAAAAATACTCTATAAAATTTAACCCTATGAAAAAACTAATCACATTTATTCTCCTTGCTGTTTCAGCAAATTCTACCCTCCTTCTTGCGCAGGCTCAAAATAGGTTAGAGGTTAGAGGTGATAGGTTGGAGGAAACGGAGAATCAGAGTACAGATTGCAGGTTGGAAGATAGGCTAAAGGCAACTAATCAGGTTATAGGTTGTAGGTTAGAAGATAGGCTGGAGGCTATAGGCTATAGGCTGGAGGAAATCAAAAGCCAGACAATAGACGACAGAAAGGTAATATTACCATCAGAAGATCAGATTGGGCAACGAGCTGAATTCGCTACAAACTACGCACTGCCAACTACGAACTGTAACAACTCAGGTACAGACTTGAGTTGTTACCTCATGATGAATCCTGAAGAAATATCTAAAGCAGAGAATGCTTTAGGGTTTTCAGGAAGGAAACCTCTACCTCCTAGAAAAACACGTTTCAGCTCTATTGAAGCAAGTACATCATCTAATCAGCAGAGTTCTTCAAGTACGACAATAGTAGGAAAAAGAAAGAGACAAGATGATGAAGAGACTACTGAAATGAACAATGAAGAAAATGCTTTATTAGGAAAAGAAGGTGAGGAAATTAGTTGGAGTGGGGCAGGTAGCTCTGCTCATTTCAGTGCAGACTATCAACTGAAGGCGTTAGAGGCGGAAAAAGCAGGGAAAATGACATTAGCAACAGGTTATAGAGAGGCAGCGGCAACATTAGAACAGGCTACAAATTGCTTTGAAGAGGCAGCGGAGCCTTGTGCCAAGGGTGGTGATATTACCTTGCATAGCCAAAGCATCTCCAGTTGGAATTGGGCCGGTAAGTCTCTCCAAGCTAAGGCAGACTATGAAGCAAAAGCAAGTGAAGCAGAGGAGGCAGGAAACGCGATCTTAGCCGCAGGCTATAGAGAGACTGGAGTAACATTAGAGCAGGCAGCAAATTTGTTTAAAGAAGCAGTTCAGGCCTATAATGAGGAGGATCATGGTGAGGCTTTCTGTATTGGTGAATGTTGGGATTTAGCAGGAAAATCACTCCAAGCTAAGGTAGACTACCAAGCAAAAGCAAGTGAAGCAGAGGAAGAGGGAAAAGCGATCTTACCCGCAGGCTATAGAAAGGCTGCTACAATATCAGAACAAGCTTCAAATTGGTTTAAAGATAAAGTTCAGTTCTATGCTAAGGGGAGTTGTAATATATATAATATAATTTCGTTCTACTCGACAGGTACCTTACTTCAACTCAAAGCAGATTACCACGCACGAGCATCTGAAACAGAGGAAGTAGGAAAAACGACCCTAGCAGCAGGTTGCAGAGAAGCCGTAGCAATCTATCAAAAAGCCGTAGACCAGTTTGAAAAAGGAGAGTTGGCCTTGGCCAAAGAGAAAAAGGATGAGAAAGACAACTGGCATAGTGCAGCCAGGGTCATACGCAACAGTGCAGACTACCAAGTAAAAGCAAGTGAAGTAGAGGAAGCAGGAAAAACACAGCTCGCAGCAGCCTATAGAAAAGCCGCTGCAATATCACAAGGAGTTGCAGAGTATTATCAGCAAGCTGCTTTAGCTTACGCTGAAGAAAAAGAGGATGAGGGTAACAGTTGGAATTCAGTAGCCAAATATCTTCAATCAAAGGAAGATAATCAAATAAAAACTATTAGAAAAACAGCAAAAGAAGAATCTGAAAAAAGTACAATTCAAACAACCGACGATAATAACGTGACTTCAGAGCTTTTTCTCAATAGCAAAAGAATAGATAAGTGTAAATATTCAGTTAACCCAGTGATAGAATATGCTTCAACGAATTATCAGAGTTCTTCTAATTCTGCCAGCAGCAGCTCTTCATTTCTATCTTCCATCTCCGATCTTCCATCTTCTAGCGCAGCAGCGCTACCTACGGCCTATAGCCTACAGCCTACAGCCTCTATTAGGCCTGTTAGCCGAATAATTACAGCTTTGTCAGTATGCTGTCAGAAATGGCTTGCAGAGACAAAATCAGCTGAGGGGTCTGGTAAAATACTATCAGATTATATTATCGATGTTGTCAGGCGCGGAGCAGATCATATGCCTGTTAAAGATTTTGAAGAATATTGGGATCGTGTTGCAAAGGCCTATAACTTAAGGGACTATCCTCAAGCCCTTGCTAAAATTCAAGTTGCAGAAGATATTCAACAGGCTATTGAATATAGCATTAAACGGGCTGAATCTATTAAAGTTGAAGAATCATCAAGCCTTTGGGTGGATACTGATAAACGATTATCCACTGCTTGGGGTCATGCTGTGCAAGCAATGCAGCAACTGGCTGAATATAGAGATCAGTATATTCAAGCATCTATTATTTCTCAGAACCTGTCTTCAAAGTCACCTTCAGCTGCGAATGCGATACTCACGCCATCGACTCCTTGCGCTTCATCAGCCTCAGCTACTTTGAAAGTAGGTTCTAAGCTTCAACTCCCATCTTCCATCTCTCATCTTTCATCTCTTACCGCAGTAGCGGTATCTACAGCCTATAGCCTACAGCCTACAGCCTCTATTCGGCCTGCTGGCCGAATAATTACGAAGATAGATTCTCACACTCCAGAACTTATAAGAGGCTGGAAAAAGGTAGTAGAAGGAGCAGAGTCTGTTGCTAACTATTCTAGAAAAGCCGCAGAAGCATGTTCTTTAGGAAATGAGCAAGAATATAACCGTTTCAACAATGCTGCTGATTCTGCAAGAGAGAGTGTCAGAAAGTTAAAAGAGTCTATTAAATTTTTTGAGAGATCAAATACTGTATCTACAGCAGGAGAGTCTGAAGCATCAACATTCTGGAGAAGCATAGCCGAGCAGTGGCAAAAATCAGCAGAGTATCACTTGCAAGTAGCAAGCGCCTTATCAACTGGAAATACTACCTGCTTTAATCAGGATTGTTTGAGAGGAATTTATTCATTAGAACAAGCCTCTACTTCACTCGAGAAAGCAACTCAAGCTAGGGAATCAAACCAGGAACCAATAGCAGAATTGTGGCTTAAAACAGCTCAGCAACATCACGAACTTATAGAGTATGAACGACAAGCAGTAAATGCTCGCTTAATCAGAAATAGTCTAGATCGGAGTCACTTTTATCAAACCGTACAGTCTGTTGAAGATAGTGCTAATCAATTAAAAAAAACCGCTATCCAACTAGAGGAAGCGACCCAAGGTATGGAAGTAAACCCGAGAGAAGTGCCAGAGTTGTGGTTAGAAACAGCCAGAAAATATGAGGAACTTACTAATCATTACCGTCAAGCCGCACATGAGCGCTTAAGCGAGAATACTATTGATCGAAATTATATTTATCAAGCAGCACAAGTTGCTCATGATAGTCTTCAGCAATTAGACATAGCAAAGCAAGAAGATGATGATAGGTTAGAACATGGGGAATTAAACCAGAGAGAAGTAACAGCCTTGCGGCTCAAAATCGTTAAGCAATATCAAGAACTTGTTGAACATCATCTACAGGCAATAAAGGTTTTGCTAAACAAAAATAGTATTGACTCAGATTGCTTTCATCAGGCAGATGTTTTTGCTCAAAATAGTGCTCGTCTATTAAAAAAGGCTTCCTCCTTGCTAGATAAAGCAAAGGATGTTAAAATGGAGATCACATATTACGACACTGAGGGGACAGGGGCAACTTTGTGGTTAAAAAGAGACAAAGAGTCAACTCTGTGGTTAAAAAGTGCCAAGAAATACGAGGAATCTGCCGAGTATGAATGCCAACTAGCAAATGTAGTTTTGAGTAGCGATGCAACCTATGATGAGGTTTTTAGTCAGGAAAAAGAGATAGCACAAAAGAATGCTCATCGGTTAGAGAAAGCTGCTATTGCACTTGAACACGCGAATTCAGTTTTTAATCGTAGCGGGGTAGCGGCGGCTTGGGGGAACATTGCCCAGAAATATGAGTTTGCTGTTGAGTTCGATGCCAGAGCTGCTGAAGAAGAAATGAAAGGAAATAGAGAAGAGGCTGTCCGTTTGAGAGAGGCGGCGAAGGCTTTAGAGAAAAGCGCAGAAACGGAAGAAAATGAGCCCAACATTGTATTATTGACAGATTATTGACAGTAATTTGACGTAACTTAATTTTTCAAAAGTATTCAGGGATTTTTTTTCGGTATGCCAATTTTATTTTAAGAAATCCCTTGCCCATTTTTTAGTTTATTAATAATAATTCAAACTCCCCATCCAATATTGGGCATCCAACCATCAATTTCCAAGGGAGGGCGTGAACGGTTACAAAAAATTATATTTTCTTGCGTTTATTTTAAAAAGTTATAAAAAGGAAACGTGACTTTTAGTCAGTTTGTGTATGCGCAGTAACTATTTGGTCTGTCTCTTAATGATTTAAAACAACCTCATTTAAAAAACTCAACCCTATGAAAAAGATTATCTCCT
>DATEBV010000367.1:0-70359 GCA_035287205.1 Chthoniobacterales bacterium | reverse complement strand
AAATGGCGTAAGATATTGGATTTAAAAATGTTTTTTAAAAGGTCGCGGCATACCTTTAGGTACGTAAGACATTTGAAAAAGCATTTTGAAACCAAGAGATTATGTCAGTTTGCCATTCTCTATTCACGTTTTTAGGTTTAATATTAAGGCACGACCTAACAAATAACTTACGCATAACAAACGGTCTTTTCAAAAAATAGATGTCGATAAAACAGAACTCAAAAATAAATTTTAGAAATGACACTGAAAGTACGTTACAAATTAATTTAACGAACTGAAACTACTACGAACTACGAACTACGAACTACGAACTACGAACTACGAACTGATCACCAAATTAATAGTATATTATTAATTTGGTGATCCCTTACTTCTTAACAAACTATGCATTGCATCACACTACTACTTCGCAGTCCAATCATTTGGTTCAGATCCTTCCTTCTTGGGAAAGAACCTGAACGCTTACAAATCGACCAAATACAAAGACCACTTCGCTATGGTAAACTTTCGAGCTTTTGCTCGAAAGTTAACTACGAACTACGAACGACGAACTATAAACTAACTATTAGGCCAATAGGGCTAATAGTTACACTCTGTATTCTCTTCTTCTTAACAGGATGTGAAACCATTGCTCTCCAGAATCGTACGGATCGTGCTGCTATTGATGCTGCCTTGACCAAGGAAACTCCAGGGCATTACTATGTAGGACGGCGGTTTTATAAGGTTGATTATCATATGTGGGGATGGGTGAAGGAGCCCGGCCAGCCCTGGAAGAGTGCTAAGCTCATCATGTTCAATGAACAGAAAACACTCGCTCCCGATCGCGCTAAGGGACAGATCGGTTCGGATAACAATTATGAATACCACCTCTATGGTACTTTTTCAGGAGGTAAAGTCTATGAACCAGCAAGCGATAGTTTTTACCCAGAGTTTATCTTAAATAAAGCAGTCCTTGTGGATACCAACCCTCCACTTATTTTCCCTGATAGCCGCTGGGTTGATCCTGCGATCAGGCTCCTTCAGCCACCTGAGTATTAACAGGGATGAAAGAGGATGAAAGAAGAAAAAATTAACAAGGATGGAAGGGATAAAAGGGATATACAAAGAAGAAAAAATTAACCACAAAAGAACACAAAAGGAACACAAAAAGAGAATCGTTTAGTACAACCACTTTGTAGTAAACACCTAATGAAAATAGAAGTCAGACTTCGTGATTTTGACAAAAAAATAAAAATATCTCATTAAATTCTGAGAACTTTGCGCTCTTAATAACTCTAAAAATAGAAGCTTAATAACTCTAAAAATAGAAGTTTCCATTTGTAAATATTCGAGAGCCTAACCCCTATTTCCCAAGCTTCTTTTTTTCTATTTACTCTAAATCAATAACTAAGTCAAAAGTTAATTTGATATTTGCTGCTATCTATTTATGGATAATGCAATCCTGGAACCCCTTTTCTCAGAATCCGAGGACTGACCCCATCCGATGAAAAATCAACTTATAATTTTACTCGAAATAAGCTAACTCATAATTGGTTATTATTTTTTACTGCTTTGCTACCTCAATTGACATTGCTACCCGCTGCTAAAAAAATAGAACTTAGGCTTTGTATTTTTCCTTGATTTGATATTTGAACACTTTCCACAATTCCAAATTTATCCTCGCCATTCAGCTCCTGGCCCTTCAGCTTTCTTTACCCTTTACTATTGCATCGGCTTCGTCACCTGCATTACAAGCTTCTTTTTCCAAACGAATGCATTCACTCACATCTTTTGCAATCAAAGCCTGGGCTAATTGCCTTCTCAGATCTACGACTCTTTGGGATAGTGCAGCAGCCTCTCGGTAACTTGCTGCAAGCTGTGTTTTCCCTATTTCTTCTGCTTCACATGCTTTTGCTTGGTAATCTGCTTTCTGTTGAAGAGGACGACCGTTTCCTCCTACCAACGTATCTATTACATCGTCTTCATCCTCCTTCTCTGAAGCCTTGGTCTGAGCTAATAGTTTCCACTGATCTGCGGCGCTTTGAGAGATTGCTGCGGCTTCGCGGTAGGCTGCTGCAAGTATTGTTTTTCCAACTTGCTGTGCCTCAGTTGCTTTTGCTTGATAGCCTGCTTTCTTTTGGAGAGAATCACCTACCCAAACCCAACACATAGCCTCGTGCTTTTTACCTGCATGCTCTGTCTGCACTGACTGTTTACATTGATCTGCGGCGCTTTGAGATGTGGCTACTGCTTCTCGATAACCTGCTGCAAGCGTTATTTTCCCAGCTTCTTGCGCTTCACTTGCTTTTGCTTGATAGTCTGCTTTCTTTTGGAGAGAGTTGCCTTCCTCTTCCTCTCCGCACCCCTCCATAAATTTTATTGCAACCGTTCTATCAGCTGACGATTTCCACTGATCTGCAGCTCTTTGGGATGTTGCAGTGGCTTCTCGATAACCTGCTGCAAGCTGTGTTTTCTCTGCTTCCTGCGCTTCTACTCCTTGAAGTCTATACTTCTCACTTATTCCTTCTGCTTGGAGAAAACGACCTCGCCTCCACTGGAGCATAGGACCTTCCTTCCACAACATATGACCATCTAGTACAGCTTGAACGCATAATATTGAAGCGTGTTGCAATTTTCCTGCTGCTGTTGCATATTCTTGAACATTCGCCTGTTTTCCTAGACGCCCTGCTTCAATTCCTTTCATCCTACAATCGGCACTATACTGTGCAGATTGACCTGCATGTTTCCATCGATTTCCTTTTCTGTTATCTTCCGTATCTTCATCTAAAGTCGCATACACCTCAGCTGCTCTTTTGCTATATTCTGCGGCTTGTTCTGATTCAACTGCAATCATGCTATAATCTACGGCTAGAGCTGTTTGATTTGTTTGGAATTCAAATGCTCTCTTCCAATAGTCAGCACTCTTTTCTAAAGACATTGCAACTTCTTGCCAACAAGATGAATTATCTCCTATTGTCGTTTGGACTTTTGATTGTGCTTCTTGAAATTTTCTTATTACTTCTGCTACATTTTCTTTTGGCGAGTTATCCCATCTTCTAATCACCTCTTGACATCTTGCCAAATCAGCTTCAACTATTTTCTGTTCTTCTTTGATTCGTTCTAAATCAGCTGTTGCACTCTCCGCTGCTTCTTTAGCTGTTGTTCTTGTACTATCTCTTACCATCCATTTATTATTGACCCTTTCAACCTTCTCCCATGCTAGGCGATTTGTTTCTGTAGCTTCTGTTTTTTTTCTTTCTATTAAGTCTATGCGCTCCCTTATTTCTCCTATTCTTCTCTCTACTTCAGTCTTAACTCCCTTTTGTTTTTCTAACCATTCCGCTCTCTCCCTTGCTAACTGAGCGGCAATTTCTCTCTCTTGAGCTGCTTTAGCTTCTTCTTGAAGGCGTTTCTTTTCGGCTTTTGCCTGAGCTTTCATTTCAGCCGCTTTCCTTGTTGCTTCTTGAGCATTGGCAAGAGCTGTTGTCGCAAATCGAGTATACTCGATCTTTTTATTTGCTGTTTCTTGAATTTTATTATTTAAAACAGCTTTTTGATTCATATCTGTTGTTTTAGATAAAACATTCCTCAATGTCTCTTCTGCTTTCATCCAAGCAGCTGCAACATCCTCTGCAAGACGCCTCACTTCTTGATAAGCATTCTCTGCTTGGGTTCTATCTGCTGAGGCTTTAGCAGCATCAGTTCGACTACTAAGATCAATAGCATGGTTCCAAACAGCACATGCAATGTTAATTGCTTCGCTTAATTCTTTAGCAACTTGGGCAGCCTCTTTTTCTTTTGCAATGCGCTCTACTTCGCGTGCAGCAGCCACTTTCCTAGCTATTTCTTGAGCATTAGCAAGAGCTTGCTTGGAAAGTTGAGTGTATTCTGTTCTTTTATTCGTTGCTTCTTGAATTTTACTACTCACTGTAGCTCTTTGATTCGCACCTGCTGTTTTAGATAGAACATTTCTTTTTCCCTCCTCTGCTTTCACCCAAGCAGTAGCAGCGTTCTCTGCAAGACGCTTCACTTCTTGATAGGCATTCTCTGTTTGGATTCTATCTGCTGAAGCTTTAGCAGCATCCACTTGGCGACTAAGCTCAAGAGCATCATTCCAAGCCACATCAGCATTTCGAATTGTTTCATTAAGCTCCGCAGCCAATCTTGCTTTTTCTGCTTCTTCTTTCTTTTGAATTTCTTTGACTACTATTGCAGTAAGTTGAGCATATTCCTTTTTCTTATTTATTGCTTCTTGAATTTTGCTATTTAAAGCAGCTTTTTGATTCACGTCTGTTGTTTTAGATAAAACATTTTTCTGTGCCATTTCTGCTTCTGTCCAAATTATAATAGCATTCTCTGCAAGACCTTTCACTTCTTGATAGGCATTCTCTGTTTGAATTCTATCAGCTGAGGATTTAGCAGTATCAGTTTGACTACTAAGGTCAACAGCATGATTCCAAGCAATACGTGCAATGTTCATTGCTTCACTTAATTCTTTAGCCGCTAGGGCATCCGCTTTTTCTTTTGCAATGCGCTCCGCTTCGCGTGCTTCAGCCATTTTCTTAGCTATTTCTTGAGCATTGGCAAGAGCTGTTTTAGCAAGTTGGGTATATTCTGTTCTTTTACTCGTTGCTTCTTGAATTTTATTATTCAGCGTAGCTCTTTGATTTGTATCTGTTGTTTTAGATAGAACATTTCTTTTTCCTTCTGCTGCCTGCACCCAAGCAGCAGAAGCATTATCAGCAAGACGCATCACTTCTTGATAAGCATTTTCTGTTCTGGTTCTATCAGCTGAGACTTTAGAAGTATTCACTTGGTGACTAAGTTCAAGAGCATGATTCCAAACCGTATCGGAATTTCTAATTGCTTCATTGAGCTCTGCAGCCAATCTTGCTTTTTCCACTTCTATTTTTCTCTGAGCTTCTGCTGCCCTTAATTTAGCTACCTCCTTTTCATGGGTTCCTCGTTGAGCCTCTATTTGCTGAAGGTCATGATTCCACCACGTTTGTAATCTTGCTGGAGTCTCGTTCTGTTTCCTTTGAAGTGTTCCTAACAGATCATCATAAATAGAACTCATTTCCTCGGCTTGTTGAAGAAGCTCTTCTGAATTCTGTAATCCAGAAGATGCTTTAGCCTCTTCGACAGTTTGTCCTATCTTGAACCAAATAATCCTCGTCTCCCATAGCATCTGTTGATTAACGGCTTCTTCCAGATCTTTGTCCCAAATAATTTTAGACTTTCGAATAGGTTTTTTATCAAGAGCACTACGACATGCGTCAACCACCTCTTTCCAAGCTTGTTCTGTAGCTTGAGCCTCTTGTAGGATTTTATTCCACTTTGTTGCTTGAGATGATAGCGATGAAGAGAATAATGATAAGGATGGAATTTTTGCTCTTAAATCGTTAGCTGCTACTGCCGTTTCAAAGGCCTTTTTCAAGGCCTCACACCAACTATTTCTTGCTGAAGCTTCATTCGCTATAGGATCTGTTTTCTGCTCTAGGTTTTCCTCCTCTTCGCGTGCAAGCTCTAAAGCAGAGACTGCTTTATTAAGTGAAGAGAGATCACTTTCAATATGTTGTGCCTCTTGCAATGCCAACTCTGCATTTACCGTAGCAAGCTGTGCTTCTTCAATGTCTCTCTTGGCTTTTTTAAACTCATGATCAGCAGTTGCATACGTTACAAGAGCTTCCTGGCAAATCATATTCAGCGAGGAATTTTCTTGATCTAATGGTGTTGCATACTGATTTACAAGTATCTTTTGATGGCCTTTATCTTCCTTTTTTAAATTGTTTTCTGCAGCTTCTTTTGCCCGCTGTGCCTTTTCTACTGCTAATTGTGAGTTTCCATGGAGTAAAAGGGTCATTTTCTTTTTAGCCGCTAACTCTTGATCTTTGCTAGATGGGCTATGGGGACTGTGTAGACTGTGTAAATCGGCTTGCTCTTTTTTTAAGGTAGCTCCTAGTTTCATTTGAGCTGTCTTATACAATGCATCTTGAATCCATTCACTATCTACTGTTCCTACAGAACGCGTCTCATCATGAGTACGACTTAATGCCAGTGCCTGTTGTTTTTTTAATTCTTTTGTAGCTTGTTGTTTCTCTTTATCTAAATCAATTGCAACATCAGCCATACCCGTTGTCCTAATATAATCTTTTATATTAGTATAAATCATGTCACAAACATCTTCATCTGCTGAAGCATCAGGATCAGATCCACTCTCCCCTTCCTCACTACTCTCTCCCGTTGATTTAAGAGCTCCCTTAGGTTGAAATTGCTGAGTTTTTTTAGGTCCTCCACCACGAAGTCTTAATACATTACTGGACGAAATAGTACTATCAACATTGCTTCTCATAGCTCCCACGGCTCCGATTCCCCCACTTTCACCTCCTACCATTACTCCTTTAGCATCGACTGCACCTTTTCCCAAAACTCCTAAAGCTTTTGCTAAAGTCTTTGTTTCCTCTTCAAGAGAAGGGTTCATCATCAATTTGGGCGTAACGTCCAAAAGGGAGGTAAAAGAGAGAAGATTGGAAATAGGAATTGTATCGTTTCTTAATGGTAATGCTATCCTACTGTTATTCTGAACCAGTTCTGTGGTTTGATTGGAATTTGTTCCCTGTTCCCTGCTTCCTGTCACCTGATAATTATCTTGTGCTACAAGGAAGCCTGTACGGATTAAAACAGCAAAGAGAGAGGTAAAGAAGAGTTTTTTCATAAGATGTAACATTGATAAAATTGGCAATACTTGCAGCCCGTATTCAAAGGGCAAGATGTCAGCGAATTTAAATTTTTGTAGAACGTCGGTTTGATGATATCCAAAATATTGAATTGATGGTGTAATTTCCTATCAAGATGTTTACCTGTTTGCAATATTCTTGTGCTGCTGTATATAGGGTTCGAAAGCAAGCTGATTTTGAAAATGGATTTTCCCATTAATCACTTCTCTCTGTATTTATCTCTTCCATCCCTTCCATCCTTGTTAATTTCTTTTTCTTTTATTCTCTTTCATCCCTGTTTATGACTTTCCGTAAATCAGCCCTGCTTTTATCCCTGTTAATTGTTTTTCTAAGCCTGAGCACTCTTCGAGCAGACCCTCCTTCTCCCAGCCCTACTCCAACAGCTGATGATGCTATCGCCCCTCTCTCATTACCTCTCACTATCGATCTTATTCCGATGGAAGATTTCAGCATTGCAAGAAAGTGCATTTCGGTAAAAGAGTATTGTGCTTTTCTCAATGCTGTAGCCTCGACAGGCGATCCGTATCATCTCTATAAGCCACAAATGTCCATGGATTCTCGCACTGCTTGTATCATCTGCACACGGATTGGCGACCTCTATTCTTACTCGGTTATCCAAGGAACAAGAACACTCCCAACGAGAGTTGATGAGAAGGGCAGGCCTGTTGCCATTCCTATTGGAGACTTACCTATTACCTGGGTCACAGTATGTGATGCGGCACGCTTTTGTAATTGGATGCATTTTGGTCAGCCGGTAGGTGCTGAAGGCCCAGGAATTACTGAATCAGATTCCACTCATTCAGGAGCCTATATCGAAGGATATATTCCTACGTATACTAATAAACTCATCACGAGGCAGAATGTGATGGATAAAGTCATCACTCCACAAGCAGGAGCACAATGGCGTTTGCCCACACAAGATGAATGGAACCAATTTGAGTTTCTCCACTCAAATGATGATGGTGATAAAGATTATTGGCAATGGATTGATGCTTGGAAAAAATTTAGTGGCTATCTCGCCAAAAGCGGACTTCATTTGGAGAATCACTTTTATTATCCCGAAACACCAATGATCAATTTTGGAATTCGTCTGGTTAAAACATAACTATTCGGCCAACAGGCCGAATAGTTACAAACTTAATTAACCGCAAAGAACGCAAAGAATGAAAAACATTAAAGAACTTTGTACTATTGTAAGAGAGATCTCTTGGATTTATTTTTAAGCATCTTTTATTTCGCAATCTATTCTCTGCATTCTCTGCGGTTAAATAATTCTCTTTTTTGTGTTCTTTTTCTTTCATTTCCTCTCTTCTTCTTCTATCCCTATTAAAAGTCTATCTCTTCTTAGTGATCAGAAACCTTTGAGACTAGGCAGCAACTTCACAACTCCTCTAAACTCCTAAACATTTAAACCATTAACTTCTTATGAAAAAATCAACTCTCCAACTTATCAGCAACTTTTGTTTACTCTTCGGATTTCTTTCCATCATGGGTTCTATTATCATGTGGTATTTTTTAGGTGGCAATATGTCAGTCGATTGGCATGACGCAGCTTTATGCGCTCAGCGTGCTTATGGAGAACGTTTTGGAATTTTTATAGGACTCTGGGCGCCTACCTTTTTTATCCTCTCTAATCGTTTCTCCTATTATGCCGATCGTTTAGGGCGTGAAGAATAAAAAAAAAGAGTGACTTTCTTTAAAAAGAGGTTCATTACAGAGATGTTCAGTAGTCATATATCTTTCTCAGGAGAGACTCAGGTGATTTTACATAAGCATTTTTAGGTTTAGCTAGAAGGAAGAGCATCCGCTATCTATTGATAACGGATGCGATGACAACGAAACTAAATACCAAAAAGAATAAGTACAGTAACCTAAGTATCGCGTGAGAAAGATGCAGTAACCCTTAACCTATAAAAAAGTATGCATAAGAAACTACTCGCTACCCTACTCGCAGCCGTCCTAACAACAGGTGTTGTTTCGGTCAAAGCTGAAATGCACAATACGCCAGTTTGTGCGTCTTCACCTTCTGCGTGCTCTCCTTGCACGAAGAAAAGAGACAATATGTGCTGTGCGGTGCTCACTAAAGAAGAACGTTGCCGCCTTCATGCTGCCAAGGCTGCTGCTATTGCTGCTAATCCTTGCCTGAGCAAGAAGAGATGCGGTGATCCAGCACTACGCGCTGCAATGATCAAGCAAGATCCTTCAGTAGAGCCAATCCTTGACAAGATTCAAAAGCATTGCGATCAAAAGCAAGCTGCTTGTTCTGTTAACTAAATCCAAGGATCCATCGCTGTTGTAATGCAACAGTGGTTTTAAATCCATCGCTGTCTGCCATGCAAACAGCGATGGATTTTTTTTGTAGATTTGTCTAGACGTGAAAGAATCCTTTACTGAAGCGATTTCGAGAGCAAAAACTAGGTGCAAATAAAAATATCGCTTCACTTTTCTCATTGTCACGAAGTGACTAAAAACCAACTTAAACTTAAACTTAAACTTAAAACTTAAACTTCTATTCGGCCTGTTGCCCGAATAGAATGACCGTAATAGACCATGGAAGTATTATTATTGGATCTTCTTCTTTGAGCGAAGAGTGAGCTGGCTCTCGATTGCGAGAAGGATGCCCATGCGGTCCATCAACATGCCATTGGTATTGAACTGGAGAATAGGAATAAAGATCCCTAGGACTTTTCCATGGACTAGGAACTTTTCGATCAGCATGTAGAAAATGACATTGAATACAACAAGCTTGATCAGGGCTTTTATTGACGATTAGAAGTGACCACTGATGATCTGGACGCTGAAGGGTATAGGCTGTTACCAAAGATCTTCCCTTCTTGTCTTTGAGATTTGTTACTGTTGGATAGATTTGATGAGTTCCTGCTAAAGGAGCCATCCACTCTTGAGTTAAGAGACGTGCAGCATAATAAGTAGGAAGAGAGGCTTTGATTCCTCCTCTTTTATTCTGAAGAAACATCATCAGGTTTCCCCAAGAATTCCCATAAAGGCAGGCTAAAGAATTTGGTTCATACCCATAAAGATAAGAAGTCTTTCCTCCTAATAAGAGAAATTGAGCACTAATATCCGTATTGAGTAGTGCTGCTGCAAGCTCCACCTCAGGTTGTCCTTCAAAGACAGAATACCCATACTCGGTAATCATGAGTGGCATGGAGGGAGGAACTCCTCCACGACGAATTCGCTTAACGGCTTGCTGAAGTTGGAGCGGTTCTTGAGTAAGTAAGGACGCTGGATCAAGGCAAATATCGTCGAAGGGATACCACTCAAAAGTAAGAAACTGAAAGTCTTTCTTTTGATTTTTTTTTCGAAGTTGTTTGAAAAATCGCTGAAGCCAAGAACGATGATCAAAGCGGTAGGTGGTATCGTTTGGTTGGCAATCAATGGTGACAAAACTAGGACCTCCTAAAGAAATTGAAGGATCTATCTTACGAATAAGTCGTGCTGTTTGACAGTAGAGAGCTCCAAAGTCATTAGGATCTATGCGCTGCCCATCGGGTTCTTCACCAAGTTCTAAGAACCTGTTTTCAAAGTCTACTGCAGCTGCGAATGGCTTCGTCGCGCCGGTGCTCGAAGCATCGAGTAGCTGCTGTACACTCAACTTCTGCGCGCCGCCGACTCCTCGCCCTTCATCAGCCTCAGCGACTTTTAAAACAGGTTCTAATTTTGACACTCCTTGAGAGAGATATCCGCGTTGTTGCAAGAATCGTACTGCAGCAGCACTATTTTCCGGAGTATCATACAATACTGGAAGTGACCAAAGGATGGCATTTTTTTCTGCAAGACGAGAAGAAACAATTAAATCAAAACCTGGTTGCTCGGTTTTTTCATCCCTATCTGAGGCACGATGCCATGGATCCGTTGATGAAACATAAACGAGCGTCTGCTGGTTATCAGGACGATGAATGACATGATCATGAAAAACTCCGTCGCGAGTTATTTCTCCTGCTTCAATTTCTTGGATAGCATATCCCATCATGTCGCGTGGGTCGTGACACGAAGGAGGAGCTGTTGCTGAACTCTCTGTCATCAGAACGCGAAGAAAACGAATAGGTATTCTTTTCCCGAATTTCTTGACCTCTCCTAAAGAAAGCAATTCTTCTCCTCCATGACCTTGCTCTCTTTTTCCCTGAGGAAAATCATGCCAAGGACGATGATGCCCAAAGTAAACAGCTCCTTCATTGGCAAATTGAATACGAAATTTTTTTGCGTAGGGTTCTCTCCAATGAAGACGGACCGCATTAATAAAAACAGGCTTTCCAAAATCGAGCACCACCCACTGGGGATGTTTCCTATCAGGTTCTCCTGTATAATGAGAAGTAAGGTAAGGATTGCTTTTCCAAAAAGTCTTAGAGTTACCATCATCAAGTCGTGAATAGCCATCGTTATTAGCTTCGTCAAGAGTATCTCCGCGACGAGGTAGTCGATAACCATAACTTTCAAGAAGTGGTTTTTTAGAATGAATCGATGAGAGCCAATACCCTTGCTGGTGAGAAGGATCACTCCAAGTTCCTTGAGGATTCCAATGCCATGCTTCCACCCCTAATTCAGTCCGAAGGCGGTAAGCAAGTGGTTTTAAACCAGCTGAACGCATACGGCGAATATTGGCTAATGAAAAAATTGTTTCCCCCTCTCCCTCTTTATGCCCATCAATTCCTGCACCAAGAGTTTGAGAAGCATCCAAAATTGCCTTCGGATGATCGAGATCAATAGTGACAATGCCTGTCACTATTCGACCAACAGGCCTAATAGAGGTGGTAGGTGGTAGGTGAGAGGTGGGAGATGTCGTCGCTGCGACAGGAGATGGAAGTGGAGAGCTGTTGCTGCAGGCACAATTAGAAGAACTCTGCTGATTCGTTGGAGCACATTCTACAGATGAGTTTACCGAATATTTACTACCGTTGAGAGCTAGTACTTGTGAGGGAATTAGCAAATAGCAGAAAACAACCACAAGGAATGGCCAGACGAGTAATGAGCGTTGATATAAATTCAAACTGAAATGAAGTAATTGCCGGAAGAAAATAGCCACAAAAGAACACAAAGAAGCAAAAATAAAAAAAAGAATTTTTATAAAAATTAAAGATAAAGAATGTTCAATATTATGAAAATCAATGAGGCCAGGAATTGAAATCCTGCTTCAATATAGAGCGTTAATAGCAGCAAAACAGCTTAGGCTAGCTAATTAATCTAGTTCATCGCCAAGTTTCTTTTTGTGTTTCTTTGTGTTCTTTTGTGGCTATTTTCTTCCTTCTTCTTGCCTACAACCCAGAAATCCCACAAAGAGCGGCTAAGGTAGGCATTTGATCAGAATTAAGATCACCGATTTCTTCGAAGTTACCAGCAAGAATTTCTTCTATCACACGGAAGGCCTCTTCCCACGCTGCTGTAATCATGCTGTTGCTAAAATAAGAACTTAACCCTGCTCTTTCAGGGTGGATAGGAAGCTGAAAGTAGCAGAGGTCTGTATTGTCCAAAGTTGGAGTAGGTAATCCTGAACCCATCACTGCTGGAATTTGATCAACAAGTTTTAAGTACAATGGAAGTTGAAGGTCATGCCATAGCATCACTCCTCCTTGTTCTTGAAAATGCTCTCTATCAGGAGTCTGCCTTTCCCAATCTTGTCGGTTAGAAGTTTTATAATCAATAATTAACCATCGTCTTGTTTCTGGATGCCAATCAACTCGATCTATCCTTCCCTGTAAAATAACGGATTGACCTTTCGGAAGAGATATCATTTTTTCTAAGCGAGAGCCTCCCCCCTGGTCTATAGCTTCAGCATGAATGATTTTCCATCCTTTACTACGATGAAGTTGTTGCGCTTTGGCAAAACCATCTAAAGTAGGCATCACTTCTTCAATTTGTGATACGATAGATTGTCGTGGCTCGTTGCCGAATTGATACTGAGCAATTTCAAAAAGTTTTTTTCTAAACCACGAAGAGGTTTCTTTAGCATCGAGGACACTAGTTATCTTCTCCTCAGCTCCAAAAGCTCCAAGCACCGCATGAATCAGGGTTCCAAATTGTGATGCATCCATTTCAACAGCATTCAATTCAATTTCTTGAAGCTTTAAAATATGCTGCAGATAAAAAAGTCTTGGCGATCGCAAGTAGGTGCGTAAAGAGGTAACATTCAGACGTTCGATGGTTGCTTCTGTTATAGGAAGAGCTCGAAAGCTTGATTCTTGCTTAGAACCTGTTTTCAAAGTCGCTGAGGCTGATGAAGGGCAAGGAACCTCGGAGCGCAGAGCCCGGAATGTATAGGGCATACCTGAGGACTCGAGCACCGGAGTGACGAAGCCCATCGCAGCTTCAGTAGACTGTGAAGATAGGTTCTTACTAAAATCCTGTTGAGATTGTGATCGATAAGAACCTCCTTGTAATCGTTGCGTTAGTGAAAGAACTCTTTCAGGTAATTCTTCTTCAGAACAACCAAGCATTAAAAGACGACTTGGGCGTACTGGTTCTCCACGACCATTATGACGTGGCGCAAAGATCTTAACAACGCCTGCTTCTGTGCGAGCAGCCATGATGGTGTGAAGGAGATAATGATCACGTGCAAGTAATCGCTTGTTATCAGGAAGTCCCAAGGCACCTCTAATCCCTTCAGGCAGCCAAGGATCTCCTCGTTGAGAGGAAGGAAGCGCTCCCTCATGACAAGAGGAAATAATAATTACTGGCGCATCATCAGAAGCGACCTCAAGCCATCCCAAAAGTTCAATAGCTTCGGGCTCTTCACGCTCCGGAAGCTCTTCTGAACTCATGATTTCAATAAGAAGCCTTATAAAATCAGCCATTCGAAGCGAAAAGGGACCACTATCAGATTTTCTTTTAGAACCTGTCTCAGAACCTATATTCATGGTCGCTGAGGCTGATGAAGAACAAGAAATTTCTTCAAGAAGTATGTTCAACTTTTCAAGGCACCCTACAAGATAATGTTCTTCAGGAACCGTAACACGGACCTCACGATCGCCCATAGTTCGTAGAAAAAACAATCTTAATTCATTCACTAAATAATCAAGTCGTTGAGATCTTGGCGAAAAGCCTATGATCTCTTCAATTTTTGTAATAGCAGAAAGAAGTGAAAAAAATTTGGGAAACTGACGCAGATGATCTTTTTCTAAAAACTGCGACAGATGATCTTGTTCCCATTGGTCGAGCTGACGAATCAATAGACTTCTTCCCAAACTCGCTTCTGCTGATGAAGTGCAAGGAGTCGACGGCGCGGAGAAGTTGAGTGTACAGGAGCTACTCGATACTTCGAGCACCGGCGCGACGCCGCAATTCACAGCAGAAGTAGAGTTTCGAAAGAAGTCTACTTTTTCTTGATCTGAGAGATGCACATTGATATCCGGATGACGCAAGAGCAAACGAAAGGCTTCGAGAGAGAGCTTGGGAAAGGAATCCATCATTGTGGCAACCGCATGCAAGAGTTGATGAAGACGACTTCCTTTAAAAGACTTTCCTCCTGCCCAACGAGCTTTGATGTCAGCTAAAGCCAGCTGTTCACGAATCATTGGAACAGCTGAAACATCAGGGGTCGCTATTGAAATACTATCGGATAGCGAAAAAGAAGAAGGAAGAAAAACCTCTAAGGAAGAAACAAGATGAGCGATCTCTTCTGCCTGATCCTCACTCCTTTCACAAGGAATAATAGTTGCTGAGTCCAAAGAAACAGGATGCTCTAACCAGTAAGAAGTGATTAATTTTCCATAGGCTCCAAATCCTGCTGCATGCGAAGAAGGAGCCACAACAGCGATGGCTGGTTGTACCTTTTCAAAAAAAGGAATAAAAAGAGGAGAATAGTCGGCAACAAAACAGGCGAGTATCCGGCCATCTTTCTTCGCAACCCCTTCTGCAAGCCGTTTTCGAAGAGCGTCGGTAGCATCGCTATATCCCCATTGGGTCAGTTGTTGACGATAGAGTTGTTGTAAATGAGCTAGAGCGTTCCAACGGGGCTCTTCAAAGTCAGCGACCTCGGGACAGAGACTGCCAAGACGTCTCGCAACATCGTTGAAATCAAGCCCTACACCACCCAATTTTTGGGCTAGTTCTTCAGCAATACGATAGAGCGGTTGATTCTGTGTTGATTCTATAGGAGCAGCATGAATGAAAGAATGCTCACTTGCGGGAAGTTGTGCCATAGCTTCACGCCAAGCTAATCGACTTGTAAAGAGCCCTGCCTCAGGAAAGCATTCTTCACTCAATTCTAAAAACAAAGAAACGGCCTTCCTCAAAGTAACAATACGAGGAGGAATTAAAATTTGCGCCGCTTCTGTAGCTTGAAGCGCAAGAAGCTCTAAAAGTCGCCGCCCTGCCCTACTCCCAGGCAAAATTACAACAGTGTCAGAGAGGTCAGTATATGCGCTTGCAGAATCAAGTGCTGAGGATTGTTGATTACAGGACCATGTTGTCAGCAGGTACTGTGCAAGTTGAGGAAGCCATGGACGATTCCAATCTAAAAAAATAAAATCTGAAGGGTCCATTGCTAGCAAGCATCAAGCAAAAAGAAATTCACCACATTAGGCATTCAGTCCCTGCTGCGCAGCGACTGAAGTAAAATAAGGCTTTTTATTTGTGTTTACAGCTAAAAATAACATTGGGATGGAATCATTCTGGCACTATACCAAGCCTTCAATTTATAAAGATTGTCTGCACCTCAGATCTGAACGCTTACCGTTTAAGAAACGAAATAACAGCTAAAATCAAAAAGAAAATAAAACACAACTGAGCAATCCAAGCGGCGGTACCAGCGATACCTCCAAAGCCTAAAAAAGCGGCTATTAAAGCGATGATAAGAAAAACGACAGCATAGTGTAACATAATAGTATAATGGTTTAGGAGTTTAGGAGTTTAGGGGGGTAAAGCAACAGTGTGGCTATGAAGCGACTTCGAGAGCAAAAAAACTCGAGAAAATAAAAATGTCGCTTCGCTTCTTACCTTGTCACGAAGTGACCAAAAATCAACTTAAACTTAAACTTTTAACTTAAACTTATATTCGGCCTGTTGGCCTAATATGTAGAGTGTGGCTAGGGTGGGAATCGAACCCACGACACGAGGATTTTCAGTCCTCTGCTCTACCGACTGAGCTACCTAGCCATAGCAAAGAAGGACTATGATCCATTTTTTGAAAGCAAGCAAGGTTACTTTTACCTGAATTGTTGTATATATGCATCACAAATAAAAATTAGGAATTTTTACTTGATCTTGTTACCCCTAATTTTTTTGACAGAGGATTCCTCCTCTCCCTTAGGAAGAGCCTTAGGAACAAAACTTTTTTTGACAGCGAGGAGTAAATTTGCCCCACCAGAAGCACCTGCAATAAGTTGGTACCCTGTTCCAAAAGGCATGGGCCCCCGCAGAGGTGATGCCGCATAAGCAGCATAGAGATCTGGTTGGTACTGACAGCGAAAAAGCTCAATGGGACCTTTATAGTCCCCAAAGAAATAAAGGGACCAGACTGCTGGAGTGAAAAAACGGCAAGGAATGCCAGAATCATCTTCAAGAATTGTATTGGAACTATTTAAAAGAAACTCACGTGCTCGAGAAAAATTTTCTTCATGAAGTAAGTAAGAAGCTGCTTTTAAGTAGGCAGCACCTGGACCAAAAGAACCAAGCCATTTCAAGAAACTATGACTTGCTTCATTAGACAAATCAGTTTGCATGTAGTAAAGCATCTGCTCTTGCCCTCCTGCTGGAGCTAAAAACCGAATACGAATTCCTGGGGCTCCTCCCAAATTAACAGTCTCAACGGCTATAATTTGATGCCCTGTTAATGCAAGGAAGGTAAAAAGGATAGGCGTTACCCCTTGAAAAAAACCTACACCCATTGTTGTTTTCATTTCTTTAGTAATAAAATAGCCGTAATGTAGAAATGTTTTCATGCTTTCACGAAGATCACTTAAACCCATTTTTAACTGTTCTGTTGAGAGTTCTTCGGGCGGCATAATTTTCCCTACGGGCTCTTTACCACAGAGTATGTAAACAGAAGCATTGGGAAAAAGCGCTAAAAGACTCAGCTCATCAGGTCCTCCAAAAAGATAACGAACAATCGTAGGAGCAGGAATACGAGACGTCATTTCTTGACTTGCCCAATTCTTCATGGGTTCAAAACGTTGTTCCTGGCACTCTTTCCACGCTTTCTGTATCGCAAGATGGTGTTCAAGATATTCTTTGGTAAGTTGCAAACTTGATAAAGCCGATGCTCCTGAAACAGGAAAACCGGCAAGAAATTGTGCCACCTCATGAGGGGTTGCATGAACGGGCAAAGCCCTCCTCACTTCTTGAGCAAAGAGTGATGCTGAAAATAGCCACAAAAGAACAAACAAAAACATGAAAGAAGAAGTAAAGAGTGAAAGGTAAAGGGAGGGGTGGTAAAAACCATAGCAATATCTACCCGATAATTAGTGCTAGTTTTGTGACTGATAACGTTCCTCAAATACGCAGAAATTCACCACACCAGTCATTCAGTCTCTGCTGCGCAGCGACTGAAGTAAAATAAGGTTTTTGTTTTTATCGTTGTCTTTCCTGAAAAAAAATCAAAAAATAGCTTTCAATTAAGTTCAATTAAGTTACTGAGAACGCTATAAAAATTCTTCACCCTCCTTACTACTAATTGTTCAACTATCAGTTAAGTAAACATACTAAAACAAACTGTCACCTTTACTTCAGTCGTTGCGTAGCGAGGACTGAATGACTGGTGTGGTGAATTTCTGTCTATTACGGTAATGTTAGAATAACAATACTTCAATGCAGTTTAAGCTCACGTTGCTCGAATAATAAAAAGCGGATAAAGTAATAATGCTCCGATGATAATAGTAACTCCAATGATTCCCTCCATAGGATTAGTGATCATAGTGTAAATTAACGCGATCATGCTGATCGTTGCAAATAAGAGAGGAGGGAGCGGATAGAATGGGCATTTAAATCCTTCATAATCGTCTATCTTATGATGTTTCCACCGTAGTATAACCACTCCCACAACTCCTAAAAGATTACAAAAAATCAAAGGGATTTCTGCACTGATCAAAATAGCCTTAAAAGACGAAGTCATGAGCATTAAAAGAACCAAGATGTATTGAAAAAACATCGCTCTAAGAGGAATATTACTTTTGGACACCGGAGCCAACCAGCACAAGGCAGGAAGATCTCTTCCCATCATTTGTGTAATGTGAGGTCCCAGCCACGCCATCCCACTCACGCCGGCAATAAGCCCAACAGCAATGAGTCCTGCCATCATATATCCTCCTTCTTGGCCCAAAAGGTGAAAAGCCACAACACGACCAATATCCAGAACACCACGTAACTCTCCTAGTGGTGCCGCCATAAGGAAAACAACATTCATCAGCAGATAAATCAGAATAACCAGGAGAGATCCAATGATTAAAGATCGTCCTACATTACGCCGTGCAGAAACGACATCATCGGCAATATAGATAGAGGAATTCCAACCTGAGTAAGCATAGAAACAAAAGACCAAAACTACTCCAGAACTTGGGTGAAAAAGCTCTTTTATCGCCACTTTTGAAGGAAGAAAAATTTTTGGCGTTATCGTGGCATAACGAAACCCAACATAGAGAAAAATAGCAATCAGGAGAAATTTTAAACCGGTAACGCTATTTTGAAAAATGGCACTATAACGGAGATTAAAAAGGTGAGCTCCCGTTACTACAGTCACTAAAATAATAGAAGAAAGCATCGCGTTACTCGAAGGAAAGAGTGCTTGAAAATATTTTCCAAAAGCCATACTGGCTAAAGCAATAGGAGCGGAAAAACCAGCTAGTTGGCCAATAATTCCAGCCATCGTACCAACTGCCGGATGATAGATTTTTGACAGATAGTAATACTCTCCTCCGGAATGAGGCATCAGCGATGCCAACTCTGCATAGGAAAGAGCTCCACAGAGAGCGCCTATTCCAGCTAGTACCCAAAGGGTAAGAATTGTAAAAGCACTGGAAATACTTAAAAGCTGCAACCCTAGGCTCGTGTAAATTCCAGTGTCGACCATGATGGCCATCACAAGAATAACAGAAGTAAAAATTCCAATTTTTTGGTTTGTCCTCATGTACAATTCGTAGAATTAGGGTAACTACCAACCTATCTAAAAAAAATTCACAAGGATGGAAGGGATAAAAGGGATGGCAGAAAAAGAATACTGAATAATGAAGGATCTAATCATTATTTAATTTTGTGGACTCATTAATTTTATACACACCATTTTAAATTTAAGTCTCCGCCATCCCTTCCATCGCATTTCTTGCCGTATATTAAAACCGAGAGAGGAGTTAATGAAAAATCACAAGAACGAATGCGATGGAAGGGATAGCAACAATTGAGTAAGCACAACAAGGTATTAAACTCTTAGAATAATTTAATAAGAACTCTGATGACTTGTTTTCTTAATTTTACCCTCTGCTATCTCTTCCATCCTTTCCATTCCTGTTAATTTTCTGCTTGGACTACGTTAGCAATTATTCCTCTATTGCATTCTCTCGATGGAGGAGAGGGTAGAGAGCAATAGCAATAATAATCAGCGCAATCCCAACGATCCCTTCCAGAGGATTGGTGATCGTTGTGTATGTGAGAGCCATGATGCTGATCACTGCAAAAAAGAGAGGAGGCAAGGGATAGAGAGGACAACGAAAACCTTGGCGATCTTTCTTTGGTATGGAAGGATCGTAGATCTTACGATGCTGAAAGCGTAAAACAATCACTCCAATAACTCCTAAGAATTCACAAAAAATGATAGGAAATTGAGTCGCTACAAGGACCATTTTAAAAGCTCCCGTCGAAAGCAAAATCATTACCAGAATATACTGAATAAGCATCGCATGGAGAGGAACATTCCCTTTGGAAACAGGAGCTAACCAACGCAAGGCAGGAAGATCTCTTCCCATCATCTGCGTAATGTGAGGCCCGACCCAAACCATCGCACTCACTCCAGCAACAAGTCCAAAGGCAATCATTACTGTCATCATACGACCGCCTTCTTGACCCAAAAGATGTGTGGCCACCACACGACCGACATCCAAAACACCGCGCAACTCTCCCACTGGTGCAGCCATGAGAAAAATAGCATTCATAAGCATATAGATCACAATAACCAGAATAGCTCCAATCACCAGAGAGCGTCCAACCGTACGATGAGAAGAAGTAACATCATCGGCAATATAGGTGGAAGAATTCCATCCTGAATAAGCATAGAAGCAAAAAATTAAAGCAACTCCAGAGCTTGGAGAAAAAAGTTCTTTCATTCCTACCATCGAAGGAAGAAAAATCGTCGGTGATATTGTAGCATGACGAAGCCCAAGATAGAGAATAACCCCTATCAGAAGAAATTTTAAACCTGTAATGATATCTTGAAACACAGCGCTAAATCCTAGCGTTACAAGATGCATTCCCGTGATCACTGTTACCAAGACCATGGAAGAAACCATCGGATTAGTTGAAGGAAAGAATGCCTGAAGATATTTTCCAAAAGCCATACTAGCTAAGGAAATTGGCGCAATAAAGCCAGCTATCTGTGCAATAAAACCGGCCATCGTGCCAAGCGCTGGATGATAGATTTTTGACAGATAGTAATACTCTCCCCCAGAGTGAGGCATGAGCGATGCCAATTCTGCATATGAAAGAGCTCCGCAAAGAGCACAAATGCCACCCAATGCCCAAAGAGAAAGAATCGTAAATCCGCTAGAAATATTCAAAAGCTGCATTCCAAGACTTGTATAGATCCCATTACCCACCATGATAGCCATCACAAGAAAAATACAGGTTAAGAGCCCTACCTTAGGCTTTGTTTTACTGGGAGATCGGCCTCCAGATCCTCCCTCCTGCGGAGGAAGGATCTGAACTAAATGGTCGGACTGCGAAGGTGTAGTGTGAATGGATGACATATATAGAGTTTGTCCGAGAGCGAGTCAAAGATACACAAAGAACACAAAAAAAGAAAAAAAGAATTTTTGTAAAAATTCTTTAACTGGACTTTGGCCATTTTTATCAAAAAAATAGAATGGGTAAGTTCAGAAAAATATAAATTCTCAAAAATACCATTTTATCGAAAATTAATTTGTTATAGTGAGCAATTTTTTAAATCAATTGCCGCAGGCAAGAAAATAAACTCGTTACCCTTTACTCGTTACTCGTTACATGTCTGTAGCTAAGCTAGGTACCAAACAAAAATTAAAATCCATTTTCAAAACTGGATTACTTTCGAACAGGCTCTATTTATACCACTCCTTCGCAATGCGATTATTTGGTTCAGATCCTTCCTACGAAGGAGGGGGTCTGAACGCTTCCGACCCTTTACCCTTTACTCTTCACCCTTTACTGAAGCCTTATCTTTTCTTACAGATATTGCTCTTGGCCTTCTTCTTAACTGGCTGTGCCCATCATCAACTTCCTCCTTACGAGAAGCCATTGCGCCGTGCAGCTATACAAAAAGTTAGAACCACAGCCTACACTTCCACGGAATGCGACCATCTCCGTTATGGGCAATGCTCTGCCCTTGGTACGCGCTTACAATGCGGCGTTATCAACAGTGCTGCAGCAGACTGGGCACGCTGGCCTGCTGGAACACGCTTCCGTATTCGTGCCACCCGAGAAATCTTTATTGTCGATGACTATGGATGGGCTCTTGCTGGTACTAATACCATCGACCTCTATAAACCAACACGAACTGCCATGAGGGAATGGGGTGTACGTCGTGTTACTATTGAAATTTTAGAATGGGGAAATCCTTGGAAAAGTTATGCCCGTATGGTCCCTGTTAAAAGTTACCGTCATATTCAACGTATGCTTCACGAGATCGAAAAATTCTTTTCTCATCATCAGCCTGAGCAACCAGTAGTCACTTCTTAACTTAGCGCCAACCCTGACCCCAATTTTCCTATGCCTTCTCAGTCGCTGCAGCAAAAGATTCCAGTATATTTAGACAAATTTTATTAACTGGATTAGCCGGATTTTTACTCCTTTTTTGTGTTCTGTTTTTTTGTGTTTCTTTGTGTTCTTTTGTGGCTATTCCTGTTTTCAAACTACTGCGTCAACCCATTTACCATGCTCACGGATGAGTTGAACAAGTTGTTCTACAGCCTCTGCTTCCGGAATATTAAATTTTATAGGCTTCTTTCCGACATAGAGATTGATTTTACCTGGGGCCCCTCCGACATAACCGAAATCGGCATCGGCCATTTCTCCGGGACCATTAACAATACACCCCATTACTGCAAGACGAACTCCTTTGAGATGTCCTGTAGCAGCCTTAATACGAGCGGTTGTGTTCTGAAGATTAAAAAGCGTTCTCCCACACGAAGGACATGCTACATAATCGGTTTTAAAAATCCGTGTGCCTGCCGCTTGAAGAATATTATAAGCAAGACGCAACGAAGCGCCTGGCGCCTTCTCTCTACGAATCATAATGGCATCTCCAATACCATCACAAAGCAACGAACCAATAGTAGTCGCTGAAGCAAGCAGATTATTAGTAGAATTCTGCTCCAACACCGACGCGACGTCACAATTCGCGGCACCAGTAGGGTTTCGAAAGAAGTCTAATGTATCTTTGAGTAAAATAGGATGCCTTGCTGCAAGACGTGCTGCTAACATGCGAAAGGCTGCAATCGGCGACATTGCCGTACCATCCCTTACTGTAACAAGAGTAGGGCTTTCTTCGGCATTCATGGCGGCTACCTCAGCATCAGAAGAAGGATCAATTTCTTTAATGGGAAGATCCTCTTCAATAAGCTCTGGTTGATACTCTCCCATGGATGCCAATTTAGGAGCAACTGCTTGATATGTCTCACGTAACACAACAACACGGATTGGCTCTTCTCCACCTAGGTTCACTCCTTGTAAACAAAGAGATTCAGAAGTACGCCGTTCATAACTAAAAAGAGGCCAGGTAGGACATGCGGCGGCGGCACGAGATGAATTCCCTGCAACCTGCTCCCTGTAATCTGCATCCTGACTTCCATTTTCTCCCTGCCATCTTCTAACTAGTGCCTGCGCTACGGGAATCTCTCTCTCGCTATCTTCCGTGAGTGAAACCCGAACCGTATCGCCAATACCATCGGCAAGAAGTGAACCAATACCAATAGCACTTTTAATACGTCCATCTTCTCCATCCCCAGCCTCGGTCACGCCAAGATGAATGGGATAATTCCAATCAGATCCTTCTGCTTCAAGACGAGCTATCAACAATCGATAAGCCTCAATCATTACCTTCGGATTAGAAGCCTTCATGGAAAAAACAAATTCATGATAATCAAGATCCCGAGCAATATGAGCAAACTCTAAAGCACTTTCTACCATTCCTCGCGGTGAATCTCCAAAACGATTCATGATACGGTCACTAAGCGAACCGTGATTCGTTCCAATTCTCATCGCCACACCTCGCTCCTTGCAAAGGTGTACTAACGGAGCGAATCGATCTCGAATCCTTTCCAGCTCCGTTTCATATTCAATATCGCTATACTCACGAACATGAAACTTCTTGGAGTCCGCAAAATTACCAGGATTAATGCGAACCTTCTCCACCCATTGAGCCGCTTCCAAAGCTGCATCAGGCTTAAAATGAATATCAGCCACCAGCGGTACCTCACAGCCTACGGCACGCAAGGCCTCATGAATATTTTTTAAGTTAGCTGCATCCTTCACTGTAGGTGCTGTGATACGAACTATTTCACACCCCACAGCAACTAAACCTAAAGTCTCACGAACACACGCTTCTGTATCCATCGTGTCAGAAGTCAACATCGATTGAACCCGTATTGGTTCATCTCCACCCATCTTGAGATCACCAACAGTTACAACGCGAGAAAGGCGCCGCTCATAATGATAAAGGCTGCGACAGTAAGTCATTTTCCAACTGGCGAGGCAAACTGCATCACTGCTGATTTTTCTTGGGGATTCGATTTTCCTCTCATAAGGGGCGGCAAATCGAGAAGATCAAAAAAAGTTACATACAACATGAATCCCATCAGAATAAGAGCAAAGCCACTCTGAATCCATTCTACCACGCGATGTTCGATCGGCTTACGAATTGCCCATTCACAAATTGCCAGAAGAATGTGCCCCCCATCAAGTACAGGGAAAGGGAGCAGATTCAGTAGAGCCAAGTTGACATTAAGCACCACACTGAACCAAAGAGCTAAACGCCATCCCATGGGACTTTCAAAAAGCATATAATAAATCCTCATAATACCAACAGGACCGCTCAGGTGCTGCACCGTAATTTCCGAATGAGGTGTCATCACTGCCGAGATGGTCTCCCACATCGTACTCACACTTGCCGCAATTTGATCCCAAGGATTAGGATAAGAGAGCGTCACAACACCACGTTGATCCCAGACAATACCAAGACGCGACTGCTTCTCCCCTACAGGAATGAGAGGTAAAATATTCACTGAAAAAGTTTTTAAAGCATCTCCCATACGACGACTGATCACCAACGTTACCGCCTGTCCCTTGGTATTATTAAGAATTTCTGCCAAGGCAATAGGACTCAATAATTTTACTCCATTGGCCATCACCACCAGATCGCCAGAAAGAAGTCCTGCTGCCGAGGCAGGACTTTGAGGGATAATTTTAGAAATCATTGGCGTCTGCGCCGGCAAGATCTGAATCTGACGAAGATTCTTTCTACCCCATCCTTGGCGAGGCTGCACAAGGGGCTCAATTTCAACAATGTGCTCCACCCCATCGCGCTCAAAGCGAATCGGAATCAAAGGTGATTGGCTTGTAGCCACATTCCAAGACACGCTATCACTCATCCGTCCCATCCCATTAATACGTGTGACAGGATGTGCATTCACCGCAAGAATTTTATCTCCTGGCTGTAAGCCTGCCTTAGCAGCAGGACCATCAGGCATAACATAACCTATCACAGCGGTCTTCTCTGCCTCACTTACAGGACGCCCAACACCCCAAACAACACAAGCAAATGCTAAAGCCAGCAAAAGACTAAAAACCGGTCCTGCTGCGGCAACAATAATTTTATCAAGTGGGGAAACAGGCGGCAGATCGGAATACTTTTGCTTACTCTCTCCCTCGAGTGCTTCCATCGGCGCTAACTGAGGGATGGCGACAAACCCTCCAGCAGGAATACATCCTAACCGATATTCAATTCCATTAATGGTCTTCGACCAAATGGGCTTTCCAAACCAAATAGCGAATTTTTCCACCACAAGCCCACGAGAACGGGCTGCCAGAAAATGCCCTAACTCATGAACAACAATTAAAAGATTAAAAAGGATAATCACCTCGAGAGAGATGCCAATGATAGAGAGGATGTTTGAGAACATAAGAAATAGGTAAGAGTTTAAGTTTAAGTTGATTTTTGGTCACTTCGTGAGTAACTATTCGGCCTGCTGGCCGAATAGAGGCTATAGGCTGTAGGCTATAGGCTGTAGGCTAATCGATACGCTGATTAAGATTTGATAGATCGCTCTGATAATTAATTGATTCTCTAGCACATTTTACTGATGGGTTAACCGAATATTTACCTTCGTGACAAGGAGAGAAGCAAAGCGATATTTTTCCTTCCTCCCAACTTTTTGCTTTCAAGGTCACTTTAATAAAGAACTTCAACAAAATTTTCTGATTAGGGCTGTCAAATATTTACGGACAAAGAGAGTTTGTTATGAGGAGCGCTTGAAATTGCTAACTGAATCACCATAGACCAAATATACCCATTTGGGAAAATAATGCTGAGAAAATTACAACTATTCGACAAATCATGAATCAACCAGAGCAAGTTATTACTGAACTGTTACATTAATAATTCTTGAATCTGCTACTCCAGATGCCACTTCTGCGTTAAAACTGTCTCTTGAACTGTTGCCTGCAGGGATCCAATGAAAATGAAATTGCAGTTGTTCTTTACCCTCATGATTATTCTTAAAATAATAAGAGAGAACACTTCCATCCTCATCGAGTTTTTCATCTAAAGAGAGAGGGTCTCTTTGCCTGAAAAAATTATAATATCCTCCCCAATTAATTCCCATCATCTTGCAAGAAATATCAGCACGAGCCCGAGAATGAGTATGGATCGCAATGTTATTATCACAATTGGCAATATACAGTCCACCCATGCAGCCACGGTTTTCGGAAAATTTACCTGCATTGTGCCATATGTTATCAGGATTACTAATATGAATAATAAGATCCTGGCCTTTTTCTAAAGTGATGGAGAACCCTGGACCAAAAAAAAGCTCTTCTACTGTAAACGTCATTTCATACGGAGGAATGGCTTCTGTTAAAGCAGTATCCGTTTGAGTATAAGCGACGATAGGGGAAGCAATAGTTTTTTGCTGACTCGGAGTTGCCTGTGTAAAAGATAAAGCAGCAGTCATGAGGATGACTGCAAAGAGTAATGATTTAGTCATGGAGCTTGGTTATGTGTTGAGGGTTAATAATGAAAATCTGGAGTGCCTCGTGCAGCGTGCCAATAGTGAAGAATTCTAATCTCTTTTCTGGAATGATCCACTTTGTAAATTACTCGATAATTTCCAACAACAATCTCTCGTATAAATCACGTTTAGCTCTTGAAGCAATAACTATTCGGTACACCATGAATAGAATTCTTTTTTAAGTTCTTCATGAGTGATAAAATCTCCTCGTTCAAAATCAGCCAGCCCTTCTTCAACCGCCGCAATAAATGCAGCCCGACAAGCCGGATCACGTCTGCTTAGTTCTGCAGGATCTTCTACTAACGTTGAGATGGAGTGGTCAGTTATCATAAATAGGTGTTCAGTTGTCGTCAGGCGGCAACTGAAATAAAATAAGATTTTTTATCATAGTCTTTCTTTAAGTAAGACAATTGGATCATCAATTACGTTCAAAATAAAATAGTCCACTGTGTAACAAGATCAAACCCAATCTTGGATCAAGATTTCAAAAAAAATCCTTTGTGTTATTTTGCAGTTAATTCCTGCTCTTCTCGCTGGCTAGACAACTACATTATTCGCATGTCACAAATATTTTCTTAACATTGACTTTGCTATCGCCGCTTCTGTCAGAACCAGAAAGACAATATTTAAACGTTAAATCGTTTTTCCCTGAATGACTGTTAATCACATGATAAGAGAGCATACCTTGCTCATCACGGCATGGAAAGTAAGGGTCTGCATTAAGACTATGTCCCCTTCCCCAGTCGATTTCATTGATAGTATAGATGAGTCCTCTCTCATCTATATAAAACCCATGTTGAGGTAGATAGCCTCCTTTAACATGCTTAGAATTGCTAATATGAATAATAAGGTCTTGGCCTTTCTCTAAGGTAATTGATAGGGGCTCTAAAATTTGCGCTCCATTGAAATCTTCATAAGAATACCATGGAACGTGCGCTTTAGGACTTGCTTCATCCCATGGGGTATTCACTAAATCATCAATAGTGATTTCTAATGGCTGGATGACTTCTGCTGGAGCAGTGTTTACTTGCTCGTAGGTACTGATATTTGAAGGAACAAGACTTTGTTGACTTGGACTTGCCTGTGTAAGACAAGAAGCAGCAGTCATGAGGATGAGTGCAAAGAGTAATGATTTATTCATGAATATATGGGTGGTTAATAACGAAATTCTGGAACACCTCGAGCAGCATGCCAATATCGAAGAATTATAATTTCTTTTCCCGAATGATCGACCTTATAAATCACTCGATAGTTTCCAATAATGATCTCTCGTAGGGTGCAATTGGCAATTTCAGGGACAACACGACCTATTTCAGGATGTGCTTCAAGAACTTTTTGCTTAGAAAAAAGGTGTTGAGTAAAGCGTAGAGCTGCCTGAGGCGCATCAAAAGAAATATAGCGCTGAATACCTCTTAGATCACGCTGAGCTTCAGGAGAAATAACTACTCGGTAAACCATGAATAGAATTTTTTCTCCATTTCTTCAAGAGTGATACATTTCCCTTGTTCGATTGATGCTAACCCTTCTTCAACTGCTGCAATAAATGCAGCTCGATAAGCAGGATCGCGTCTGCTTAGTTCTGTAGGGTCTTCTACTAATTCTTCTACTAATGGGTCAGTAATCATAAATAGGCGTTCAGTTGCCACTACGCAGCAACTTAAATAAAATCAGGTTTTTTATTCTACCAGTAAATATTCGGCCAACAGGCCGAATATAAGTTTAAGTTTTCAGTTTAAGTTTAAGTTGATTTTTGGTCACTTCGTAACAATGTAAAAAGTGAAGCGACATTTTTATTTGCACCTAGTTTTTTGCTCTCGAAATCACTTCAGTAAAGGATTCTTACACGGCTAGACAAATTTTATCGACTGGGTTAATCGAATATTTACTTCTACCATTGTCTTCCTGAAATAAGACAATTAGATCATCGATTATGTTCAAATAAAATAACACCGCACATAAAAAATCAACCCAACCTCGGACCAAAATTCTAAAAATACCCTTTCACTTTTTACTTCTTCTTTTGTGTTCCTTTGTGTTCTTTGTGGTTAATTTCTTCTCTGCTTTTTGTGGTTAATTCTTCCTTAAAATTCCACTTTCTAAAGATCGCAAAAAATCGTCATAGGCATGACGTATTCCCATTTCGAGATCAAACTGCGAACGCCAGCCCATTCCAAAAAGTTTATTACTATCCATCAGTTTGCGCGGAGTTCCATCAGGACGCGTAGCATCCCACTGCAGTGTTCCTTCAAAACCGATGATACGAGCGATGAGTTCGGCCAACTCACGAATCGTCACATCGGTACCACTGCCTACATTGATCCAATCGAGTGGATTCTCCTGTTCAAGCAATAAAAGCAATGCTGACGCAAGATCATCAACATGAAGAAATTCACGTCGACTTGTCCCTGTGCCCCAGAGGCTCACTGAAGAAGCCGCTATTTCTTTAGCCTCATGAAAACGACGTATAAGTGCCGGCAACACATGAGAATTTTCAGGATGATAATTATCACCAGGACCATAAAGATTTGTCGGCATCGCAGAATGAAATAAAACTCCATACTGCTGACGATAAAATTGACAGAGCTTAAGTCCCGCAATCTTTGCAATGGCATAAGCCTCATTCGTTGGCTCCAGAGGGCCTGAAAGGAGATACTCCTCTTTAATCGGCTGAGGTGCTTCCCTAGGATAGATGCACGAGCTTCCAAGAAAAAGCAGACGTTCTACTCCATGCGTATAAGCCTCATGAATCACATGATGAGCACTCGCAAGATTCTCATGAATAAACTCTGCAGGGTAGGTTGCATTAGCATGAATACCTCCCACACGTGCAGCAGCTACCACAACAACTTCCGGTTTTTCCTTTTCAAAAAATGATTGAACAGCAGCTTGATCACAAAGATCTAACTCCTGATGCGTCTTCAGAATGAGATTGGTACAACCTCTTGCATGAAACGCACGCACGAGTGCAGAACCAACCATTCCGCGATGGCCTGCAATGTAAATACGCGAGGAAGGATTAATAACGGACATCGGGAGTACCTCGAGCAGCATGCCAGTAGCTCAAAATCCGAACCTGCTTTTTTGAAACATTCACTCTGTACATAATACGATAATTTCCAACAATGATTTCTCGCACAATACGGTTACCAACTTCAGGAACTATACGTCCTATTTCTGGATGTAAGCCAAGCATATCTGTCTTTTTAATCAACTGCTGACCAAAACGCTTAGCTACTTGAGGAGAATCAAAAGAAATATAATATTCAATCTCTCTCAAATCATGCTGGGCTTGAGCAGAAAAAACTATTTCGTAACCCATGAAGCAAATTCCTTCTTAATTTCCTCAAAAGTCACAAATTCTCCTCGATCAATTGCAGCATCTGCTTCCTCAAGAGCGGCTATCAACTCAACTGTATAGATTGAGTCACTTGTTTCTACAGGTTCTTCTACTAACGTTGGAATGGGATGGTCTATTATCATAAATTGTCATTCAGTTGCCACTTCGCTGCAACCGAATTAAAGATAGCAGAAAACAAGTAACGAGTAAAGGGAAGCGAGTCCTGAAAAATTCTTAAACTTAAACTCTCAACTTAATCTTACTGCAAAGCAATAGATCCTGTTCTGCTAACTCAAGATCTGCTTCGGTCATAATACGAACAAGCTCCTTAAACTTTACCTTTGGTTCCCAACCAATTTGACGTTTCAATTTAGAAGGATCTCCAATGAGGAGCTCTACCTCACTAGGACGTTCATAACGACTATCGTGCTCAACATATTCCTTCCAATCTAAATCAAGCAATCCAAAGCATTCCTCACAAAACTCCCGAATCGTATGCATCTCTCCTGTTGCACAAACGTAGTCATCTGCTTTATCCTGTTGCAACATCAACCACATCACTTCCACGTATTCTTTTGCATAACCCCAGTCGCGCTGGGCATCGAGATTGCCAAGAAAAAGCTTATCTTGAAGTCCTAACTTAATTCTTGTGGCAGCACGCGTGATCTTTCGCGTCACAAACGTTTCTCCACGACGAGGACTCTCATGATTAAAAAGAATTCCATTGGAAGCATGGAGATTGTAAGCCTCACGATAGTTTACTGTGAGCCAGTAAGCAAAAACCTTCGCACAACCATAAGGAGAACGAGGATGAAAAGGGGTAGTTTCCCGCTGCGGCACTTCATGAACTTGCCCAAACATCTCTGATGAGGAAGCTTGATAAAAACGGACATCTTGCGCAAGACCTGCCTCACGAATCGCCTCTAATAATCGCACTGTACTTAATCCTGTAACATCGCCAGTGTATTCTGGAATATCAAAAGAGACTCGAACATGGCTCTGGGCCCCAAGATTATAAATCTCATCGGGCTTCAAACTATAAAGCAACTTTACCATCTGCACTGAATCGGCCAAATCACCATAGTGAAGAAAAAGCCGCGTTCCATGAATATGAGGGTCATTATAAAGATGATCGATACGACTTGTATTAAACGTCGATGCGCGTCGTATGACCCCATGAACTTCATAGCCTTTTTCAAGCAGAAGCTCTGCAAGGTAGGAACCATCTTGACCTGTTATACCAGTAATTAGTGCCTTCTTCATAATTTCGTTGGAAATTCTACTGCTGCTACTGAATTACAGCGTCGCCTCCGGTGCTTGAATTATCGAGTACTGCTGTACACTCAAATTCTGCGCTCCGTGGCTTCTTGTACTTCATCAGCATCAGCGAATTTCCAACGAAATTAACAACTAATGCAAAGCAACATTTCATTATCTCTTTTTTATAATAACTACCACGTAACTATTCGGCCAACAGGCCGAATAGAGGCTAAAAGTTGAAGGCTGAAGGTTAATCGGTATGCTGGTTAAAATTTGAAGGATCGTTCCGATGATAAATTGGAGCACATTCTACAAATGGGTTAACCGCATATTTACGCTAACACAACTAACCCGAATAATTTAATTTTTAAAAATGAGCCGACGAGGGGATTCGAACCCCTGACCTGCTGATTACGAATCAGCTGCACTACCACTGTGCTACGTCGGCAAAATAGTTTACTACGATGCGACCTGTTACTCTCTGCGATAGGGCCTACTAATGTCAAGAAAAGGTCGGTTATTACACTGAAATTGAAATTGGCTTGAGTCCCAGAACAGAGGCAGCCTGAATTTGATGAGCATCATAAGTATAGATTTCCTTAATTCGATAATACAATGCCGTTACCAAATGAAGACAGTCGGAGCTTCGCAAAAACACACTATCTGGCAATGCAATAAAAATCTTACTAGCCTGCTCTACAATAGTTCCATCTAAAGGAAGCCAACTCCAATGTCCTTCAATATCATCATGAGAAAATTGCTGCACAACTGCCATAAACTCATCCCTATTCCATTTGCGTTCTCTCAAACGCCGATGAAATACTCCCATTAACTCAACACGAGCAAGTTCAGAAACCATTACCTGATTTTCTTGATCAAGATGCAAGCGCACCGATGATGACTCCTTCTCCGGCACATAATATTTTGCTAAGGTAGATGTATCACAAAAACACATGGGCGGTTTAAATACCGGGTTTAACGATCTCCTCGAATGGCATCAAGATCATCAAGCACATCGTTGGATAAGGATCTTGACAACAGCTTAGCATATTCTGGGAGTAAAGTACGATGTCGAGGATTAGCTGCAATAAAATTCGGCGCTATCAAAACAGCAATCGGCTTTCCTCGATCTGTTACTGTAATCGGACTTCGACTCTTATTCACTCGACGTACTTGCGCTCCAGTCTTAGCATGAAGTTCTTTAATACTTATTGATAAATTAGCAACCATAGGTGTAACAGTGTCACTTAATCGCGATAAAGTCAAGTTCTAATTAGTATCCAAAAAGCCTTGCTATCTTAGACTTCCTCTTTTTTTTAAGATGTTCAAATTGCCTATCACGTAAACAAAGACGTTCTTGAAAATCGAGAGCTACTGCGGCGAGTTCAGCAGTAATCCCTTTTTGCCTCTCTTGACTGAAAGATTCTGTCTGTTGTAAAAGATGATGAAGTTTTTTAACAAATAATCGTGATGGAGATTTTTCAGAACTATTTGATTCCCAAAATAATTGCGATTGATGATTGTGATACTGATCCATCGCTTTTTGATAAAGCTTTTCAAGCTGATCAACTTTTTGCTGGTAGTCAAAATATTTTACAGCAAATTGTCGCGCTCCTTCTTTAAGCTTTCTCGTTAATATTTCATCGCAAAATACTTTTTTACAAAGAGTTGTAATTTCTTCAAGAGCTCCTGTTTCATGAATCAGAGCATCTTCACCATGAGTCATTAACGATGCTATGTTGCAATTTGGAAGAATTGTCGGAATCCCCATCGCCATAAATTCAGGAATTTTACAAGGAAGCCTTAACTCCTCAAAAGGACTTGGCACTCCAGGCTGAACAAAAACATCAGCTAAAGACATCAGATTCGGAAGCTCTGATCTTGGCAAAATGCCAAGGTCTGATACATATTTCAATTCTTTCGCTGTTATCCCAGGAATTATTGATAGTTTTTCTCTCCCGCTCCGTAACAAACGACAAGAACAGCCTTCTTTATTCAGTAAAAAAACCATCTGACACAATGATTTTATACTTTGTGCAGTAAACTGATTAACTCCGCCGCAATAAACAATAATTTTTTGCTGAGGCTTAAGATGAAGTGCTTCCTTTAAGGCGTTATTAGCCGAACGAGGATAAAAATAATCTAAATCAACACCTGTCATGATTACTTCATAAAATAACCATGAAGGAATATCCTCTACAAGCTTAGGAATGATGATGGCTGCAGCATCAGCCAATCCAAGAAAAGCTTTATAATTGTAAGGATGCGATAAACAAGTTGGTATCTTCATTTGAAGAGACGCTTCCGTTTCTTCTTCTATTTTACTCCCTGAACGATCAATAAATTGTGTAGAAATCCACTCTTCATTATCTTCACTATAAATAAGTAGCGGTGTTGGATAATGTGCTTGGTAATCAAGAACAAATTGGCATACATTTTGCCGTGGAGTCCATGCATGAATGATATCTGCTCTTCTATTATTTTTAAAACAGCACCCAGGATTCTCAAGAACTTTAGCAGGATGAAAACTAGAAATATATTCTTGATGCTCGATAACCCCCTCTTGATGGTCACTATGAATTACAATAGCACACTGATGGCCCCGTTTTGTAAGCTCTTTCGCAAATAAAGTTAAGAGAATAGAAGAGTTCGTTTCGAACCCTCCATAAAGAACAAAGAGAATGTTCACAAAGAAAAACCTGACTCTATAGCGTCTCTTGCAAACATTTGTACTGTTTCTAAAGAAAGTTCTGTGAGATCTTTCCCGAGCATAGTTGCAGCTTTTGCTAGAATATCATGCTGCACAGTGACTATGTCACAACCTGATTCTTCTGCCTGCATAATATTAAAAACCTCTCGGACAGAAGCCCAAAGAAGTTCTGCCTTAGGCTGCTGTTTAAGAATAGTTTTTGCGGATCTCATAATGTTCATAGGATCAACTCCAGTGTCAGCAATACGACCAGCAAATACAGAAACCACAGAAGGAACTTCAGGATTTAATACTTGAGCAACTCCTTCTACCTGTTGAACCGTTAGTAACGCTGTGATATTGAGTTTCATCCCTTCTTTTCCAAGTTCTTGAATCAAAGACAGCGAAGATTCTCCATGAGAATTTGTAATCGGTATCTTAATATAAACATTCGCTCCCCATGAATTAATCTTGAGCGCCTGCCTCTTCATTTCCTGAAACTCATCTGAAAAAACTTCTAATGAAAGTGGTTTATTCGTTACTACTTCAAGAATTTCACGAGCAAAACCTTCATAATTAGTAATTCCTGCTTTACGCATGAGTGTAGGATTTGTTGTTAATCCTTTAATATAAGGTTGATGATAAAGGTCGATAATACCTTTTTTATCAGCGCCATCAGCATAAATAGCTATTTTAAGATTATTAAGGCAAGCGTTCAGCCCCCCTCCTTCGGAGGACGGTCCTGAACCAAATGATTGTGCTACAGAAGTATAGTGTGAATGCATTGTATAGTTTTTTACTGCTTTGCAGTAAGTTTAAGTTGAAAGTTTAAGTTTAAGTTGATTTTTGGTCACTTCGTGACAAGAAAGGATTAAAGAAATTAACCACAAAAGAAAAAAATTTATTAGCATAGCTATTAACGAATTATAAAAACAGATTAGATGTTGGGATCAGGGTTCGCAATCTTGACCAAAGAATGGCCGCTCCACTTTAAATCCAGAGAAATTTGTACTTTTAGATAACTCCCAAAATAAGAGTTCCCATTGGTTAAGATTCGAGACCCTGACCCCACATCCGATGTTAGGACGAAGAAATTAACCTACCAGGAAGGTAAAGAGTAAAGAGTTCTGAGTCACAATTTACTAAGTTAACACTATAATCTCCTTACACTTTAAGACTGTGTAAGTCAAAGCAAACAAATATATTAATCAGTAAAGTTCACCGGCATGGCTCTTTTTTTTGTGTTCTTTTGTGGTCTTTTGTGGTTAATTTATTCTCTTCCTCTTTCTTTCTTTCATTCCCGCGTTGTTAATTTTTTGCAGCTTTGCTTATGTTGGTCTGAACGATTATAATCTGCGCAGCCTCAGCCAATGACTTAACAGTAAAATCTGATTGATATCTTAACTCCTCTACATAGCCATAATCGATAAAAATTGTTTTAATGCCAGCCTTCTTTCCACAATCGATATCCCTCCAGCGATCACCAATTATCCAAGAAGATGTAAGGTCGATATTAAGAGCATCCGAAGCATCTTCTAACATTCCTATTTCAGGTTTTCTTCGTCGACTAAAATCTCCTCGCCCTGAATCATAGCAAACTTCAATACGATCTATTTCAGGAACCAAGAGCTGTAACTTGATATGCATCGCCTCAACAACTGTACATGATTGATCTCCACGACCAACATCAGGCTGATTCGTCACGACAACCAGCAAAAAACCTGCTGCTTTAAGGTCTCGACATGCTGCTGCAACACCATCTAACAACCTAAATTCTTCTACGCTTTGAGGAGGATAAGGCTTCCCCTCTCTAACCACTTGTGCGTTTAAAGTCCCATCTCGATCTAGAAAAATAGCTGGTTTGCAGGCGTTCAGATTTCCCTCCTTCGGAGGAAAAATCGGAACCAAATGATTGTGCTGCGAAGGTGTCGTGTAAATACATTGCATAGTTTTTAAGAAGCTACTGAACAGCCATTTGGGCCTGTAGCCTATAGCCTATAGTTTAACACTCTCCCATTTTGTCTGATGGAGTTTAAGATCTGGATGGGAAACCCAAAGATGCCAGATCACTGCTTGAAATGCCTCTGCATGTGGCGTAATATTATTGGGATTTACTGTTGGAATAATAACACATGCATCTGCCACCGTTGCAGTATATCCTCCATCTTTACCAAGAATACCAAGAACTCTTGCCCCAACATGCTTTGCAAGTTGAACTGCTTTGACTAAATTAGGCGAAACATTTTGTTCAAGATTTCCTCCACCCACAGAAAGAACCAACACTGTATCTTTTTCATTTAATCTTGATCCTTTAAGCCACTCAACAAAGACCGTAGCCCACCCTTCATCATTGGTACGCGCCGTAAGCTCCGACACGTTATCAGTAGGAGCATAAACCTCAAGGCCAGCAATCTTACGAAAATCATTCACAGCATGCGAGGCATTGGCAGCACTGCCCCCAACACCCAAAATAAAAAGCCGCCCTCCACGTTCTCGAAGGTCCACCAACTCTTTGATGCATTGTTCACACCGATTAGAATCTATTTGTGAGATAATTTCTGATGCTTCGTTGAGATGTTTTATTGTGTAAGTCATAAGTAGATTCTGCCTGGAGGTAAACTGATTTTGAAAATGGATTTTTAGTGAGCTTAAACTGAATTGAAGTAACAGAAACAAGGAAGAAAATAGCCACAAAAGGACACAAAAAAACACAAAGAACAAGAACACAAAAAAAGAATTTTTATAAAAATTCTTTAATGAATTTAAGAACTCAATATAAAAAATGTTCGCTATCGTGAAAAATAAGAGAGTAGTGAATTGAGATCCTGCGAGAACATAGAGCACCCACAGCTACGAAACAGCTTAGGCTAACTAATCAATCAAATTCATCGCCAAATTTCTTTTTTGTGTTTCTTTGTGTTCTTTTGTGGCTATTCCTTGGAACGCTTACGCCAGGAGATTGTTCAATTCTTTGAGTCCTGTATGAGAACCAACTTCATAAAAACGCTCTTTTATTTCATACCCAGCTAATTCTCCCTGTACTACAAGATCTTTCTGTATCTCGGCTAAATCAATTATATCGCTAGAAGAATAGTTAGCAAAAGCCACAGATTGAAAGACTCCTAACCCATAGTCAATATAATGCATCTGTGGAAGCTTTCTTTGCTTATCATAAGCCATGATACACTCCTGATCATACCAGACATTACTTGAGTCATAAAGGTCCTTGTTTTTATAAACAGTCATCAGTCCTTTTTTGCCTGATTTCAAAAAGCTATCTCCTACCGATTGATAATCAATTGGCAAATAGCTATCACCATAGAGCACATAAAAAGCATCTCCTAGTTTGGGAAGCGCTTGAATAAGTGCTCCCCCTGTTCCTAATAATTTCGGCCCATCAAAAGAATAGTCTATCTCCATACCCCATCGAGAACCATCTCCGTAGTGCTCTACAACCATCTCGCCAAGATACCCAACACAGAGAATAATTTTAGTTAGACCCGCTTTCTTAAGTAACCTGATTTGATGAGTAAAAAATGGTTCGCCTGCCACCTCCACTAAAAGCTTAGGAATATTTTCCGTCAGTGGTCGTAAGCGCTTAGCTAGTCCACCAGCGAGAATGGCTACAGGCAAATTCATAGATAATTATTCGGCCAACAGGCCGAATAGTAGTTTAAGAGTTTAGGTGATAAAATGCAGGAGCTACAGAAAAACTTTCCCCTAAACCCCTAAAAATTTAAACCATTAAACACTATCAGCTTCTTCATAGACGTTGGTAGCATATGTTCGTAAAATTCTTTTTTTGTGTTCTGATTTTTGTGTTTCTTTGTGTTCTTTTGTGGCTATTTTTCTGCTTATTACGAAAGGACAATTTTTGTACCCTCAAAATCAAAGCCAAACCGAACTTCTTCCAACCCTTCTTTTTTCATAGCATGCCGTAATTTAGTCCGATCTTTTGCATAGAACATTAAAAAACCTCCGCCCCCTGCTCCAACAAGCTTACCCCCTACTGCCCCATTTTGTATTCCTACCTCATACCAGTGGTCAATATTGGCATTAGACATGCCTCCAGAACGCGTTTTTTTATGCTCCCAATGCTCATGCATCAGCTCTCCAAATTGAGTTGTATTGCCCAATTCCAATGCCTCCTTACTTCTATAACCCAACTCTTTGACAAAATGGAGATTTTTTAACATTTCATCATCACTAGACTTGGTACGGGTATTTTGATCCTTAAGAATTCCACTAGCGCTTCGTGAATACCCTGTAAAAAAGAGTAATATATTATCTTCCAAATCAAAAGTTGTCTCCGTAGAGACTTTTAATGGTTCTGCCGTCACTCGATGATCCTTATGAAAAGTAAAGCATGTAAGCCCTCCATAAGCGGCTATATATTGATCTTGTTTTCCTATAGGTTCTCCAAGCCGGTTAATCTCAATATCACAGGCTAACTCCGCTAGTTCTTGAGGTTGCATAAGGTGGCGACGATGAGCATACAATGCTTTCAGTAAAGCTGTGGTAAAACTCCCAGAAGATCCTAACCCCGTTCCTGCAGGAATATCAGCCATTGCAGTAATTTCTAAATAAGGATGTTCTATTTCTACAGATAGCAGTGCTTCACGAATAATGGGATGTTCTATTTCATGCACTTCTTGAACCAATTCTAATTTAGAATATTTAAGCAATATTTTAGGAGTAAATGTCTTATTAATAGTTATAAAAACATATTTATTAATAGCTCCTGCAATCAAAAACCCTTCATGTTCTGTGTAGTAAGAAGGCAGATCGGTTCCCCCTCCACCAAGAGATATTCGTAATGGCGATCGTGTAATAATCATCGGTCTTAGTTGTTAGAGATTATAGCTTCACTAAAGTCGTGCTTTTATATCCTGGTATAACTCCATAAGGCCTAATCCATCTTTTAAGTCTGCAGGACGAGCACTATTTATTCCTTTAAGATTAAGACATGCAGCAAGCTCATCCGCAAAGGAGTTTTCACAAGAATCCTCTAAAACAACTTCCTCACTGGCTGCTTGATCCTTTGCATATTGCCATCCCCACCTTTTCCCACGTCGATATCGTTGAATCCCATAGCTACGGCCTCTCCCCGTAACAATGCCATATCCCTCTGTACCTTGAGCAAAAATTTCAAAATGACTGCGCCAGCGCACGACGCTCACCTCCAGCGCAATAGCGACATCACCATTCTGTAATAAAAGACGAACTTCTTCTTCAATACCTGTTTTCCAAAATCCACTCCATGAAGTAACAGCTTGAATTGTTAGATTGGAACCTGTCATTAATCTACAGAGATCAAGCATATGAATACCAGGATCAAGCAGGGCACCTCCCCCGCAGCGGATAGGATCAAGTTTCCATGTTTTTTCATCTCCTGGCTTTCCTCCATGACCAATCTGCATGCTTAGAGAAATAGGTTTGCCGAACTGGCCTCCATGCCAATCTTCAATAAGAGTTGCTACCCCTGGCATAAAACGATAATTTAAACCGACAAAGAGCCGTTTCTCGATTCCTGCAGCCTCAGCAATACGTTGCGTCTCTAGGTAATTGCGTCCAATAGGTTTTTCAATAAGAACGCAATGCCCTGCTTGCAAAGCATTACAAGTATGATCAGTAGCAATGTCATGAGGACAAGAAACAACGACAAGATCTGCTGGTTGATCATAAAACCTATTGATATCTTCTGTTGTTTTAAACCCATGTTCAACAGAAAGAATATTAAGTTTTTGTTGGTAGGGATCATAGACCCAACCAACTTTTATAGGAATACCACTTGCTTGTAGCTTTGCTACAGCTTTCATTCTTTCCTGGCCAATAAGACCAGCCCCAATAATATTGACAATTTTCATTGAATACGCCTCAGAAAAAATTGATCCTGGATTACTTGCTTTGAACCAGACAAATAGTCCTTCCAATTGTCTCTCACATGAATATAACGTCCGCTTAAAATATTTGAATTAGAATTACAATATTCTTCTACAAAATTGACAGGCTCTTCAATATTCGTTTTTGTTTTTACCTCGCCCCCAGCCGCAATGACCTTTGCAAGCATTGGAGTATCAACAGCACCAGGAGCAAGGCATACAAAAGAAAGACCAGTACTTGGAGGATAAATTGCCGCAAGATTTTCAGTAAGCCGTACGGTACTTACTTTACTTAAAGCATAAGCAGGAAATTCTGGATAAGCATAGGCAGCTCCACCACCTGCAAAAAAGACGATTCTTCCAAATTGAGTTTGAGTCATTTGAGGCAAACAAGCCTCAAGCACGGCAAGATTGCCAACAACATTAGTATTAAAAACATGATTATAGTTACTCAGTTCACATTCTTCTCTGGGGCTACCCAAAATAGAGGCAGCTAAAACGACACTCCATTGTGCTCCATTCTTAGATGCTATATTTTTTGACAACTCACTTTTCCAGTGTTCATGTTTAACAAGGTCAGCATCAAAAATTTCAGCAACTCCACCTGCTTGACCAATGGCTTCCTGTATTGGAATTAACGAATGCTGCCGCCCCACAAGAAGCAGCGGAATTTTCTTTGACGCCATGCGCAATGCTATTGCTTTTCCAATACCACTACTAGCTCCCGTAATAAGGCCATAATTCATCATTCAAAAAGACCTTTGTTTGCATTGTCTATCATACCGCGAATAGATGCACGCATTGCTTCTAAGGCGTTACGTTGTGGACACCATCCATAAGCTTTCATTTTACTAGCAGTAAAACGTATTCGAGGAACATCACCTGACCACCCTCTATCAGCAGATCCATACTGTACAACAACATCTTGTAACCCCATTTCAGAAATAACAAGTTCTGCAATCTGCTTAACCGTTAAAGTATCATCTGTTGTTAAATTAAAATAGTTATATGGCGCAGGAAATGCATCTTTAAAATATAGCAGAGCTGTAACAATATCATCTACATGAATATAAGATTTTGTTTGCGTTCCATCTCCCAGGACTGACAAGGTGTGTGGATTTTTCCTAAGCCGATTAATAAAATCAAAGGCTACTCCATGGGTTTGATGAGGACCAACCACATTTGCAAAACGATAGCTAATTCCATGAAGTCCAAACATCGAAGAATAGGCACTCAATAGGGTTTCCCCAGCGGCCTTACTTGCAGCATAAGTAGAAGTTGGAGTTGAGCTAAAATCATCTTCATTAAAAACTTTTGAAGGATTATCTCCAAAGATACCACTCCCACTTGCATAAATAATTTTTTCCACTCCTGTGAGCCTTGCCGCTTCAAAAACATTCTGTGAAAGAAGCGTTCCTTGATAAAAATCAATGGTTGGTTCTGTTGCAGCCTTAGCAATGTCTGGATTGGAAGCAAAGTGAAATACAATCTCATGCCCATGCATCGCTTCTGTTAATGCGTTAACATCTTGAGCATCGTTTTTGATAATATTGATTCTTTGAGTCGATAAAAGAGTTTCAAGATGCCAATGTCGTCCTGAGCTAAAATTATCAAATATTGTGACTCTATTTTGAGAGTCTTCTAACAACCGTGCCGCACAACAAGAACCAATAAAACCAGCTCCTCCAATAATAATTGCTTTCATAATAAATTCTTACAAAGGTTTACGTCCAATAATAATCAATTGAGGCCCCTTGCGTTTTGAAGACAGTTTTAATCCTTGTTTTACTATTCTACAGGCCAATCTAAAAAGAGGTGTAGGGTCTTCCGGGGAAGCAAGTTCTTTTTCTACACGTTTTATCAGCAAAGAAGCTGCTATTTTCTGAAGGTTAAGTACCGGCCACCCTACTTGCTGTTTGTGATGCAACTGAAATCCAAAAGAAACTACTTCCTCTCCTAATTCATGAAGATTATAGTGCCGAAGATGCCCTAAAAGTTCAACATCATGTCGCCGCCGCTTTCCTCCTTGTGTTGTCAATATAAAATAGCCACCAGGGTTAAGTAATTCATAAGCAAGCTGAAAAACTGGTGTATAATTCGGCATGTGCTCTACAACTTCGGAACAAACTACAAGATCAGCCTGTTCCTTAAATGGAAAATTATTGGGCTCTTGTAAATCAGCTTGATAAAATTGGGCAAATTCGAGATTCCTCTTGTTCCGTTCGATAATTGATTGCGCTCCATCAAATCCAATGAAAATATCACCAAGAAGAGAGGCTTTCAAGTGACTTAAAAGGGCTCCATTGCCACATCCAAGATCAATGATAGAGTTAGATGCTATATTAAATTTTTTAATAATATCTGCGATAAGTTGATATCTATAGATATTTGCAGGATGAATCTGTGCACTTGATGTGAAATGGTCCCAAAAGTCTTCTGCTTCAGAAACTCTTTTTGTATTATTTGTACTGCTCATAGTTTAGTGTTCTTTGAATCCAATAATTGTATCCACGATAAATTTAGGGCGTTGTCTAACTTCTTCATAAATACGCCCAATATATTCTCCTAAAATTCCAATACTAATCAACTGAATTCCACCCATCATTAAAATAAGAATAACAATGGTAGGGTTTCCTGAAGCAAAAGGAAACCCAAAAATTTTCAAGATAAAATAAATAATCGCAAAAAATATGGATCCAATGGCTAACATAAAGCCTATCTCAGTACTCAATACTAATGCATGTGTTGAAAAGCAAAAAATACCATTAAACCCGATACGCAAAGAACCAAAGAGCGCATTATAATTGCCTTGTCCATGAAGACGTGCTGGCCGGTCAAATAAAATCGTTGTCTGCTTAAACCCTACAAGTGCAACAAGACCACGCAGGAAGCCATGACATTCTTTTAATTTAATCACCTCATCAACAACTCTACGGCTCATGAGTCTAAATTCCCCCGTATTTTCTGGAATAGAAACATCAGATATTTTTTTTATCAAAGCATAACCTACTTTTGCAATGAGCAACTTAATCCATGTTTCTCCATGACGCGTACGGCGTTGTGCCATCACTACATCATATCCTTCTTTCCATTTTTCTACCATCGAGGGAATAAGCTCTGGTGGATCTTGCATATCAACATCCATAACAATCACAGCATCACCTGATGAATACTGAAGTCCTGCTAGAATTGCCATTGGCTGTCCAATACGACGTGAAAATTTAATACATTTGATTCTAGGATCATTCTGATGATGCTTGATGATAACTTCTTCTGTTTGGTCAGGCGAAGGATCTAGGGAAAAAATGATCTCAAAATCCTGAGTTTGTTGTTCAAGAATTGGTAGGACATAGTGAAGGAATTCAGGAACATTTTTTTCCTCCTTAAAGACAGGAACAATAATGGATAAAAGAGGATTCATGACACTGTAAGAACTTCTACGTTATTAAGATTGGTTAAATTTATCCCTGTTATCCCTTTGAAGCCAGTTGATAATGTCTTCCTATATAAACGGGTACCCACGGCAACTCACATTTTTCTCCTGCAGGTAATATCCTAAAAGAACAATTCTCTCCATGATTGACGGCAAGATATTCTGGATAAGAAAGACCCCAACCTGTTAAAATCCAAGCACGAGCTGTAAAAAAAAGGCTCATCTGATCACGTCCAAATTCAAGCAATAAAGGTTGTGTATCATAGACACTAGTAGTATCAATCATAACTTTTCCATGCCCTATCATAGCTTTAAGTTTTTTAAACTCTGCCTCAGCATATCTAACAGTATCAGGTGAGGAATAAGCAAATCGATTAGTAACAGCAATAAAAAGAGGCAGATGCGGAATTGCAAACATAATAAAAAATAATACTCCTATTACTCTAGCCTTTTTTGTTTTGTATTTGAATAATTCATTCAATAACAATCCTATAGCAAGACAAGAACAAAGGTAGAACAGCAAAGCCATTTGGTAAGCTCCCCAATAACGCCCTGTTGCTATTAATACTGTTATTATACTTAATGGCAACATAATTATAATAAATACTATTCTGTTTTTAATAAAAATGCTGCTGCATACTATTATCAAAATTATTATTGATATAAAGATGATAAAACTTGCACTACCTCCTGGAAAATGAACTAATGAAGGAATATAATCAATATTTAAAATATAAAAAAGAATCTCTTTAAACTTCAACTGGAAAGGGTGATCCTCTAATAGCCCTCGCTGCCAGTAAGGACCACCTCCAAGCAATACTAAAAAACCTCCTGAACATGCAAATGCTATAAATGTTAGAGTTGCTAATACGTAAATTATAGTACATTTACACTCATCATACTGTTCATTCCATCCAAAACTTTTTTTACAAAAAATTAATTGATAAAATAAAAATAAAAATATTGTAAAACTAAATAAAACAAAAGTACTAATATAAGAATACAGTGAACTCGCACCCACTATTAATAGAGAATAGTATAAAATATTTTTTGCACTTGGAGTATTGTTTCTAAGGACAAGTAACAGCAATAATAAAATAGCTGGATAACCAAGCATCTTGCCAAAATATCCTGCATTAGCTAAATCAATAAGTTGAGAAAAACCTAACAATAAAGAAGTTAAATAAAAACAAATCCATCTAGAAGAGACTACTGCAGCAAGCCCCATAATAAAAATGGTTATAGCAATTGTTACTGCTAAATTATAAGAGAAAAATGCTGAACGATGAGCGAACGCACTAATTAATGCTAAATAAGCAAAACTTCCTAACCGTTGATCCGTACGAAGATTTTGATAGGGTAACACTTCATAGGGATCTGATGCATTGAGTCCTGGTAGCCTTTTAATGGTATTCATTCGAATCCAATCCGCGCTCATGCTATAACCCATCGCATCAGATCCATCAATCATCTGAATGGAAGGAGAAGATTCTTTCAGTGCATTAGAGTTGCACAATAGACTTATTAAGAAAGCAATAATAAAAAATGGAAGCACTATTAAAAATTTGATGCTTCTATAGTTCTTTGTAAGATAATAGATACTTATTGCGGTTAATAATAAAACAGTAATACCTATTGCTAGAGTAAAACTTATTCCACAGGTATATAATAGAATAATCCCTAACACACTCATAATAATTCCATTAAAAGGAGATATTAAAATAATTTGAGTAAAAGTTAATTCTTGGTTCTCTAAAAAGAAGGTAAGGGTGCCATAGCCACAAAATCCAAAGAGAATAATGGCTAAAAAAGTTAATAGATATTCTTGAAGAAAAAATATTGGATGCACTTGGTTATTTGTTAGTTGAGACCTAAATAGTTAATCTTAGCAGAAGCAGGCCTAAAATCAGGCGCAGGAAGCTGTTCTGCTATGTTAAAAACTATATCTACCCGAGTAGAAGGACTGCTCTCCTTTTTCTGAGGCACGTTAAACTTTAACTCAAAAGCGCCCGGTGCTATCTTTTGCTGATGGCAAATTTCCACTCCATTAATAAATATAGTAATTCGTTGTCCCTCAGTAACTAACCTTTTAAGCCCTGGAACTACTCCTTTAATAACCAAACTATCCGCTTTTTTATCTGACCCTAGGATAACATAAGAATGTTGTGATATCCATCCATCCTCATACCATCCTGAGAATTCTAACGACTTCGCCTCTGCCAGATCTTTTGGAAAATTACTAACTTCTCGTGGCCTTTCCATAATACGATAATGATCTGCGGTGATGGCTGAAATATCACGGGCATACCCTACAAGGTAGCGAGGATCAATCGATTGTTCTTTTCGATAAAGCCCCATAATTCCGGTCGTATCTTTAATGGGTTGTTGGCCTTCTTCGCCAAAATCAAGAGCTACATAACTAGTTCCATTCCAATCAAACGGCTTAATAGGACCAATATACAGATTAGCAGCCCCATTTCCTTTAAAATCAGCATTTTTATCTTGCTCTCCTTTGACTACTGCATGTTGGTAAAGAGATGTTCTCTCCTTACCAAAAATAGACTTTGTTACTGCTACCCGTAAGTAAATTTCTTGTGATGGAGGATCTACTTGAAATAAAAAGTATGGTCCAATTCCAGACAAACTCTGTACTCGAGAATAAGGATCGTTTTGATTTTGATAAAATGAAATGGCCTTGCGTTTAAAACATCCATAATAATGCTCTCCCCTATGAGAATTAACAAATGTAAGAGACACCTCCTCTGGAAGAAGCTTTGTGGATTGAAAAAAATCTTTCCCTATTTCATTATTAGATAGCAATCCATTAAAAATTTCAATATCTCTCGGTGGTCTTACTCTCGTCGCAGTAGTATCTTGTTGCCGTAGTGAATACTTGATACTTGTTCCAAGAAGTTTTTTTTCCTGAAACATCATCATATTTTCTTTAACTAAATCACTTACAGAAGCAGTCTCCTTTACATAAAGATGAAATCGGGCTATAAGATCTAAAAAAAATGGTGGTGCTGCTGCTGCTCCAAATTCAGCAATGCTATTTTTCATATTAAACACAAGAGGATGTCCCTGCGCCACGCATGCTGCAAACTTTTCAATCACAAGATGCGCACTCTCTACACTAACCACGGAAAAATTCTCTCTGTTCGTAATATCTAAATTTCTACTTGATGCTCCTGGAATTTCGACAAACTGGGCATGATGTAAACCAAGAGATGTTTTTCCATAAAAGAAACCGACAGGAAATTGAAAAATACAGTAAAACACCACCCATACAAGCAGTTGCATAAGACCAAGGCTGCAAAAAAACAAGGCTAGTTCAATAGCAATAAATGGTTGGATGAACATTGCTAACTTAAATGTTCCAAAACCGACCTGCTTGTAGAAAAGTAATCCTCCTACCAATAACATAATAAGCGCAATACAAGAATGCCCCTTCCCTTTCCTTATAGAATGCATCACTAATCCAGTAAAAAGAATCAAAAATATTATTGAAATAAACATGAGTCCATATCCTTGAATCTTACTAAAAGATCCTGAAATCGAAAGAAATCCGAATAAAGAAGGTATTCCGCTAGGAACTAAAAAATAAGGAAAAAGAATGTCGCTCTCCATAGCATGAGTTCCACCTTGCAGTTGTTCTATAATAGTTAATAAGTAGACAAATATATTATAACGAAGCCACGTTAGAACAACAACGCCAGACAATAAACACAACACTATAGGCCTCCAAGAGGTAACTATTCGGCCAACAGGCCGAATAGTGGTGAAAGGTAGGAGGTGAGAGGTGGGAGGTTGATTGATGCCCTGATTTAAATTTGAAGGATCACCTTGATAATGAGTTGAATCATTAGCACATTCTCCCAATGGGTTAAGCGAATATTTACTCCATGGGATAGATAATGATTTGATGCTTCTTACAACAATCCATAATAGAAACCCAAGACCACAGAAAGGGGTAAGCTCTGGATACGTCACACAAAATGCAGCTCCCAGGGTACCCAACCCGAGAGACATTCGCAGAAACGATTGTTTTGATGCAAGTTTTCTCTCGTCCATCATGAGAGTCGCTGTTCCACACAGCAGTCCAAGGCCGGCCATTTGAGCAATAAGTTGGTAGAACATTCCCAAAAGAAAGAGAGGACTCAGAGCAAGAAGTAGTGAAGAAACTACCATCACAGCATACTTAGCGCGTCCTGCACGTGCTAAGGCCGCAGTAATAGGTGGAAGCCCCATTCCTAGAGCTATAATGGTAGGCATAAAAATTTTTAATGGATTAAGCCCTGTTACTCCAGAAACCCATGAAATTAATAATTCACTCCCATAACGCAAGAAGCCCCCAACATGCATAAAATAATAATATTGAGAATAATCAGTGCCTTGTAATTCTTCTATCGTGGGAACACTAAAAAATCCATGATGAAGATGCCTCTTTGCGGCCAAACAGTAATTTGCCATATCATCATTACAGTAAGAAAGCCATCCCATGCCTAAAAGCAGTAGCGGCCATCCTGCATAAAATAAAACGATAAGAGAAGATCCGGCAAAGGGACTTAAGTAACGCCAAGGAAAGATAGGCCGTTTCCAAAGAAAAATAGCAATAGCGATTAGCAGAGTTAAAACTGCCTCCCAACGTGCAAATTTCTCCACAGGATATCCAGCTTGATTAATGATACTTACAATTAAGATCTGCAATGAGAACCCCATAACAGGAGCAATTAACCATGATCTTAAGCACGATCCTGGCAAGTTTATAGCCAGCATAAAAGCTTTTCCCGCAATACAAAAATATGCAAAAAGGAGAAAAGTAAATAAAAGAGACAATGGATGCATAAAAAACTTTAGAAACGAATCCCTCTGCCAAATAAAAGACTTGTTATAGCGCTTTCAATAGAGTTTTTTTTGTGAACTTTAGCAATATTTTTTTGAGAAACTTTCCCGTTGTGAGATCGTTCACGTAATTTATTGATCTCTATTTCACCAATAGTACTCATTTGAATATTAGTTTTCTGCTGAGTATGCACTCGAAAACAAGCTAAAAAATAGGGAACTCTTTTAATTACAGCTCCTGATTCTTGAATTCTTAAGAGTAAATCCCAATCCATGGCAAAATGGAATCCAGGATCTATTCCGCCAATTTTATCATAGAAACGCTTCCTCCAAAACATTGTTTCCTGTGGCACATAATCTAAAACGGAAAGATTATAATGATTGTGATGAGGAGTAAACCAGCGCCCGATTTCATTGCCATGTTCATCAATTAGAACACGATGTCCATAAATCATATCAACCTCAGGATGTTGATGAAAATAGTTAGCAACAAACTCTAGTGCCCCAGGCAAATAAGTATCATCAGAGTTCAGATAAGCCATAATATCATTACAGCCACCAGTACATTGATCAAACCCTTTTTGAATAGCATGCGATTGCCCTTGATCTTGTTCACTTACGGCATAACTTAAATAAGATTCATGTTTTTTAATAATTTGAGACGAAGCATCTTGAGACCCCCCATCAATAACAATATATTCAAGATTAGAATAATTTTGATTTAAAACACTTTGAATAGTAGCCTCCAAAAAATTACCTTGATTGTAAGATGGAGTCACTATCGTTATTTTAGGATAGCAATCTAACTTTTGATGCTTGGGATATTTTTCATGAGTAATGGCCTTCGGAGCATGTTGAACAAGATACCCCAACCCAATGAGTTTTTTGCGATCCAAGAAATAATGAATATTTGTTAAAAGATCATTTCTTATAATGGCAATAAAACGACTCCTTGATTGTGAGTTAATTAAAAAATTTTTCTTTGAAAAAAGTCGTTTTAAATAATTTCTCCATGGAGGTTTTTTACAAACTCGCGTTTCTTGAAATTTCTTAATAAATCCTTTTTTAAAAAAATTAAAACCAGACCATTGTGTATATTTTATTTCGATAATTCCTGCAATTTCCCAACAATCCTTCTCTCTAGATAATATTTCTATCATCATTTTATTAAGTCCAGCATTTAACTCCACGGGAACTCTAAAGCCACTATGTTCTGATTCTTTTGCATTATTAAAATAGGAGGTCACATCAGGCCTTGGATATCCAATAACACCGTCAAAAATCTTGTTCTTTATTTTTAAACGAATTTTTTTTATGGGATAACCTTCTTTATGAAAAATCCACCCTATAACTTCACACTTTTCCTGATTTATTCGATCTATCGGAAAATCAATACAATAATTATAAGTAGAATTATTCATTAATTTATGTTTTCAGACAATCTGGCACACTCTTGATGAAGTCGCTCAATCAGCTCAAGGCGTTCTTCACAAATTTTTTTCAAATTAATAATCTCTTCAGCATAATGGCCTATGTTAAGCCAATCAACGCCACAGTGCTGAGCATAATTAATGATGTCATCTTTTAATTTAATGGGATAATAAATAATGATGTCGTTGACAACCATCATTTCATGCTCTGTGCTCAAAGCATAAAGATGCTTTATAATATCATGAAATTGAGGCCATTCAGTAATTTCATGAGGCGCTAAGGGAGGCGCTAAAAAAAGCCTGGCATCATCAATAAGGATAACAGAATTTTCATTAAGTTCTTTAATAGCAGATAGTTCTTTTAGCAAAGGACATTGTGATTTTTCACCAGCAGTTCCAAGCGCGACACACCAATGCGCATCAAGCCAATAAAGCACTGACTCTCCAGAAATTCTAGAGTAACAATCTTCTAAAACCTTTGGAGAATCTCCATGAATAATTTCTATATGTTGATACTGTTCAAATCGTTTGCATGCAGTGCTCCACAAATCATGCGCTAACTCTACAGAAATAATCTTATTAAAGTTCTTAATCTGGTTATAAACAGTATCTCCTTTGTAAGTACCTGTTTCAAAAAACACTGTCGGTTGAAGTGTTTTTTTTATTGCTTCTACTAATTTACTATCTAATGAAAAAGTTATTGCTCCCATATGTGATCCTTTATTCATACCTCCATTTTTTAACTTCTTTAGCTATTGCAGGTAGTCCAAACATTCCTAAAAACGGCGCCTTTTTATTTTCATAATCCCATTCTATATCTAAAGGACCAAGCCATGAAGTTTCATGAAGACGCTCACATCGATTAGGAAGGCTGTTTTCGCCGGCAAGAATAATTTGATAACTATATTTTCCTGCTTCAATATTCAAATCAAAGTAAAATTCATATTCTGCAATATCATTCGGTCCCATATTAATATGCCCTATTCCACAGGTATAAGTACTTGTGCTATTAATAATTTGATTGTACCGATTTTTAAACTCAACAACAACATGATAATTTTGATCTGCTAGCGACAAAAACACTATTTTTATCTTTATTTTCTCACCAATGTTTATTTTTCCTCCAATAACTCCTTTTTCATTACAAATAATAACCCCAACTATAGAACCTTTCTCATTTTTTAGCGCTTCTGTGAGTTCTAACCACCATACAGCTTCAGAACGCAATTTGTTTAAATAGTGATGAGAGGATGATGACACAGGAGGAACTAATGCGTGATGTTTTTCTACTAGAAGTCCTGGAGGTTTTTCTTGTTCATTGAAATAATAATTGATTGTTTTTTCACTAGCGCCCCAATAAAAAGCAGTTCCTTTTTTAAGATATAATGCCTTTTCACAAAGATTTCTGACACTTCCAAGATCATGAGAAACAAAAAGAAGTGTCGTGCCATTTTCTTGAAGTTTTCTTATTCTACCAGTGCATTTTTGTTGGAAAAAATAATCCCCTACAGCTAGAGCTTCATCAATAATTAAAATATCCGCATCAATATGAGAAACAACGGCAAATGCCAACCTGACCATCATACCACTGGAGTAGGTTTTGACCGGTTGGTCAATAAATTCACCAATGTCAGCAAAGGCTTCAATCTTAGGAAAACGCTCTTCTGTTTCATTTCGAGTAAGGCCTAATATGGAAGCATTAAGATAGACATTTTCTCGACCTGTAAATTCAGGATTAAAACCACTCCCCAATTCAAGTAGAGCGGCAACGCGTCCATTGACCGTCACAGAACCTTCTGAGGGTTGAAGGGTACCAGCAATAATTTGGAGAAGCGTCGATTTCCCTGATCCATTGCGCCCAATAATCCCAATGGATTCTCCTTTTTTGACCTCAAAGCTAATATCCTTTAAAGCATAAAATTCACGACACAGCCCTTCCAGTTTTTTATCAATCCTCTCCCGTAAAAGGGGAAACATTTCTCCTGCTAGCTTCAGCAAGGGATGCTTGAGCCGTGCCGCTGGATCCCGCCAGATGGTATAGGCTTTAGAGACGTTTTTAACTGAAATCGCTAGCATTAAGAGAAGAAAGAGAAGAAATTAACCACAAAAGAACACAAAAGAACACAAAAAAGTAGTAAAGTAAAAAGATCCTGAGACATAATATCTTTACTTCTTTTTCTTAATGGTGTGTTTAAATTTCAATACAGCAAAGTTGAGTTCTAAGGTCGTCTCTGTATCATTGGTACCTAAGTCATTATCAAATATATCTGTCAAAAGCTCACCACTTTTTTGCATAAGAGTTTTTTGAGCCGATGGATTTTGAATAACAGAAAGCTCTTTGATATTTCTAGAAAGTTCTTTAATTTTAGCAAACGTTTCAATAATAGCCAACGTAGCTGCTGTTGCTTGAGAGCTTTTGAGGATTGTTGCTAACATATACAACCCTTTTTCTGGAAAAACAGTAGGCATTGTTCTTATTTTCGAAAAATTTGCGGTCGAAATTTTCGACCGCAAATTTAAATTCGAAGTCGAAATTTTCGATTTCAATATATCCCACTCTTCTTTAGTAAGTTGAAAAAGATACCCTTGGGGAAATTTTTCAGGATTATTTTTAACAGCTTCATTAATTCTTTTCGTTTCAACCCCATAAAGCTTCGCAACATCGCTATCGAGAAGCACACGTTCGCCTCTGAGCTCAAAGATCATTTCCTTAAGGTTTTCATTATTCATTATTTCATTCATAAAGTCGATTCCATGATAAGGCAATTTTAGCAACATCGCTTCATTTCGTAGAAATGAAGCGATGTTGCTCATATAACATCCGCAAAGGCTGGTTTCACTCTCATAAAAAGAGCATACCCTACAATTGCAACCATCATACTAATAGCAAATTGAATACCATACATACTCCAATGAGGCCATTGACTAAAAACCACCGCATTACGCGCCATAGAAATCAAAACTGCTGCGGGATTGAGCATAATAGCCCAGCGCCAAACAGGGGGAATGGCACTAATAGGAAAGAAGATAGCACTCACAAACATGAGAATGGTGATCGCAGCAGGTATCATTGCGCTGATATCGCGCAAGAAAACTCCCAAGGCTGACAAAATCCAAGCAATGCCAAGACTATAAAGTAGCACCGGGATAAAAATTGGAAATATACTAATCGCTGATAATGAAATCGCTCCTTGAGAGATAATAAGAAACAGTAGAAGTGGGATAAAGCCAATCGCCGTATGGAAAAGGGTAGCGGTAATCATGACAATAGGCAAAATTTCTAAGGGAAAGATCACTTTGGTAACAAAATTAGCATTGTTAATGATAAGTCCTGGCGCGCAAGAGATAACTCCAGCAATCAGCTCCCAAAGAAGCAGTCCACAAAAAAGCCCAAGGGCAAATTGGGTTTTTGTTTCTCCTGGATGGCCATAAGAACCTCTAAAAATAAAACCAAAAACCACAGTATAAACAGAAAGCATCAAAAGAGGCGTCATAAAGGACCAAAAGAGCCCTAAAAATGTTCCCTTGTAGCGCTTTTGTACTTCACGCCAGGTAAATTGTTTAAGCAAGGAGCCATAGGCAGCCAGACGAACTATAATTTTCCAGGGGAGCAATAGATCACTCAAAGGCAATCGTTGTGAGGAAATGTAGGGCATCTGGAATGCAACTATTCGGCCTGCAGACCGAATAGTTAGTTTAAGTTATAAGTTTAAGTTTAAGTTAATTTTTGGTCACTTCGTGACAAGGAAAGAAAGCGAAGCAACAATGTCTTTATTCTACAACTCATAGTTCGACTATTTACTTCAGATTCTTCCTCCGAAAGAGGGAATCTGAAAACTCACTTTTCTGGAAAAACGATAGGAAGTTTTATTTTTTTCGCCTTTTATTGAAGTCGAAATTTTCGACCGTAAAATATCTCATTCTCTTCCATTCACCACGTCTTCAAAAGAAATTCCTTTTTGATCTTTATCAGAAAGAGTCATGTTATCCATCTTGGGCCAAGTAATACCAAGCGTAGAATCGTTCCACAAAATAGTCCGTTCATACTGAGGTTCATAATAGTCGGTTGTCTTATAGAGTACGTCAGCGCTAGGACTGAGAACTAAAAATCCATGGGCAAAACCAGGAGGAATCCAAAGCTGACGGCAATTTTCTTCGGAAAGTTCTACTCCTTCCCATTGCCCAAAGGTTGGCGATTCCGAGCGCAAATCAACTGCTACATCAAAAATTGATCCTTGAACTACTCTGATAAGCTTCCCTTGAGGTTGCCTAACCTGATAATGAAGCCCTCGAAGCACACCCTGAACAGAATGGCTATGATTGTCTTGAACAAAAACAGCATCAACCCGACTTTCGCAATTGGGATGGATGATATTTTGTAAGGACTTGGTTTCAAAATTGTTTTCAAGAAGCCGTGGTGTACCTTTGGTACATGAGGGTTTGTGAAAACTAGTTTGAGGCTGAGTATATTGCAAAAGATCGCCATCTCCAATTGCGAAAGTCGGGTTAATACCTGTTTGTGCTAAAAACTCCTTCTGGTTAAAACTCTCGTAAAAAAAACCACGCTCATCCTCAAAAAGCCTTGGCTCGATGAGAAGGAGATCACGAATATTGGTAGGAATAATTTTCATTTTTCTCGCAGTAAGCGTTGCAGATACTGCCCATAACCATTTTTCTGCAATGGCGCGGCAAGCTTCTCAAGCTGCTCTGCATTAATAAATCCACGATGATAAGCAATTTCTTCAGGGCAGGCTACTTTAAGCCCTTGGCGGTGTTCGATCGTTTCAATAAAATTACTGGCCTCAATAAGACTCTCATGAGTTCCTGTATCAAGCCAAGCATAACCTCGCCCCATGATCTCAACATGGAGCTCTCCTTTTTCAAGATAAAGACGATTAAGATCGGTAATCTCTAATTCTCCTCTCTTGGATGGTTTAAGGCCTGCAGCAAGGTTAACAACTTGGTTGTCATAAAAGTAGAGCCCTGTAACCGCGTAGTTACTTTCAGGTTGTATTGGTTTTTCTACTAATGAGACGGCCTTACCATGAGCATCGAAGGAAACAACACCATACCGCTCGGGATCATTCACACGGTAAGCAAAAATAGTAGCTCCCTCATTCCTTTCTGTAGCCTGTCCGAGCTGTGCAGGAAAATCGTGACCATAGAAGATATTATCTCCCAGTACTAAAGCCGAAGGATCATTAGCAATAAATTCCTTACCAATAACGAAGGCTTGAGCCAATCCTTCAGGATTCGGCTGAACCGCATATTGAAAATTCATTCCCCAGTCATTACCATCACCAAGAAGCAGCTCAAAACGAGGAAGATCTTGAGGCGTTGAAATAATAAGAATATCTCGTATACCTGCCAGCATGAGCGTGCTCAGCGGATAGTAAATCATCGGCTTATCGTAAATCGGAAGTAACTGCTTTGAAATCACCTTGGTAACAGGGTAGAGACGTGTCCCCGATCCTCCCGCTAAAATAATGCCTTTTCGGTTCATAAATAGATTTTAAAAAAGAAAAGAAATAGCCACAAAAGAACACAAAAGAACACAAAAGAACAGAACACAAAAAAAGAATTTAAGAACTCAAAATAAAGAATGTTAGCTATCGTAAAAAACAAGGAGGTAGCAATTAAGATCCTGTGGAAATATAGAGTTCCAACAGCTTCGAAACAGCTTAGCTGAACTAATCAATCAAGTTCATAGCCAAATTTCTTTTTTGTGTTTCTTTGTGTTCTTTTGTGGCTATTTCCTCTTTTCTCTTCTGCTGTTCCCAATGCCAACTATCTCTACACATTTCTTCCAGGCTGCGTGTGGCTTTCCAATGCAATATTTCAGCCGCATCAGTAGAATCAGCCCAACACTCAGCAATATCTCCAGCACGGCGAGCTACTATTTCATAGGGAATTTTTTTCCCACTGGCCATTTCAAAAGCTCGAACTATTTCCAAAACAGAAGAGCCAGTTCCTGTTCCTAAATTAACAGTTAACATCCCTCCTGACTGTTGAGAACCTTTCTGACACCAATTGAGTGCCGCAACATGTCCCTCCGCTAAATCCATCACATGAACATAATCACGAACCGCGCTGCCATCATGCGTTGGATAATCTCCTCCAAAAACAGAAAGTTTCTCGCGAAGGCCAACGGCAACTTGGGTAATGTAAGGCATGAGATTGTTAGGCACTCCTTGAGGAGCTTCTCCAATGAGTCCACTTGGATGAGCTCCTATGGGATTGAAATAGCGAAGGCGTGCAATACTCCAAGAGGGATCTGCATAGTAAAAATCTTCGAGAATATCTTCAACCATCAGTTTGGAACGACCGTAGGGATTCACCGTCGATCGAGTTGCACTTTCCTTAATAGGGAGAGATTCAGGTTTTCCATAGACAGCAGCAGAAGAAGAAAAAATGAGCCTTTTGACACCAGAATACTGCATAGCCATCAACAGTGAGAGCGATCCTGTGACATTCACATCGTAATATTCGAGTGGTTGAGCAATCGATTCTCCTACGGCCTTTAATCCCGCAAAATGAATTACACCAGTACAGTCATGCTCTTGGAAAATTTTCTTTAGCAATGCCTCATCCCGCACATCTCCTTTAATGAATAATGGCCGATGATTCATGAGTACTTCCATGCGATCAAGAACCGATGCGTTACTATTGCTAAAATTATCGAGGATGAGAGGTGTATAACCAGCCTTATCAAGAGCAATACACGTATGGGAACCAATGTACCCGGAACCTCCCGTAACAAGTATAATAGGCATTGTTGCACAATGCCTGTTCTTAGTTCTTAGTTCGTAGGCATTCAGATCTCCCTCCTTCGGAGGATGGATCTGAATTAAATGATTGGGCAGCGAAGTAATCATGTGTTTAATAGCACCAAGGCACGCTGCCGCCCTTGGTCGCAAACAATGCGGCACCTTCATTTGATCGTAAATACTTAAATTCGATTTGCTGACTAAGTCGTTTCCTCCGAAGCAGGAAGGATTTGAATACCTAAAAGTCACATAACCCTTCACACACCCCTTCGGAGATGAGTTCTGAATTATAGGCTATCGACTACAAACTACAGACTACAAGGCCAAAATATCTGTTCGGCGGCTTCTGAACAAACTATGCATTGCATTGCACTACTATTTCGCAGTTGGATTATTTGATTCAGGTCCTTCCTCCAAAGGAGGTCGATCTGAACGCTTGCAAAGTCGCTGATCGACCCTCCATCCTTTAAAGTCGACCATCTCTGATACACCGTTAAGAACCGCACAGCGATCAAAATTTTTACTTCCCCAATTGATACCTAATACCGTTTGATCAGTAACAAGAGAAAAAAGAACTGCTTCTTGTGGATTATGATCAAGAAAAGGCGCTAAACGCCGACGAAAATCAGTAAAGTTTTTAGCATTTAATACAGTCATCGATCCTGGATGTAATTCAATAGAGCTTCGACGAGACTCTTCTTGAGTGTATAAAATAACAAACTTGTGGAGCAGTGGCAGCGGCACGCTTAATGAAAAAACTATTACCACAAGAACCCATAAAAAAGATAAAGAAAACCATTCTCTTGGTTCTTTAGTAACGCTTTCTTGGATCTTATAAAATACTAACCGCTCTAATACCAGAGCAACAAAGCCCTTTATTGCTGAAGGCAACTGTGAAAATAAGTTATGAACTGTTGCCATTCGAAGCAAAGCAAAAAGACCAATACCTGCAAAGAGAGCTTGAAAAGGTACTGTTACAGCAAATGGCCTCTCTGCGGCATCCCACGGTGGAACAAAGGGAAGTGAGAGTAAAATTCCCAGAGCCATTAACGTCAACCAAAGAGCATGCGGGCGTAGTGGTTTCATTCTCCATAAAGCGACAAGGCCGACCGCAGCTAAAAGCAGCAACAGCGTGGCAAGACGAGACTCATGATTAAACATAAAAAAGATACGCCGAGAAAATGCTTCTTTGTAAGCTCGGGCAGCGCCGAAGACAAGAAGCTGTGGTTTTGCTTGAATTAATTTCAGGCTCTCCTTCATCACAAGTGGTGCATTCCAATGAGACCAAGAAAGATTGTCGGACCATTTCCCTCCCGTAAGCATTCCATAAAGAGTAAATGCAAAATTTCCATTCTCAATGACCTTACCTTGATAAAGCGTATGTGAAAGAAGGGTATTAGAGCTGAAAGCTGCCATGATCATTACAACAGCGAGCAATGCTGCGATAAGAGATGAGGCGACTCTTCGGCCAGTCGGTCTAAGAGAGGTGGGAGATGCCGCTGCTGCGGCAGGAGATGGAAGATAAAAGATAGAAGAGGGAAGTGGAGACCTGCTACAGCAGGCAGAATTAGAAGGATCCTGATGATTCATTGGAACACATTTTACTGATGAGCTTGCCGAACATTCATGCTCTCTTTTTCCCCATCTACTCCATCCCTCCCATCCAGCAAACAAAATCATTAATGGTAAAACAACAAGCGCTCCTGGACGTGCACAAAGACCTAAGGCCAATATAAAAATTCCAAGCAAGAGCAAAAGAAGGCTCCTTCGCATAGTGGCCATCAGTAACGCGGTCAAAGCAAGAAGACCACAAGTTATCCCAAGATTTTCAGTCATGACGAGGCCTGAACAGCGTGCTCTAAAAAAAAGCCAGCAAGTTAATGCAACAACAATGGCCCCTGGAGCACCGATCCACCGCGCTACAACGCGTAAAGTAACAATCAATGCCGCTGCAAAAAGAAGCCCTACTAAAACCTGCGCGCCGAGAAGATGTAACCCTGTAATAGTTAAGAGTGATGAGAAATAGGCAGGGTAGAGAAATCGTCCATTCATACCTGTATGTGTTACTCCATCCACTGCCATCTGCGCTGCTTGTCGAAAATGCATGGAAGCATCACTGTAAGGAATGACCCCTGCGACGAGGAATGATTCATCAGAGGAATAAGAAACACCAAAGTAAATGTATCCTGCTACTATCGGCAAGAGCGCCAAGAGTATTGTTAATAAAGCTCCTTTCCAGCATCGAAAGGTACTGGCTATCCCAATGAGAATAGCCCAAATAATCGAAGGCCAGAGCTGGAGAAACATGCTGTCGGCAAAAACAACAAGTAAAGAGTGAAGGTAACTATTCGACAAAAAGGCCGAATAGAGGCTATAGGCTGTAGGTTGATACACTGATTAAGATTTGATAGATCACTCTGATGATTAGTTGATTCGCTGGCACATTTTACCGATGGTGTAACCGAATATTTACATTTCTTCTTTTGTGTTTTTTTTGTGTTCTTTTGTGGCTATTTTCTTCCTTCTTTCTATTGCCTGAATTCAGTTTGAACTCATTTAAACAAATTTCAACTTTCGTGCCGCAAAGCCAAGCATCCTAAAGAGCAAAGCCCCATGACTCCAACGGCTGATATTAGTTTCACCGTAAGTTCGTTCACGATAACGCACAGGAATATCACGAATTTTTAGGTTTAATTTACTCGCGCCAAAAAGAAGATCAAAATCACCAAAAGGATCAAAGTTACCAAAGTAGGATCGATTCGCCGCAATTTTTAAATAATTTTCTCGCGTTAAAACTTTCGTTCCACAAAGCGTATCCTTCACCTGCTGGCCCAACAGCCACGAAAATGCGATTCCAAAAAATTTATTAGCGCAAAGATTAAGAAACTGCATCGCCTTTTTCTCCATGGGATAAACCAAACGACTCCCATTGGCAAATTCACAAGATCCATTCGCTACCGCTTGATAAAATTTCGGAAGATCTTCTGGAGGCACGGTCAAATCAGCATCGAGAATCATTAAAATATCACCTTCCGCCATGGCATACCCTGTACGGACAGCATCTCCTTTGCCGCGACCCGGCTGTTGGGCAATTTTAATACGACATTCGGGATGGGCAACTTTGACTTGTTGAATTACTGCCCATGTGTCATCCGTTGAATTTCCTTCAATAAAAATAAGCTCCGTCCACAATCCCATTGCAGGCGTACGTGCGACAGCGGCAGCTATATTGCCGGACTCGTTACGGGCCGGAATAATTACCGATACACTAGAGCGCTTTGAAAACTCTACTTCTGCTGCGAATTGCTGCGTCGCGCCGGTGCTCGAAGCATCGAGTAGCTCCTGCCACTCGAATTTTTCAGCGCCGTCGACTCCTTGCACTTCATCAGCAGAAGCGAGTTTTGAAAGAGCTCTATCGTTAAGAGTCATCCTCCCTGATGATCTCGGCCGTGCGATCAGAATAATAGCTAAACAAAAACAAGGAACTAATGGTGCAATCCAGCGATTAAGAAGAGTGGATAAAAAGGGTATCTCAAGCGGACAAAGAATGCGTGATTCCTCTCGAATAATTTCCCAATCAGACAACTCGAGGAGATTTTCAAGATCATGCCGTGAAAGCCAATTTATTGGCGGTTGAGGAGCCTTTAACCTAAATAAAGTAGCCAAGGCCAAGGCAGGCCGCCAAAGAGTATTATAACAGGTAGTAACTAGCCGTGTTGACGACTGAGCATAAGAATGCACTTTTTCTAAAACAGCCTGCACATCGTCAACATGGTTAAGCGTATCAGAAAGTACAATGACATCAGGCGTTAAGGAAGGAACAAATTCTTCCCCACGTGCGACGAAGAGCTCTGCCTCGGGATTGAGCAAAGCGGCAGCAGTAACAGCCTTCACATCGGGATCAATTCCCATTTTATTCACCCCTTGTAATAACTGCAGTAAAACCCCCGAACCACATCCAATTTCTAAAAGCGAGGATCCCCTCGGAATAATGAGATTCAGATAATGGGCGATAGCCTTGCGATAGGCGCAAGCGGTCCACAAAAGAGTAGGTGTTGGTAATTCGCAGTGCGTTGTTCGTAGTTGCTTTGGTTCGTTGAATGTATTCACAAATTCTTCTGATTTTTTAGTTCTCACTTCGCTTGCATTTTGGGCATTCATCGTATTCCATGGGCAAGAGGTCAACGAGTTCAATTTTTTTGTGGATGGCCAGTTTGACAGATTCTAAAATGTTGAGCTGGTATTTTCTAACTTCGTGAGTTTAAACTGAACTGAAATAAAATGAAGAAGAAAGGTAAGCTCAAACTGAATTAAGAAAAACAAGCAAGTTCACCCCCAGGTTTCTTTTTCCACCATTCCTGTAAAAAACTATGCATTGCATTAACACTACTACATCGCAGTCAGATCATTTGGTTCAAATCCTTCCTCCGAAGGAAGAAGGATTTGGACGCCTATCCTTCTATCTCCTGGCCTCACTCCTTGCCGTCTTTGTTTATTTCTATGGGCTAGGGAGTGATCATCTAGCAACCAATGGTGATGAGCTTGTCTATGCTCAAATAACAAGAGCTACTGCACAGAGCGGTCATTTACTGCCACTGCAATCACCTATTGCTCGACTCCAAAACACAAAGCCTCCTCTCCTTTTTTGGCAAGGAATCATCTCCACTCAGGGAGCAAAAAACTGGAGCCTCGCCAATCTTCGCTATCCTAATGTCGTCTACACATTGCTAACGGCCTTAATGCTTTTTTCATTAGGTAAAAAACTTTCTGGAACATGGGAGAGTGCCTTCCTGGCTTTCCTTATTTATTTAAGCTTCTTTGGCATCTATCGCTATGGGCGTTGTTTCCTCACCAGTGGCCCAGAAATTTTCTGGTGTTTCCTCCCATTCTTTGTCCTCCTTTATTGGCCTCAACTTTTTAATTACTGGAATATCATCCCTGTTTTTGGATCCATTATTGGTCTAGGCCTCCTCTATAAATCATTTGCCCTTGTTGCTCCCGTTTCTCTAGGGCTTGCCTGGTGGTATCTCCATACGCGCGAATACCAGTTTTCTGTATGGCTCAAACGTGATACAGGAAAAATTTTATTACTTGTTCTTATTGCTCTTGGAGTTTTTTCACTCTGGTTTGTTTTTGATCCTTATCCACAAGCCGTATTTAATAATTTCATCGTAAAAGAAAATTTAGGGAAATTTGATGCAGGGGCAGGCAATTACTTACTTAATTTCTTCTGGGGCAATTCTAGCATCTGGCGCAATGTGATTGCCTATCCTTTTAATGCAGGACTTTTAGCGCCGGCCACGATAGCTCTTGTCATCTTAGGATATCTTTCTTTTCGTCAAAAAAATCTTTCTAACAGCGACAAACTTCTCTGGATCTGGGTTATTACCGTTTTTGTATTTTTCTCTTTCCCAAACCAACGTGATGAACGCTATCTCTTGCTTGGAATGCCTGCATTAGCACTCTTATTAGCCCTTCATTGGAATCGCATTCCTCGTTGGATTATGGCCATCACCCTTCTTGCAGTTGCTGTGATTACATTGGGACTCGGTGGATTATCACTCATCCTTCAACACGACCTTGCTCTAGAAACCTGGAGTTTTTATCACTATTCCATCGGTTATTGGTTTTTACTGGCTCTCACAGTCGGACTCATGCTCGCTGGCCTATTAAAACCACACCTCACCGCTTCTCTTGCCTGCCCTGGAACCATCCTTCTCTATCTTTGTTACGCTCTCTTTTTAGCTCCCTTTGATGGCCCATTAGGTCGTTTTGATCAAGTTGCACAGGAGGCAGTTCTCGACAAAAAAATCTGGGTTCCAACGAACTTCAATGCCAGAGAAGAATCATATCGATTCTTATTACCAGAAGCGAAGGCACTGATCCCCTACGATTATAATGAGAATATTACTATCAGTGAAATGCAAGCAAAGGTTCCTCGATTTATTATCAGCCTACCACTCACTAATACGAGTGGAGAAAATCTTCAAGGTGCACACATCCTTGGGAGAAGGCTCAATCTCATTGATCGTTTTAATGCCAAAGAAACTCGCGCTATCTTAAGTGGAAAAATTGCAAAATATCTCTTTCATCAAGATCTTCTCATCGAGCGGTGATAACTATTCGGCCAACAGGCCGAATAGTTAGTTTAAGTTATAAGTTTAAGTTTAAGTTGATTTTTGGTCACTTCGTGACAAGGAAAGAACGAATCTTTTTACTCTCAAAATCGCTTCAGGAGAGGATTCCAATATGTTTAGGAAAAATTTTATCCCCTGAGTTAGCCGAATACTTATAAACTTCGCTTTGCTTTGATAACCTTTTGAGCAAGAGCGAAAAAGTCAACTAACAACCAAGAGCTAATAACTAACAACTATTATTCGGCCACCGGGCCGAATAGTTACCTTTGGCTAATCGGAATGACTTTTTTCCCTTCAACAGGTCCAACATATTCACTTAAAGGACGGTAAAGATTATTGTCGGAAAGTTGTTCTAGAACATGCGCTGTCCAGCCGGCTGTTCGTGCTATCGAGAAAATAGGAGTAAACATATCTGTTGGCAATCCAAGGGCGTAATAGACGATCGCTGAATAGAAATCGACATTGGCATTCAACCCTTTCTTTTCTTTCATTAACAAAGAAATTCTCTCTGCTATACGAATCCATTTTGTTTCTCCTAAACGTTCACAAAGAGTTATTGCCATAGTACGGAGATGAGGTGCACGAGGATCGAGTGTTTGATAAACAGCATGACCGATACCCATAATTTTCTTTTTCTGCTCAAGAGCATTGTTCACCCAATCATCAACACGTGATTCATCGCCAATTTCTTGAAGCATATAAATAACAGCTTCATTCGCACCTCCATGAAGTGGACCTTTAAGAGTACCTATAGCTGAAGTGATCGCAGAATAAAGGTCTGTGAGTGTAGCAATAGTAACACGTGCAGAAAATGTTGATGCATTCATCCCATGATCAGCATGAAGAACGTAGGCAACATCAAGTGTCTCTGCTGCTTCTTTTGTCGGCATTTCTCCATTGAGAAGATAAAGAAAATGTTCTGCTTCTGTGAGATTTTTATCAATCGGAGGGAGGTCTTTACCCTGACGTGCACGATGATAATAGGCAGCAATAACACCTACCTTGGCTGTAATAGAAAGGGCACGATGACGATTGGCTCGCAATAGTTCCGCTTGATTTTGGTTCCCAGAAGGCTCGTGATCGTAGAGACCCAACATGGAGACACCTGTACGAATAACATCCATCGGATTGGCATCACGCGGAGCTGAAAGAATAAAATTAAGGACTCCCTGAGGAAGCTCTCGTTGATTCGCTAATTCTTCGTGTAATTGTACTAACTGAACCGCTGTTGGTAACTCTCCGTACCACAAAAGATGCACAACTTCTTCATAGCTTACTTTCCCAATAAGCTCATCAATGTTGTAGCCTGCATAAACAAGAATGCCTTCCGCCCCACGAACATCACTTAATGATGTCGTATTGGCTATGATACCTTTGAGTCCTTTGGCAATAATTGGCATAAATCGGGGATCTCGAAATTAATGATAATTCATTAATTTCGAGATCTAATTTGAAGATCAGTTCGTGGTTAGTAGCTTGCGAAACGACCTATACTACAAAATAAAAATGCAATGTCGAGATTTGACCTTGGAATTTATTTTTTTTATTACCATCAGTATCGCAATCACCGCATAAATAGGATCGATCAAATAATCCCAGAGATTAGTAGACTCTTGCACATGTAGATGAAAAGAAGCTAAGGAGAAAAGTAGAAGGATTCCAAAGCGATTTTTTTGCCAAAGAAGAATCACCGTTATTAAAGCTACCCCTATCATTAGTGGACTAAAATTCCACCCCCATACATAAGTATCAAAACGACTGAGCCCCAGTGCGGAAGGGTATAATACAAGACTTGCAGCCGCTCCAAAAAACCATGCGCCCGTCCAGTTCCGAGAAGAAAAAATTCGCTTAGAAAAACTCTGCTCAATAATACCCACTCCCAAAAGTCCCACGAGAGGAATACTAAAACTACTAGAGAAACTGGTAACCCACCGGGCTATAGAAAGCCCATGAATGGGAAGCGCTAGAATTCCTGCGGCAAGGAGCGCTAATAATATTAAGGAAAAAATTCCTTTCTGATAATATCGACGGTTCTTAGCTATTTTTTGAAAAAGCCATAGGAGCATTAACCATGGAGTTAACGCCTCAAAAAAATTTATGAAGGGGAGAGACATAACGTGTTTAATTTGATTTTTGCATTTTTTGTAACCACCAGCATTAATTTACAGAAAATTAATAGGGATGGAAGGGATGGCGGAGCCTAAATTAAAAATGGTGTGCATAAAATTAATACGTGTTCAAAATCAAATAATGATTGGATCTTCAGTAATCAACATTCTTTTTCTGCCATCCCTTCTATCCCTTCCATCCCTGTTAATTTCTTCTTCTTTCATCCATTCCATGTTTATACATTTCGGTGAATTAGCCCTGCCTGTTTCCTGTCACCTGTTTCCTGCTTCCTAACCCACTCCTCATTAAAAACAACATGATGGATATGACGTCGCTTCCAACTATAGAGAAGATGAATCATGCCATCCTGTGTTTGTAAAAAATAGGGATAAGAAAAATCGCTCTTTGGTTCTTCTGCAATAGTTGCAATCCTCTTCCATGTTTTTCCTTCATCCTTAGAAAGAGCAAGTCGGAGGTTATCTCGAGAGGTTGTCGAATCGTTAAAAGCTAAAAGTAACCACCCATTAGAAAGACGTAATGAGGCGAGACCAGAATCGTGATTAGGTAATGTGGTTGGTTCTGGTTGCGACCAGGAAGAACCAGCATCAACTGTCTTTGTTCGCCAAATTTTTCCCGAGGTCATATAGTCACGTAAAAAAACAACCGCACTAGGTGAATTGAAGGCTGTCATGGAAGGCTGAAAAAAAGAACATCCCCCGGCTATACGACTCTTACTGGCTCTCAAAAAAGAATTCTCTCCGCAGACCGAATTCTTTTCTGGCATAAGCCACAGCAGTTCTGGAAATTTTCCTAAAAACTCTTGATAAATCGGAATGGCCCATCCTCCACTTTCAAGAGGTGTTGGCGCATTTTTCACTAACTCGCTCAAATTAAAAAAGGGACTTAAAAATAAGCGCCGGCTTCTTTTCCAGGTAATACCGCCGTCGCAAGATGATGTGAGATTCAGCATACTCCCTGACCACTTTCCCATGGAAATCGTCACATAAAGTATGCGCAACGTTCCATCTACTTCGGAGAAAATAAGGGCATTTCCAAGCGCCTTAATATAACGTTGTAACTCATGCGACGCCTTTTCTCGTGTCATAATAATACGCGACTCTGACCATAATAACTCTCCCTTTTTTTTCAGCGCAAAATAAATTTTAACATCAGGCTGCACCTCACCACTTCCTGCATACCATGTTGCAGCTAAAGTCCCATCTGGAAGCTCTGTCATCGAGGCCACATGTGCCATAGGATAGCTACTATCAGGATCGATAATTTCTTCTTGATAAAAAGGACGTTCCTGAACTATTCGACCCACAGGCCGAATAGAGGCTATAGGCTGTAGGCTGTAGGCTCTAGGTTGATCGATACGCTGATTAAGATTTGAAGGATCACTCTGGTTATCCGTTGATCCCCTGGCATATTCTACTAACGGATTAACCGAATATTTACGAAGAGGTTCGCTATCAGCAACGCGCAGCCCATCATTCCCTACAGGCACCTGAAATCCTGGAAAGGACGTTGCTGTATTTTTACTTTTAACAAAAGAAATCCCTGCAAGAACTATCGTTATTAAGATAAGAAAAATGCGCATTAGCATGATGTTTCAGAAAAATGCCTCATCTGTCTTCTCCTTCTAATTCATCGTTTCTGAAAGTAGCAACTTCTTGAGAAGTAAAAACACGACCCTTCCAAAGCGCTTTTCGACGAGCAGCAAAATCTGGCTTAGCTAGCTTCACTTTTTTATGATTTGTTAGTTCACTGCTCTGGACTCCTGTAAGCAAAGCGATGAGGCGACCTCGTTTTTTAATCTGAATAGATTCTTTATGTTTCACGATCGCTAATCTTCTTTAATTCTTAACATGTTAAAGAATTTTTATAAAAATTCTTTTTTCTTTTTTTGTGTTCTTTGTGAATCTTTGTGAACCTTTGTGTTCTTTGTGGTGAATTTCTTCCTGCTTAAGAAACGTTAGCAGTCACAAAACTAGCACCAATTATAGGGTGGATATTATGATAATTTTGCTTCCGACTCTCCCTCCTGCAGCCTACAGGCTATTTTGAAGCGCTTTCCCAATATTCAATCGTCCCGTTCTTACTTTATCCGTAAGCTTCGGAGTCTTATCGGTATTATCAAGAAGATGTGCTATTAATTCTTGATACGATGCGTTGGGATATTGAGCTTCAAGAAGCGCCAGAGATCCTGATACATAAGGTGCCGCACAGGAAGTGCCACTACCGAACTTATAAGAATTATCGGCATCAGCCCATGCAGAGATAATCAAATCCCCAGGAGCGGCAAGGTGAACACTTTTAGCTCCATAATTAGAACCTGTCTCAATACTGGGTACAACGGGGGCATTCGTTGGCTTGGCAAAAGTTACAAGATCATCAGTCATACCCGTCGCGGCAACAGAAAGAATATTATCAAGCTGACAACTTGCAGGATAAAAAGGATGTTCATCATTATCGCTCGACTCATTGCCTGCAGCTGCCACAACAATAATCCCTGCTAAGCGAGCACGATCCATCGATTGAAGAAGACTTACAGAATAGGCAGTACCATGTCCCCAACTGCAATTTATAATCTTAGCGCCATGATCACAGGCATAGTCAATACAGGCAGTCCCATCACTATCCGTTCCTTGACCTTCTCCATCAAACATTTTACACGCCATTAGTTGCACTTTCCAGGCAACGCCAGCAACCCCAAGACCACTATCACTAACACCACCAATGACCCCTGCGCAATGTGTACCGTGACCATTATTATCCATCGGATCCCCATTATTATCGTGAGAATTCCAACCATAGATATCACCATTTACCGGCATAGGATTATGCCACATATTAGGAGCAATCGCTTCGTGAGTATAACGAATTCCTGAATCAACGACTGCAACAACAATGGAAGAGGCATCTGTTCTTATATTCCATGCTTCCTCTGCATTGATGCCTGCACAAAAATTCCACTGTTTTGTAGACATATTAAAACTCCGCTTCGGTTTCCAAAGCCCCCATTGGTATTGATAATAAGGATTATTAGGTATCTGAAGTGTTTGACAGATGAAATCGGGTTCACCAATAAGTTTTGTATTTGGAGGGGTTGTAGCAACTACTTGATCCAATGCTTCAGGAAGTCCACTAAGTGAGGCATCCACCAAATTCAATCGGTAGAGTGGGGCATCGGGAGTTACTCTTACGATGGAAATTCCTTGAGGTCCAAAGTTCTTAAGAAAAGCCTCTGGATCAGTTCCCTCAGGTAAAGTCACCAGCAAATGATCCGCAACCATCTCTTCACGCATCATCACGGAATTTTTTCCTGTATCAATAACTTCCTCTGTACGAAGAAAAGGATACTTGAAATGAGTTTTTAAAATACGCAGCCAGATTTTTTGACCTGGCTCAGGGCCATTCACCTCAACTGCTTCTACAACTATCGCTCCAGGAAACCGCTTCAGCTCTTCCTCAGAAGGATGATCAAGTGGTGAAGGAACCAAAGGAATTGTCCGTGTAGGCGCTACAGCTAATGCAACGTCAGGAGCCGTCGCAACCTTTGTGGGGTTTTTAGAATGTGTCCGCACAATAACAGAAAGATTTTTATGAGGATTTTTTAGAGCGCAAAAATGGCAAACTTTCGTTTGATGCGCATACCATCCTTTCCAAACGAAGAGACTTAAGACAATAACAAGAAATACTATCGCTAGGCTTAATATTTTAGAAGAACGTGATTTCATAAATTTTATTTTGAGACTCCTTAACATCACCCAGACTAGGAGAATTTTCAACTGGGAAAATTATTAAAAGAAGAAATTAACCGATCAGAAAGGTAATTAGTATTTTTAAGATCGAAAATAAATCAGAATTTCGAAAGGAGTATTTTGAAAGAATTTTATTTCAAAAACAGGACTGGAGAAAATGACCCCTCATTGTGTCTTCAGTAGCAGACCTTGCCTTCCATCTTCTATTTTCTCTTTTCTATCTTCTGTCTCTCAACTACCAACACCCTGGGTGGTAGTTATCCTTTATCCTTCACTCTTTACTTCTTCTTTTGTGTTCTTTTGTGGTTAATTTCTTCTCTTCTCGTTAGCTAAATCTCATCTATCGGTCATACAGTGTTCACTTAGCAAATTCCGCCTCAGAACCCGTTACTCGTTACTCGTTACTCATTACTCTTTACCTTTCTGGGCGGTTAATTTCTTTGTCACGAAGTGACCAAAAATCAACTTAAACTTATAACTTAAACTTACATTCGGCCTGTTGGTCGAATGGTTTGCCCATTCAGCGGATCTCCATTACAATAATCATACAGTGACAAACTTCCCTCATGCCCTAGCGGATCCGGGCTCAAAAATCTTCCTGTATTAGGATCATAATACCTCTCTCCCAAGTAATAGAAGCCGGTCCAGTCGAGGTAGTTTCCACGCCATTGGCGCACAAGGTCGTGGTTAACGCTAGAACCTGGCATTGCCCCATAGCCTCCAAGAATGACACCCCAAGGGTAAGGTCCATTTGATGTAAGGTTGGCAAGAGCATCTCCAAAGAAGTTATTCAGAACTCCTTGGCTTCGAGCTATTTTTTCAGTGAACGTAGCATCTAATCCACCGATACCTTGAGAACCACCATAAGTACCACTTTTATCAGGTCCATAGAGGCTCCAAATACGACCGAAGTAATCACGGCCGAGTTCTAGAAATTTGACCTCAGGATCGTAGTAGTAGCTGATCTTCAGAGGAGCACTGGTGGTGTGATCATCCGTTGCATCACAATAACTCGTTTGGATACGTCTTCCTAGGCCATCATAAACAGTAGTCCAATCATATCCTTTGCCTCCATCATTACGTTGAGCAACTTTGAGCAGTCGACCGAGGCTATCCCAGGTAAGACGTTGTGTTATAGAGCCATTACTAAAGCGTTTAATAACTTCTCCATCAGCATCATAATCACTAATCGATGGGTAAGAGTTACCATTCTCATGAAGATCCGTATCAAGGGTCACCTGACCAAAGTTGTTTATCCGACTCACAAGATAAGCAAGAGAAGGAGGCACTATTTGGCTTGTACGAATGCCTAAACCGTTGAGAAAACTACTACCGCTTCTCAGAGGATTTTCATCAAAATTATAGTAAGCAGTTTGTGGACCTTGATGGTTAGAAGTAAAAGGTTCTTGGGTTAACCTACCTCGCTCATCATAATCGTAGTTGCGTTCTTCGTGTGGCAAATCAAGACTGTTATCAAGAAGATTGTAAGTTGCTATACGTCCATCGGCTCGCCAGGCGAGGCGTTCAGAAAGAAGAACTTCTCCTCCTGGATGCGCTGCACGAATAGCAGTAATATTCCCTCTCTGGTCATGTTCTGTCATTGTTATCGTGGCAAAAGGCGTTTTGCGTTGCATGAGAAGTCCATTATCAGCGTAACTGTAAGTGCATTTTCCTGAAGCATTAGCGGCCTTGGTCATGAAACCAAGAGCGTTATAGCTAAATCCATACTGAGCTCCTCTTCCTTGGTCGTCAAGCTGCCAGTTGAGATGGGTCCGATGTCCAGCGCTATTCCACTGTTGGGTCCAGGAGGAAATATTACTTCCATTGAGAGAGGTTACTTCAGAAATTAGTTGACCATAGGCATCGTAACTTCGTGTGACCAAGGTAGAAGAACCTGTGGAATGATCAGCATACGCTTGAGCCACCGAGGTCAAGAGTCCGCAAAGATTATAGCTATAATGGGTAATTTGGTTTTGCTCAGGAATACTCGAACCACTGGAAAAAATACTTATAGGATGCTGCCAAGCGTCGTAGTCAATTGTGGTTGTAAATCCACGAGGATCAACTATCGATGAAAGAAGGCCATTCGTATAATTGTACGTATGATTGCGTGTGACAGCTCCATCAGAACCGATGAGGGCATCACTGGTTTTTTGTCCTGCGATATTATAGGTATTTTTTTCTACTAACCCTTGCGGCATAGAACGCATCACAATCTTTCCTTCAGGATTGTAGAGATAATTAATAACAGTACCGCCAGGTAAAATTTCAGAAGAAAGATGGTTTAAGGTATCATAAGTCCACTGTGTGGTATTTTTTATCTCATCGGTGAAAGAAGTCTTATTCCCACAGGCATCATAGGTTGTAATCTGATAACTACCATCAGCATGTTTAAAAATAATGGGATTACCTAAGGTATCGGTATATGTTGTTGTGCTGATTTCATTCTCTCCCTCACCTTGGCGTGTTATGACACTATGATGGTCTGGTGAATATAAATAACTCATACTCTTAGCGACAGTTCCATCACTGTTAAGAATATTTATTAAAGTAGGCCTGCCTAAAACATCAGAGGACAGAT
>DATEBV010000366.1:0-3394 GCA_035287205.1 Chthoniobacterales bacterium | reverse complement strand
ATCTATATGCTCTTTCTCAGCATGATTCAGCGCATCCTTAGCACTATTAACATCAGCTTCTGTCCACTGCTTATTAACCAACTGAGCTACCTTAGAAGTACCTTTTGCAACGAAACCTACTAATTTTACATGAGGATCTGTAGCCCCTGACAAAGCATCACCTGCCACTGCTGCATACGTAGCAACACGTCCTAATATAGTTTGATTAATATCAATAGCCGCAAGTGCTTGTTCAGCTCGTTCGTGCCGCTCCTGAGCCCTCACAAGAACCTCTCCAGTATGATCCGCTTGCTGTTGTGTTACTCTTCTATTATCCCAAGCTTTTTGAGCATCTCTCCACAAAATATCAGCTTGTTGATAGCGCTTTTCGATATCTTTCTTATTTCTTTCACTCACGGCCCCACTCATCGCGTTTAAAATCGCTGTTTGTTCTTTTCTTTCAGCAGAGCTTACTGGTACAAGTTGTTTCGTCGGTGTGACACTGGTTTTGACATGTGCTTCTTGCACACTGTGGTTCTGTAATGGAGAGACTTCTTGCACCTCATCGGTAGAAGCGGATTGAGAAAGGAGTTCATTGGAAGCCTTCTCATAAGAAATCACATAGCAATTTTTTTCGATATTTTTACAATCTGCACTCCCGTTGATAACTTCTGTAGTATGTTTATTATCATTCACCTTGAACCATCGATCTCCTTCCTTTCGATAAGAAGTATAGTAACCCTCGGTGATAGAATTTGAATCTTCATGACAAATAATCGCATTCGGCTGATAAACAACCTTCTCTCCATTTTCAAGAGACAAAGTAATAGAATCGAACAGACCATGGATACTACCCTGCTTTTTTGTACCTATAATAGTATGATCATCTGATCCTAAATGTTTTATTGAAACAATCAGTGATTTAGTTTCTTGGTCAATACTATAATCCTCTCCTCTGGAAATTCTATCTTGTATATGAAAGTCAACAAGCTCCTGTAGTGTTATCCCGTCACAGTAAGGCACCCCTAGTGGTAATATATTTTCTATACTTGGTATCGTAGAGAGCGATGGCAATCCAAGTTTTGTCAAAAGCTGCAGAGCACTTTGTAAACTGTCCACTCCATCATCTTCTCTAGTCACTGTCTTAGATACTGCTGGTGTAGAATCTGTCTTGACAGTGGCTACGGCTGATTCCTCTAGTATTGGGTTAGCAACGTCCATTGGAACTGCTGCAGCAGTTGTCTCGGGTGCTTTATTAGCACGCACCCATTGGCTCTGAGAAGGTAATGCTTTCTTAGGAGTTGGAACAGCTAACCGAGCATCAGCAGAAGCCTTAGCTGTAGCTTCTCGTTCTTGAGCAGCCTTGCGTGCTTGAGCTGGTGTAAAAATCCCTAACCCTTCTTTCACAGCTTGTACTCCCTCTTCAGCAGCTTTAGGATCCATCATCAAGTGACACCTTAGGTCTTGACCTAAGTTATCACAGTTCGTAGCTGGCAGTTCGTAGTTCGTAGTAATTTTAGCTCCCTGGCCAATTTTATCTTCTGATGGTAATTCTTTCTTGCTATTATCTGCAACCTGTAACCTGCAACCTGTAACCTGATTGGTTGCCTTTAGCCTATTGCCATTTTGCGCAAGAAGGAGACTAGAACTTACTGAAACAGCAAGAAGTATGGATGTAATAATTTTTTTCATAGGTTTTGAGAATAGATTTGAGATATTTTAATTTAAAAGATGTTTGTTATATCGTATAATATTATTCTAAATGAGCTTCTTCAAAAACTTCCAATTCTCGTTGAATTTCCAATTTTAGTTCTTCTTCTGTAGGAAGTAATCGATAGTGACTCCAACCTAAATGAGGATGAAAAGGAAGGTTAAGAGATTTCTCACACGGCGTGTGAGAAATTGGCTGAAGCCCTTTATTAACTTGAATAGAAGGATATTCAAGGTAAAATTTTCTTGCATCTTCTAGTGTTCTCACTCCAAATCCATTACCATACTTATCTTTCAATTGAGTGGACAATTTTTTTAATAAAGTGGTTCCGTAAATAGCTTTAGATTTTCCATTTTGCTCCTCTTCAACAATTTCTTTTCCTATATGCCAATACGCATGCACCATTTGCGTATTAACTGTTCTCATCACGTTATGATGAGCTGATTCAATATGGAATGAAACACGATAAAACAAGTTGTCTAATCGTTCATTTTGAATAAAAGGAGTCATTTGTTTGGTATTCATTAGGTAGAGTCTTTTCTAGAGCAAACGATTTTTGAACTCCTCAGCAATTCTTATTCGATCGTATACTTTTGTTTCTAAAAAAATAGCAGCAATAAGGATGGATGATATAATTTTTTTCATGGTTTTGAGGTATTTGAATTTAGTTCCTCAAACTCTTTTTTTGATTTTTGATTTTTTTCAACGAAAGTCAAGGAAAAATTCTTTTTGTAAGCGTTCTGTCAGAATATGTGTTACGGAAGCTGGTTTTATTTGGATTAAAACAATACTCGTTACGCGTTACTCGCCACTCGTTACTTTTCTGGACGTTCTTTTGCTACCTTCCCTTTCATTGCTTTCATCCATGTTAATTTCTTGTTTTCAGGCAGAGCTTTCCTTCTTTTCAAGTGCAGTAACGGTTTCTTCTAACTTCTTTTTCATAGAATTAGCAGCACTATTGCAACGATTGCATTCTGCTATCTTCCCTAAAGAACATGCTTCTGCAGTTTTTCTAGAATAGTCAGCAATAGACTCTGCCTGTTCTACTACTTTTTTCCATTTACTCACAATTTCTGGGGCTTGAGAAAACATAGAGGTTTGAATATATAACTCTCTATATTTGGCAACTTTCTGCACTGCCTGAACAGTATTATTCCAAGCGTTGGATAATTTCCAATTTCGACTTTTAGTAGCTTCAGCCTTTTTAATGCTATCTTCAATAGCTTGCTGAATATCTTCAGCAACTTGAATCCAAGCAAGAGCTTGCGAATCATCTCCTAATTCATGATTCTTTGCAACATAGCTCCAATATTTTTCAAAATCTTTAACAAGTTCATGATCTGCTCCGCGCCTGACAACATCGATAATATAGTCTGATAGTATTTTAACAGGCCCCTCAGCTGATTTTGTCTCTGTCAGCCATTTCTTGCAGTATATTGACAACGCCATCATTATTCGGCCAACAGGCCTAATAATGGTGGGAGGTGGGAGGTGAGAGGTGAGAGGTACCGCTGCTGCGCTAGAAGATGGGAGCCGGAGAGAGGTGGGAGGTGGGAGGTGGGAGGTGGGAGATGCTGCTGCTGCGATAGCAGATGGGAGATGGGAGATAGAAGATGAAAGGAAAGGATTAGAATCTATCTTTTCAGCAGCTTTTATCTGATCATCTGCCTTCGATTGGAGAAACTTACCAACATTTGTCCAGCT
>DATEBV010000365.1:0-9143 GCA_035287205.1 Chthoniobacterales bacterium | reverse complement strand
TTAAAACCACTTTGGTGGGATTTAGCTGTTGATTGTTGGGAGGCATGCTATGAAATGCTTCATATACCATCAATCGAACGGTTATTGATGAGTAAAGATGGAGTCGAAATTTTTCCTTTGAAGTCTTTTAGAGATACTCTCATTGCTTATCCTACAGCAGAACGATTGCTTGTTAGTGTGGATCGAGTAGGGGGGCTTTCTCTATTGCCTCCTCATTGGCTTTATCAAGGAAGAGGAGAGTCTCCATGGGGACCGGATCATGCTGCTATAGTAAGAGAGAATCAGACGACCGTTCGAATTGTCAGAGATACACTCTTAGAAGAAATTGGGTCAACATTAATTAATATTGTCTTTCCTAATGCAGAGGAAATGATCAGAGAGGGAGCTCCTTTAAGTTCTTATTGTATGGCTCAAATTTTACAAAAGATAGCCTTTGTGCGTTATGAAAATCCTACTTTCTACGCAAAGCGTATGACTTTAGTTGCTCAAATTGCTGCTAAAAAAACCAAAGATCCTACAGCAACAGTTCTAGGAACAAGAACTCCGATGGAACGTACGGGTCAAATTTTCCATAGGTTTCGTCCTAATGAAAATAATACTAGTAGAAATCCTCTTATAGATCCATTGCGTTCTGTACTTAACAATACGAACCGCTTCTATAATTATCGTGATTATGCCGAACAGCTCCATAAAACAGGGCAATGGATTCATTCGACTCTTGCTGCTGATGCAGCAGAGGAGCTTTTATTGGCTGTCGTCGTAGAGAATCGTAAGAAAGATATTATGGAGGAGCCATCTGCAGATCATATTGCTGCGATAGCAAATTATGTTGTCGCTCTTCGTACAGCAGCAGCATTGCGTCTTGTTGATAAAAATCCTTCTTCTTGGTATATGACGACTCAATTAAATCAAGCAGCAATTGCTGCTGATCAGATACTGGATCGTGCAGCTAAGGAGATTACTTCACTGCTTTCTATTACATCTTTAGCTTCTTCAACTGATCCAGGCTATGTTAGTGAAGCTCAGATGGAGAAGGCTTCTGTAGCACTTCAAAGTATTGATAGCGCTTATGAGGATCTTCGCAAAAAAACCTTAGATCTGCTCGAAAGAAGGCTTTTCATGTTAGCAAGAGATTCTGATCGAAGTCATAGCTATTCATGGGAAGAGGCTTTGTCTTCAAGTCCTGCAGCGAAGGAGTTAAAAAGCATACTTTGGGATTATCAAAGAAGGGATTGGACAGAAGAAATTTCTTCTCCACGCGATTTAGCATGGGAGAATATAACCAAGGTTGAAAAATCTGTAAAAGCAGCATATGATAACCTTACTTTAGAACGTGCTAGAAGTCGTATTTTCCATACTGCAGGAGGTAATCCTATTCGTTATGATGATATAAATACTGTTATTGAGAGTACGTGCGCTATAGCAGAGGAAACTCAAAATGCTGTGAAGGAGGCGTATCGGACTATAGAAGCAGTTAATAGAGCTATCCAAGGTGATCGAGGTGGTGGTGTTCGTGCTTTGGACAAAACAACTCTTGAAAGTATTACTGATGCAACGATTAGAGTTGCTAAAGAGGCTGTTATAGAGGCTAAGGAGGCAGCTAGCTTTGCTAAAAATGCTGAGTCTAGTGATAATGCTGCTATTGCTATTGTAAGAGCAGTAGCAGCTCAAGCTGTCGCTAAAGCTTCTCTGGAAGCTCTTCGAGTTACGATGGAATCTTTTAGCCGAGAAGGGGAAGAGAGGGCCGAGTCAGAAAGATTTGCATGGGAGGTCGCTGCTGAAAGAGCAAGGCAAGATCATTTGAGACGTACGGGGGTTTATCCGTCGCATAACGTAGGTTATATCACTTAGCAGGGAATACGATTGCGCTTCCTTTGAATAGGGTAGAAATTTCAGTTGCTGGCGTAGCTCAAGTTGCTGGTGTAACTCAAGTTGCTCCCCGGGTCCTTGCTAGTGCTGTTGTTGCAGAGTCTCTGCCTCCAAGTGAAAATCAACAAGAAAACCAGTCAAGGAATAGAAATAGAAATCGCAATAGAAATATCGAAGATCTTCCTGTAGCAACTGTTGTGGCAACGCCTCAGGTCGGTGATGAACGTGTTATTGCAGAGCTGCAGAGTGGAAATCAACAAGAGAATCAGTCAAGGAACATAAATCGTAACCGCAACCGCAATCGAGAAAGAGCTTCGCAAAATAATAGACACGCTAACCAACAAAATAGTAGACAAGGAAATATTACTATGGAGGCGCCTTCTATGATTGCCGAGAGTGCAGCTTCTTTAGAACCTCTACCTAGTAACGAAGGCCGACAGCGTCAGCAAAGGAACAGAAACCGCAATCGACGAAGAGATAGAGAGGATGTTCAATAAGAAGATTGAATAAGGCTCGGCTAGGTTGGAGAATTTTTTTATTTTATTTAAGATTAACTTTTTATGCTTTACGATCGCTAGTATTATTTAGTTCTTAACACTGTTAAATAATTTTTATAAAAATTCTTTTTCTTTTTTGTGTTCTTTGTGTAATTCTTTGTGGTGAATTTCTTCCTGCTTGAGAAACATTAGTACTGATAAAAGTAGAACTAATTATAAGTTGAATATTGCTATGATTTGTACCACGCTAGGCTCTACCTACACATTATGAAAAACCTTCTTTTATTTTCCCTCTCTTGTTCCTTGTTCCTTTCAAATTCACGAGCAATGTTACCTCAAGGCTTAGTGTCTCTTGGAGAAAGGGGCGGTGCTGAGATTGCTGAAGCAACAACTGAAACCGCAGTTAGAACTTCTCAAGCTGTGGAAACTGCTGGAGCGAGTGTTCCAGGGAATAGCGAAGTTCAAGCCGTAGTGAATAGAGGCGAGGGCGTGTCTTCCTCATCTTTAGAAAGAGCTGTTATAAGCTCTCTAGGAGAAGGAGGATTGAGTCAGGAGGAAATTGCTGCGGCAACAGCTAGGGTTTATCGCATGATGTCAGGATCTGATGTTGCTAACAATGTAACTACAGAATCTTCCTCTTCTGCAATAAGCGATCCTTCCCCGAAACCGATTTGGTGGGATTCAGCTCTTAACTGTCGAGAGGGACGAGAAGAGATGATCAATGTGCTATCAACTGAACGGTTACTGATAGGGCAAAATGGAGTGGAAATTTTTCTTTTGAAATCTTTTCAAGATGCTCTTATTGATTATCCTACTGCAGGACGCTTGCTTGCTACTGCTAATCAATCTGGAAAAATTGCTCTATCATTTTCTCATTGGATTCATCAAGGAATAGGAGAGTTGCTATGGGGAAATGATCATCCTTCGATGATAAGAGAGAATGAGATAACTCTTCGAATCTTTAGAAATGCACTCTTAGACGAAATTGGACCAACATTAACTAATATTGTCTTTCCTAATGCAGAGGAAATGATCAGAGAAGGTTCTCCTTTAAGTTCTCGTTATGTGGCTCAAGTCTTACAAAAGATAGCATTTGTTCGTTATGAAAATCCTGTTTTCTACGCAAAGCGTATGACTTTAGTCGCTCAACTTGCTGCTAAGGAAGCTAAGGATGCAGCCATAGTGGCATTTAGTCAGCATGATAATGCCAAATGCTTCCATAAAACAGGTCAATGGATTCATACGACTCTTGCTGCGGATGCCGCAGAAGATGTTTTGTTGGCTGTAGTAGCAGAGAGTTATAAAAAAGATACTTTGTCTGAAGATTCTGCAGATTGCATTGCTACGGCAGCAACCTATGTTGTCTCTCTTCGTACAGCAGCAGCACTGCGTCTTTTTGATCAAAATCTTTATCAAAGAGGCTTTGAGTGGCATTTAAATCCGGAGCAATTAAAGCAATCAACGATGGCAGCTGAACAGATACTGGATCGTGCTGCGCAGGTTAATATTTCTTTTCCTTCTACTACCTCTATGAATTCTTTATCCCATTCTGATTATGTCAGTAATGCTGAGATGGAAAAGGCATCTACAGCACTTCAAGAGGTTGATTTGGCTCGAGATCATCTTTGCAAAAACACCATCAATACACTAGAGAGTAGACTTCTTTGTTCAAGAGTTGGAAGAGAGTTTCATAGGGATAGTGGTGAAATTTATACCTGGGAAAAAGCTTTGTTTTTAACTCCTGCTGCAGAGGAGTTAGAAAAAATGGAAAAAGAGGTGAGAGCGCAGCAGGGAGGAGAATGGAGAGAAGAAAATTCTTCTCCTCATAATTTAGCCAAGAAGCATGTGACCAAGACAGAAAAAGCTCTAAAAGAAGCACATGATCAGCTTGTTTTAGAGCGTGTTAAAAATCGTACTTTCTATATTAGTGGAGGTAGTAGTATCCGTTATTATGGTATGGAAACTGTTATTGAGGACACAGATACTATAGCAGAAGAAACCCAGAACGCTGTGAATGAAGCTCTTCAAACTATAGAGTCAGTTAATAGGGCTATTAGAGATTATCGTAATGGTATTAATGATGATAGAGATAGGACTACGCTTCAGATTATTACTGATGCCGCGATCAGGGTTGCGAAGGAAGCTGCAGTGGAGGCTAAAGAGGCCGCTTTGTTTGCTCGAAGTGCTTGGAGTGATCTTTTGTGTGCAGGTCTTAATGATGGTTATGAAGTGGATATATGTTCAGCTCCTTATAGTTATTATGAAGATAATGCTGCTGTTGCCATTGTAAGAGCGCTAGCAGCTCAAGCCGTTGCCAAAGCTTCTCTGGAAGCTCTTCGAGTTACAATGCAATCTTTTAGCCGAGAAGGAGAGGAAAGGATTGATTTAGAAAGGATGGAACAAGAAGAAGCTCTGCGGGATGCTTTATTAGATGATACAGATTATAATGAGGATGAGGTTACTACAGAAGCTACTGCTATTTACTCGAATACACCAGTAATTCCAGTTGCTATCGCCGCTCACGTTACTCCTACAATTTTTGCTCATGCTGTTGTTACAGGTTCTCTGCCTCCAAGCGGAAATCAACAAGAGAATCAATCAAGGAATAGGAACAGAAATCGCAATGGAAGGGGGAGTCAACAGAGCAATAGGAATACGGCAGCTATTCCAGTTGCCGTAGCTTGTGCTATGCCAGCAATTATTCCTGAACCTATTATTGTAGAGGCTTTACCTCAGAACGCAAATCAACAAGAGAATCAGTCAAGGAATAGAAATCGAAACCGAAATCGTAATCGACGAAGAAGTACACAGGGAGAGCAACAAGAAGAGCGATCTTAAAATGGACAAACTAAACGTTCACTTTTACTTCAGTTGTCGCGCAGCGAGGATTATATTATGAAAAATCTTATTCTATTTTTCTTCTCTTGCTCCTTGCTCCTCTCAAATTCAAAAGCAATGCTGCCCGAAAGGTTAGTTTCTCTTGGAGAAAGAGCGCCTTCTGAGATTACTGAAGCAACAGCTGCAACAACAGCCAGAATGTCTCGAGCTGTGGCAACTGTTGGAGCAAGTGTTAGAGGAAATAGCGAAGTTCAAGCTGTAGTGAATAGAGGAGAGGGTGTGTCTTCCTCATCTTTTGGCAGCAGGCCTATGGGAAGAATGAATCCGGAAGAAATTGCTGCGGCGACAGCTAGGGCTTCTCATATGATGCCAGAAACTGATACTGACGAATCTTGGAGCGAGGCAGTCAGGAATTGCCCCTCCAAGCCGTTTCGTGATGCCATTTCTACCTACTCTACAGCAGAGCAATTGTTAATGAATAAGGATGATTCAGGAAAGATTACATTCTATGCTCCTCATTGGATTTATGATGGAATAAGGCAGTTTTTATGGGACTCTGATGATGTAACTGTCATAGGAAGAGAAAACAAGAAAGTCATTCAGGCTTTTAAGAAAGCTCTTAAGCAAGAGGTTGGACCTAAGCTTGCCAATTGTGTTTTTCCAAATTCTCATGTTGAGGAGATGCTAAGAGAGAGACCTAACATAAGCTCTGATTGGGTACGCCAAGTTTTTAAACAACTAGAGATTGCCCGTTACAAGAATCCTATTTTCTATGCACGTCATATGGCATTAACTGCTCAAGTTGCTGCTAAGCAGGCCAGGATTGCTGCAGAAGCTGCTGAGGAAGTGATTTTTTTCTCTCTTAATCGTAGAAGAGAAGATCAAACAGTTATCGATTATGCAAAGATGCTTTCTCAATTCGTTCAATGGATACATATTGATAATGCGCTTGAATCTGCTGATGAGGCCTTGAATGCTTTGGTTGCGGAGAATAGAATGACGAATATACGACAGGAGCATTCTACAGCGTGTATTGATATAGCCGCTGATTATGTTGTTGCTGTTCGCACAGCAGCGATGTTTCGTTGCTTTAGTTTTGAGGAAGAAGAAGATCTTCTCTCAGAAGCTAGAATATTAGAAGAGGCGACGACGGCCGCGGTCAAAGTTATTGCTAGTATAGCACTTGTTAACCCTAACGATCTTACAATTGCTGATGATGTTAGCACTGATGCCCTATTCAATGCTGTTTCTTTAGCTACTAAAAATGTTTCGTTAGCTAGAGATTATTTAAATCAGAAAGTTGCTTTAGAAGGAGAAGAAGCACTGAGAGCTGCTCGTGTGGCTTTGGCTAGAGCACATGCTGAAGGTCGTATAGATTACCTAAGCTCTATTGGCAAGTCTGTGCGTTATGATGATATTCTTGATATTGCTACAGCTACAAATGTTGCAGCGAATAATGCTAAGAATGCAGCGAATGAAATTAATCTAACGATTGAGACACTACAAGAAAATTATAGATGCTATCAAAATAATGAAATTATAACTGCTAAGAAGGCTGTTGAAAGAGCTAAGCAATTTGCTTGTGCTACTGCTAAGGTTGCAAATGAAGCTGGTATAGATGCCGAGGCGGTTGCTCAAGAGGCAAGAGCAGTTGAGAGTGCTAGGATAGAGGCTACTCCCTATGAGGTTCATGAGAAATTTACTGCTGTTACCGTCCTGAGAGCTGATGTGCTCCGAGCAGTTGCTAAAGCTTCTGCTGATGCTGCTAGAACGGCTTTAGAAGCTCTTAGAAGAGCTGATAGGAAGAGAGTTGAAACCGAAAATATGGCAAGAAGAGACCGGTGGAATAGTTATTTAAATGTTATGTATCATAATAACCATGACTATATTACTAGATGGGCTGCTGCTATTTCTCTAAATATACCAGCTATTCCAGTTGTCGTAGCTCACGTTATGCCTATGGTTATTGCTGATACCGTTGCTGAAGGTCCTCTGCCTCCAAGCGGAAATCAGCAAGAGAATCAATCGAGGAATAGTAATACGGTAGCTATTCCAGTTGCCGTAGCTTGTGCTACGCCAGCAATCATTCCTGAACCTATTGTTGTAGAGGCTTTACCTCAGAACGCAAATCAACAAGAGAACCACTCAAGGAATAGAAATTGAAACCGAAATCGCAATCGTCAAAGAAGTACACAGGGAGAGCGATCTTAAAACAGACAAACTAAACGTTCACTTTTACTTCAGTTGTCGTGCATCGGGGATTGAATACTTATATATTATGAAAAATCTTCTTTTATTTTGTATCTCTTGTTCTTTGCTCATTTCAAATTCAAGAGCAATGCTACCCGAAAGGTTAGTATCTCTTGGAGAGAGAGAAGGTGCTGAGAATCTGCCTTCACATTCTATTGAAGCTGCTATGAGCTTCGTCACTCCGGGGTTGGAACGGATAGTTTCATCCGCATCGACTACGACTTGTGGAAGACTCGATGAATGCAGCGTTGAACCTGAATTTGGACCTATTCTTAAAAAACAAAAAATTGCTTCACTCTCTACCGAGACTGCGAAGGACTTTGGTGCTCCAGTAGTAAAAAAAATATTAAAGACAAGTTCTAACTCAACAAAAATTTGTGCTCTTGGAGTATACTGTCAGAAATGGTTGACAGAAAGTACATCAAATCAAATTATATTAGATTTTGAGAAGTCTATTAAAAAAAGGGATGATCATCGATATCTACTTTCAACTTTTAACGAATATTATAGTAATGTTGCAACCGCTTATAATTTAGGGGATTATCCTTTAGCGCTTGCTTTGATTGATATAGCTGAAGATATTCAGCAAGTTATGAAGAGTTACAGCAACTATGTGAATGCTTTGTATCATATTAGTGCTTCTGAGAGTGATCTTTTTGAGGGTGATAATATTGCAGAATCAGATGCATTGAAGTATTTTATTACTTCAATGCAACGCTTAGCTATGTGCAAAGCAAAATATATTACAGAAGTTGAACCTTCAAAAAATTCAGAAATAAAGAATATATGGAAGAAATTAATACAACATGTCGAATTTAATGCTGATCATCGTAGAAAAATTGCAGAAGCATATGTTTTTGGCAATAAAAAGGAATATAAGCTTTATCAAGATGCTTATCCTGATCCTGATGATTGTTTTGATGATAGTGAGGATGATCCGGTTGACTATATTGTATCTATACTTTCTGATTTGTGTAATAATATTAAATATTACAAACCTGAGCAAGGAATGCTTTTAATAAAGGCTGCCAAACAATTTGAGCTTTGTGAGGAATATTATAATAATGCTGTTAGGGAAAACATCAAAGGAAATAGAAAAAAAGCTCGCTATCTAAAAAAAGTTGTTCAAGCATCATTTTTTGTTGCAAGAGCACTAAGTATCAGTGGGGCTGATTTTTCTAAGCCTGAAAAATCAGAATCCCATAGATCAATCGTTGAGCACTATCAGCATTTTGCTGAATTTTATCTTAAAGCGATGAAAGAAGATTCTGAGATAGAAGATTCTGATGAAGCTGAATCCTCAGAAGTAGAATCATCTGAAGAGTAAAGAAATTGAATTTTCTGCAAATTTATAAAAAAATTTCAACTTTAAACCTAAAGCAATTAGTAACTGTTCAGATCTCTCCTTCTTTGAAGATAAGCCCTGAAGGCGACTCCCATCCAGAAAAAGGGTCGGTCCTGAATGGCGCTAAGTTAAGGCTAATTTAGGACTATTCCAAAGCAGTAAAGGAGCAACTAATAAGGTAGACGTTAGAGTTCTCAGTTGTCGGTTGTCAGTTGACAGTTGGTTTTAGCTCGTCAATTAATTTTAAAATCATAACACTGGACTTTGGCCACTTTTATAGGAGTGACATTATTGGCCATTAGTTTTTAATATCATCAAAAAAATAGAATGGGCACTTTCAGAAA
>DATEBV010000364.1:0-26513 GCA_035287205.1 Chthoniobacterales bacterium | reverse complement strand
CCTCTGCCATTTCTTTAGCTCTTGTTCTTGTACTACTCTGCACAAAAAACTTATTATTCACCCTCTCAACCTTCTCTGATGCTAGGCGACTCGCTTCGGTAGCCTCTGCTATTTTATTTTCTATGAGAGCTATTACTTCCCTTCTCTCTTCCATCTTTCGTAAAACCTCATCTTTAAGTTCTCTATGAATCCTCTTTACTGCTTCTTGAGCATTGACAAGAGCTTCTGTAGCAAGTTGACTATACTTTGCTTTATTATTTGCGGCTGATTGAAGTGCAGGATTTAAATAACCCTTATTATTTGTTTTAGAGAAAACAACTTTTTTACTACTCTCTGCTTTTGCCCAAGCAGTAGCAGCAACTAGAGCAAGACGGTTAACCTCTTTATAGGCATTCTCTGTTTTAATATCATGCGCTGATGCTTTAGCGGCATCAGCTTGATCAGCAGCCTCACTAGCATTATGATAATCAGTATTAGCAATCTTCTCTGCATCGTTTAATTCTTTGACAGCTTGTGCATCATTTTTTGCTGTTGCAATACGCCATGCCTCTCTCCTAGCAGCTTCCTGAGCGTTTACAAAAGCTTCTTCAGCAAACTTGTCACACTTTTCTTTATTGCTTATAGCTGTCAGAATTTCAGTATTTAAAGAATTTTTATCATCACTTTTAATGGCTTTAGATAATACATCTTTTTTAGTTTTCTCTACTTTTACCCAAGCAGCAGCAGCGTTTTGTGCAAGGCGCTTCATTTCTTGATAATCACCTTCCGCCTTTTTATCATCACCTTCCGCTGTAGCTTGATCAGCTGATCTTTTAGCAACACCAGCTTGGCGGCTCATCTCGGTAGCATTATTCCAATCAGCATCAGCAACCTTCATTGCCTCATTTAATTCTTTAGCAGCTTGCTCGTCGGATTTTATTTTTGCAATACGTTCTGCTTCTCTCCTTGCTGCTTCTTGAGCACTTCTTAAAGCCTCTACAGCTTGTTGATTATACTGTTCAATTTGCTTTGTGGCTATTTGAATCTTATTATTTAAAGAACCTCTATCAGTTACAGAAGGTTTAGATAAAACAACTTTCTGTTTATCTACTGCTTTTACCAAAGCAGCAGAAGCATCTCGAACAAGAGCATTTACCTTTTTATAGTCACTTTCTGTTTTAGTTGTATCAGCTGATACTTTAGCAATATTAGCTTGTTGGCCAATTTCAAGAGCATTACTCCAAGCACTATTAGCAACTTCAATGGCCTCCTTTAATTCTTTAGCAGCTTGCGCATCAGCGATTTCTTTTGCTTTTCTTCGAGCTTCTGCTTCTTGCAATTTTGTGAGTTCTATTTTATGAGCCTTGGACTGATTTTCTATCAGTTGAAGATCATGTGGCCACCAAGATTGAAGCCTTGCAGGAGCTTCGTTCTGTTTGTTTCGCATTGTCTCAGCAATCTCATTATAAACAGAATTTATTTCCTCTGCTTGTTGGAGAGCGCCATCCTCTGCTACATGAGAAGTCTTAGCATCCTCTACTGTTTTGCTTACCTTCCAGTAAAAAGCTCTTATTTGCCAAAGAGAGTGTTGATTAGCCGCTTCTTCAAGATCTTTTTCCCAAGCATTTTTAAGTTTTAACGAAGCAGGTTTATTCTCAAGAGTGTTGTTGCATATTTCAACAACTTGATTCCAAGCTTGTCCTACGGATTGAGCTTCTTCAAGAAGATCGTTCGATGGTGCCAAAGACAATGAAGGTGATGATGGTAATAATCGTGATACTCCAGAGGAATTTTTTTTCCTTAATGCATTCGTTGTCATACTTACTTCGGATGCTTTTTTGAAAGCTTCACACCAAGTATTTCTTGCTGCAGCCTCATTCGCTATAGGATCTGTAGCTGCCTCCGCTGCTTCTTCTGCTTCCTTTGCAAGCTCCAGACTTGTTTCCGCTTCATTCAAAAAGGTAAGATCATCTTGAATATTTTGCGCCTCCTGAATCATCAGTTGTGCATTCACCGTCGCTAGTTTGGCCTCTGCCAGATCTCTCATCAGTTTCTTGAGTTCATGATCACTAGTGGCGTACGTTACAAGAGCTCGATAATAAATTATGTTAAGCGAGGAGTTTTCTTTATCAAATTGTGTTGCAAATGCATCGTTAAGTATTTTCTGATCAGCTTCTTCTTCAGTAATTAAATGAGTTTTTGCTGCTTCTTCTGCTCGTTGAGCTTTTGTGAGAGCTAATCCGGCTTGAGTTAGACGTAAGGAAGCCATTTTTTCCTTAGCAGCTAGTCCTTGACTCTCACTAGAAGGGCTGTTACTAGTATTTTGCAGGTTAATTTGTTCTTGTTTTAAAGAAGCCCCAAGTTTCATTTGAGCTGTCTTATACAAGGTATTCTGAATCCAGGTGCTATCTACTGAGCTTACAGAACGTGTCTCCAGATCAGCACGACCTGACGCTAAAGCATGTTGCTTTTTAAATTCGTTCTTAGCTTGCAAGCTCTTTTCAAGTAAATTGCTAGCAACATGAGCCCTTCCTTCTGTTTCAATAGCAGCTTGAATATGAGTATTTAACTCGTCATTAATATCTTCACTAGCAGAGGAATCAGCATCCGACGCATCATCATCATCATCACTAGTATCTCCAGTAGCTTTAAGTCCTCCCATAGCCTGAGATTTTTTAGGACCGCCGCCTCTTAATCTTAAAACGTGACTAGAAACAGATGTGGCTTCAGCTCCCGAGCTCCCAGTGGTGACTCCTCTTTTTCCTAAAATCCCCAAAGCATCTTCTACCGCTTTTGTGCCTCCTTCAATTATTGATGGATTCATCATTAAGTAACAATTCACGTCTTGACTTGAATTATTACAGTTCGCAGTGTGTTCAATTCGTCGATCTGCCTGTAAAGAAAAATCTTTCGATGGTAGTTCTTTCTTTCTACTACCTGTAACCTGCTCATTGTCTTGCGCAAGAAGAAAGGAGGAACTTGCTGAAGCTGTAAGGAAGAAGGATAAGATAATCTTTTTCATAGAGTTGAGGTATTTGAATTTAAAATGGGAGTTTTTTTTATTAAATTTATAACTACTAAGATAAAACCTTAGTCGTGTTGAAAAGTTAAATATCACTTTGAGAAAAAGCGTGGCATATGAAAAATAATATCAGATCAATTTTTGTAGAAACAGAAAGTCTGTCCAGAATTTCTAATTCAATTTTTCTCTGAAGTTTTAAATAATTCAAGATGCTAAATTTTCTGCTGCTTTACACAAATCAAGACCAGCATTATGACAACGATAACCTTCCTCTTCTTTTCCTGCTTCATAAGCTTTGGCTGCTTGGACATAATACTCTACGGAACGTTTGTATTGCTTGGCTGCTTCGCGATATTTTTGCGCCACCGCTGACTTACCAGCTACCTCAGCTTCAATCGCTTTCCCTAGTTTTAGTGCGGCATTATAAAAACCATTACCTGCACCATTCCAGCTAATAACCCCATCTTTTTTTCCTAAAGCATCAGCTCGTGCTGCTTTGGTAAAATACTCAACAGAAGAGGCTTGTTGATCAGCTACTTCGCGCCATTTCAGAGCTACTAGAGGTTTACCCTCTATCTCTGCCTCGATCGCTTTTTCTAGATTTTCTGCTGCATAATAAAAAGCATTGCCTGCAAAATTCCAATTCTTACTTTCATCTTCTTTTCCTTCCTTACAAGCTCTCGCTGCTTGGGTGTAAAATTCAACAGAGCGCATTTGTTGCTCGGCTGCTTCGCGCCATTTTCGAGCCAACTCTAACTTACCGACTTCCTCGGCTTCAACAGCTTTTACTAGTTTTGCTGCTGCATTATACAAACCAAGGCCTGCACTATTCCATTTAGAACCTTCATCTGTTTTGCCTGCAGCATAAGCTCTTGCAGCTTGACTAAATAGCTCTGCGGAGCGCATTTGTTGTTGAGCTACCTCGCGGTATTTCTGAGCCACCGTTAACTTGCCTGCAAGCTCAGCTTCAATTGCTTTTCCTAGTTTTTTTGCTGCATAATAATAACTATCCCCAGCATCCTTCCAACGAGCACCTTCATATTCTTTTCCTTCCTGATAAGCTAGCGCTGATTTGGTATAAAACTCAATAGAACGCGTTTGTTGCTCCGCTGCCTCGCTATATTTTCTAGCCACTTCTTGCTTGCCTGCTACTTCAGCTTCAATCGCTTTTTCTAGCTTTTCTACGGCATCATTATAACCATCACCAGCTTGATCCCAGCTAGCACCTTCCTTTGTTTTTCCTGCTGCTATTGCTTTAACTGCTTTAGTAAAAACATCGACAGAACGTGCTTGTTGTTCAGCTGCTTCACGGAATTTAGTAGCTATTTCTTGTTTTCCAACATTTTCATTATCAATCGCTTTCTCTAGTTTTTCCGCTATTTTTAAAAACTTATTACCAATACCATTCCAACTACCGCCCTCATCTTGTTTACCAGCAGCATGGGTTCTGACTGATTGGTTTAAGGGCTCGACTGCTTGTTGAATTTTCCTCTCTATCTCATGCCATTTGTTAGCTAAAGCTCTATTACCACGTGCTTCTGCTTCTTTTGCTTTTGCTAAAAATTTTGCATGTCTGGCCTGTACTACAAGTATGTCTGCAGCACTATCCAAACTACGTGCTTCGTCTTTACGTCCTTTAGCCCATGTCCGTGCAGATGCTCTATATTGTTCTGCTGATTCTTTGCTGCGTGCAGAAGCCTCTTTCCAGAGTACAAGAGCAGCATTTTCTGATCCCTCGGAAGAAATAGCTCTCATAATGTTATATAAATATTCAATAGCTTCATTAAATCTATCCATACTCTGTTCGAACTCCCATTGCTCAAAACGCTCAGATGAAGCATCTTTCATAGCCTTACTTTCTAAAGATAATCGTTTTAATTCTTCTATTTCACCTCGTATCACAGCTTCTTTAGCATTTTTTACGGTCTCTGTAATATTCTTATCGATAGTGCATTCTAATTCTATTGCAACTGAACTATAGTCTACAGCTTGGGATACTTGAGCTTCAGAAGCTCGTTTCCAATATTCGGAGGCTGTTTCTAAACTGTTAGCAATATCATTCCATGTGCTAGCAATATTTCGAGAAGCAGTTTTTGCTTTAGACAGCGCTTCTTGAGATTTTCTCTTTGCTTCGGCTGCATTCTCTTGTGGTAATTTCTCCCACCTTCTCAGAACCTCTTGCCATTTTGCTAAATCAATTTCGGCAATTCTCTTTTCCTCTCGTGTTCTTTCCAAAGCAGCTTCTGTTTCCTCTGCCTTTTCTTTAGCTGTTATTCGTGTACTATTTCTCACCAGCCATTTATTATCCACTCTTTCAACCTTCTCTAACGCTAGTCGATTTGTTTCTGTAATTTCTGCTATCTTACTTTCTATGAGGGCAAGGCCTTCTCTTTTTTCTTGAATTTTTTTTGCCAATTCAGCTTGAGTTTTAGCCGAGTGTTCATGCTGGACAGCCTCTCTTTGTGATGTCGTCGCCGCTTGTCTAAAGCTTGTTGCAAGCGCTTCTTTTCCTACTTCTTGTGCTTCAATTGCTTTTACTTGATAGTCTACCTGCGATTGAAGAGACTTACCTGCAGAACACCAACTATTCCCTTCATTTTCTTTTCCGGCAGCATAAGCTAAAGCCGATTGTTCATACTGCTCTGCAGCTTTCTCCAATATTAAGACGGCTTCTCTATAGCCTGTGGCAAGAACTGAATGACCTGCTTCTTGTACCCCAATTGCTTTTGCTTGATAGTCTGCTTGTTGTTGGAGGCAATAGGCTTTACCACTCCAACTATTACCTTCACTTTTTTTTCCTAAAGACTTGGCTAAACGGGATTCCTTCCACCTATCTGCAGCTTTTTGAGATAGTGTTACAAGCTTTTGATAGTCTGCTACAAGCTGTTTTTTTCCTGCTTCTTGCGCCTCCACTCCTTGAAGTTTATATTTCTTAGTCATCCCTTCTGATTGGAGGGAGCTAGCTTCAGTAAACATTATCTCTTCCCCTCTCTCTCTTCCTCCCTGTAACGATTGAACTGCTTGTTTAAATTTCCTTGAGGCTTGTTTAAATTTTTCTGCAGCTTCTTCGTATTCTCGTACACAGCTCTCACCTTTCCCTAGACTTCGCACTTCTATCCCTTTGACCTTGCAATCGATACTTAACTGTTCTGTTTTTCCTGCTTCTCTCCATCGATTGCCTTCTCTCCAATTTGCATCCTCCCCTATCGCTTTGCCATAGGCCTTCACAGCGTTCTTACTATATTCTACCGCTTGCTCTGATTCGATTGCTGCCAAGCTGTAATCTAAAAGCATAGCCCCTTGAACTTCAAATGTTTTCTTCCAATATGTGGCGATTCTCTCTAAATTGTTAGCAAGGTCATTCCATACATTGGCAATAGTTCCAAAATCAGCTTGGGTTCTTAATCTTGCTTCTTGAGATTGTTTCCTAGCTTCCTCTGCATTCTCTTTTGGTGATTTCTCCAACTTCTTAAGAACTCCTTGCCATCTTGCTAAATCAACCTCAGCAATTTTTATTTCCTCTTCGCCCTCTTTTCTTACTCTCTCCAACTCAGCTGCTGCTGCCTCTGCCATTTCTTTAGCTCTTGTTCTTGTACTACTCTGCACAAAAAACTTATTATCCACTCTCTCAACCTTCTCTGATGCTAGTCGGCTTGTTTCTGTAGCCTCTGTTATTCTTCTTTCTATGAGAACAACTTCTGCTCTTATCTCTCCAATCTTTCTTAGAACCTCATTCTTAACTGCTTGATGAACTTGTCTTACTTTTTCCTGAGCGTTGGCAAGCGCCTCTGTAGCAAGCTTCGTATATTTTTCTTTATTATTCACTGCTGTTTGAATTTCAGTATTTAAGGAATTCTTTTGACTAATTTCAGTGGTTTTAGATAAAAGCACTCTTTTGGTTCCTTCTGCTTTTACCCAAGCAGTAGAAGCAGCTAGAGCAAGCCGGTTACACTCTTTATAGGCCTCCTCTTTTTTAGTGCTATCAACTAATGTCTTAGCAATATCAGCTTGACGAGCCGCCTCAATAGCATTATTCCAATCAGCATTAGCAACCTTCATTGCATCATTTAATTCTTTAGTAGCTTGTGCATCATCTTTTGCTTTTACAATACGCGCCGCTTCTTGTTTAGCAGCCTCTTGAGAGTTTATAAGAGATTCTGCAGCAATCTTATGATACTTTTCTTTACTGTTTACAGCTGCCTGAATTTTATCATTTAGAGAAGCTTTATTATTAACTTCAGTAGTTTTAGATAAAACAGCGCTCTTAGCCTCTATAGCTTTTACCCAAGCAGTAGCGGCATTTTGAGCAAGACGGTTAACCTCTTTATAGGCACTCTCCGTTTGAGTGGTATCGGCTAAAGTTTTAGCAATATCAGTTTGCCTTACCATCTCAACTGCATTATCCCAAACAATGCTAGAAATCTCAACTACCTCATTTAGTTCTTTAGCAGCTTGTGTATCGGCTTTTATTTTTTCTATATGTTCTGCAGCTCTCTTTGCCGCTTCTTGAGCATTTCTTGAAGCCTCTATAGCTTGTTGATTATAATATTCAACTTTTTTCGTTGCTATCTGAATCTTATCAGTTACAGAACCTCTATCAGTTACAGAAATTTTAGATAAAACAATTTTCTGTTTATCTACTGCTTTCGACCAAGTAGTAACAGCATTTTGAGCAAGAGCGCTAACCTTTTTATAGTCACTTTCTGTTTTAGTTGTATCAGCTGATACTTTAGCAATATCAGCTTGCTGGCCAACTTCCAGAGCATTACTCCAAGCAACATTGGCAACTTCAATGGCTTCGCTTAATTCTTTAGCAGCTTGCGCATCAGCAATTTCTTTTGCTTTTCTTCGGGCTTCTGCTTCTTGCAATTTTGTGAATTCTACTTTATGAGCCTTGGACTGATTTTCTATCAGTTGAAGATCATGCGGCCACCACGACTGAAGCCTTGCAGGAGCCTCGTTCTGTTTATTTCGCATGGTCTCAACAATCTCATTATAAACAGAATTTATTTCCTCCGCTTGCTGGAGAGCGAGATCTTGTGGTACATGAGAAGCCTTAGCATTCTCTACTGTTTTGCTTACCTTCCAGTAAAAAGTTCTTATTTGCCAAAGAGAGTGTTGATTGGCCGCTTCTTCGAGGTCTTTTTCCCAAGCATTTTTAAGTTTTAACGACGCAGGTTTATTCTCAAGAGTGTTATTGCATATTTCAACAACTTGATTCCAAGCTTGTTCTGCTGATTGAGCTTCTTCAAGAAGATCGTTCGATGGTGCCAAAGACGATGATGGTGATGATGGTAATGATCGTGACACTGAAGAGGAATTTTTTTTCCTTAACTCATTTGTTGTCATACTTATTTCGAATGCTTTTTTGAAAGCTTCACACCAAGTATTTCTTGCTGCAGCCTCATTCGCTATAGGATCTGTAGCGGCCTCCGCTGCTTCTTCTGCTTCCCTTGCAAGTTCTAAACTTGTTTCCGCTTCATTCAGAAAGGAAAGATCATCTTCAATATGTTGAGCCTGATAAATCATCAATTGCGCATTTACCGTCGCAAGTTTAGCCTCAGCGAGATCTCTCATCAGTTTCTTGAGCTCATGATCACTGGTGGCATACGTTGCAAGAGCTCGGTAATAAATTATATTGAGCGAGGAATTTTCTTTATCAGCTTGCGTTGTAAACGAATCGTTGAGTATTTTCTGATGAGCATTCTCTTCAGTTATTAAATGAGCTTTAGCTGTTTCTTCTGCTCGTTGAGCTTTTGTAAGAGCTAATCCGGCCTGAGTGAGACGTAAGGAAGCCATTTTCTCTTTAGAAGCCAATCCTTGGCTCTCACTAGAAGGACTATTACTCGAAGAGCTGTTAGTATTTTGCAGATTCATTTGTTCTTGTTTTAAGGAAGCTCCAAGTTTCATTTGAGCAGTCTTATATAAGGTATTCTGAATCCAGGTGCTATCCACCGAGCTTACTGAACGCGTTTCCATATCAGCACGACCTGACGCTAAAGCCTGTTGCTTTTTAAATTCGTTCTTAGCTTGAGCACTCTTTTCAAGTAAACTGCTAGCAACATGAGCCCTTCCTTCTGTTTCAATAGCAGCTTGAATATGAGTATTTAACTCGTCATTAATATCTTCACTCGCAGAGGAATCAGCATCGGACGCGTAATTATCCTCTTCGCTAGTATCTCCAGTAGCTTTAAGCCCTCCCATAGCCTGAGATTTCTTAGGCCCTCCTCCCCTTAATCTTAAAACTTGATTAGAACGGTTACTAGAAATAGACGCGGCTTCAACTGCTGAACTCTCACTGGGGACTCCTCTTTTTCCTAAAATCCCCAAAGCATCTTCTACAACTTTTTTTTCCTCTTCAATTGTTGCGGGATTCATCATTAATTTGGGCATAACGCCCAAATGGGAGATAGGAGCAGAATCCTTTTCTAACAACGCTGATTGGTTATTCGGAAAATTATATTCAGCTTCATTGATTGCACTTCTTTTAATTTCCTGAGAGCTACAGCCTACAACCTGTACCCTGTCACCTGTACCCTGATTATTATCCTGTGCAAGAAGGAGGGGAGAACTGGCTAAAGCTGTCAGGAGGAAGGATAAAATAATCTTTTTCATAAAGTTGAGGTATTGGAATCTAAAATTGGAAATTAACCTCTAGGATTATTACTATTCAGCTAACAGCTCTAATAGTGATAGTTGATCACCTAGTTTTCTATTGATGGCTTACAAAAAATCTTTACTAAAAATTTAATAACCTAAGCTAGCCCGAATATTTCATACTGCATCTCGCTACGATGTGTATGAAATATCTGGGCTAGGTTAAAAACAGCGGCTATCTCAGGCAAAAAATGACCAGAAGTCAAGTGTTTCTTTTTTAGCAATATTTCATCATGCCCTCTGAACAATCAAGAAGCTTATACTTTCTCAAAAGAAATCGAAATAGTTCTAATCCTCGACGTTCTTCTTGCCCTAGATCGTAACGAATAGATTCTGTTAAATAATGAAGTGCTAGTTTGGGATCTGATTGGGCTGCTGCAATGGCTTCTCGATGAAGAAGTCCTTCCTCTTTGGCTGATTTTAAAATTTCTGTAAGATGTTTTTTGTGAGCACTATTTTTATTTAAGCACCACATAGCAAAGATAAAAGGTAGTTTAGTAAAGTTATACCACTCTTCTCCGAGATCCAGAATAGACACCTTTCCAAGCTCTACTTCTGCTGCGAATTGCTTCGTCGCGCCGGGGCTCGAAGTATCGAGTAGCTTCTGTACACTCAACTTCTGTGCGCCGTCGACTCCTTGCACTTCATCAGCATAAGCGAGTTTTGAAAAATGTCTAATGGCACACGGCGCACTTTGTCTAAAGACAATCGCCGGGTCTCCAATAATAAGCCGAGGAGTATCTATTCGGCCAACAGGCCGAATAGTGGTTATAGGTTGGAGGTTGGAGGTTGGAGGTTGATTGGTGCGCTGATTGAAATTAGTATTGTCAATAGAGCTTACTGGTCGGGATAGACTTTCTTGTAAGGGTGAAAGCGTCAACTGCGCACCAGCCGAAAGACTGCTTGAATTAGTAGTTATATACCAAGGATGAAGATCATAAAACTCGGCTAAGATGATTTTTAAAAGGTTATTAGCTGTATGAGAGGCTGGGTCTAGGAGAATCTCTTTAATATCCTTCAATTCTCCTTCATACGCTAAAATAACACTATAAACAGGGCCCCGACACCCTATGGCAACTCCATCCACAACCTCTGGTTCTACCATCTGAAGAATATCATAAACTGAAAGTAACGCCGCATCAACAACTCCAGTATTAAAAATACTTAAAAGCTTAGAAGGAACCTCTTTAAGAATAGGAAAAGGGATAACCTCCAAGAGAGGCTGTGCGTTGAGGTAGGAAACAGCACCGAGAGCAATCTCTTTTGGATTAGATGGATTCATAAATAACTCAAAGAAGAAATAGCCACAAAAGAACACAAAAAAACACAAAAAATGAAACCTGGCGGCAAATAGCTTATGCTAACTTAACTCGAATATTTCATACTTAACATAATAAAACACACTCCCAATCAGCAGTAGCTAATCTTTGCCCTTTTCTCTTTACTCTTTACTTCTTCTTTTGTGTCTTTTTGTGTTCTTTTGTGGTTAATTTCTTCTTTCTCCGGTTTTTTCAATTCGTTGATAAAAAGTATTTCGTTGGCATGGCTCTCGGCCAGCGCTACGAATTGCTTCTTCTAATGTAGCAACAGTCTGTTCTTGAGGTGTTTTTGATCCGGCCATATGAAATATTTTCTCTTCCTTAATCGTTCCATGAAGATCGTCCACACCATAGGAAAGAGCCTTAGTAGCAAGAGGCAAACCAAGGCTAATCCAATAAGCGGTAACATGATCAAAATTGTCAAGAAATAGACGTGCTATGGCAAGGTTGCGAAGCTGTTCTTCATCTCCAACAGGAATAATATGAGATAGCGCTGTTGTTTCAGGAACAAAAGCATATGGAATAAATGCCGTAAATCCACGCGTTTTATCCTGAAGTTCCCGAAGTTGCCGAAGATGATCAATACGATGTTCTGCAGTTTCGATATGACCGTAAAGCATCGTTGCCGTACTGCGCATTCCCATTTGATGCCAAAGCTCGTGAACCTCTAGCCATTCTTCTGCGCTCTCTTTACCCCGGCAGATTTGATCACGTACTTTAGAATCAAAAATCTCCGCTCCGCCACCTGTTAAAGCATCAAGGCCAGCTTCACGAAGCAGTTGAAGAGTCTCAGAAATTGGTTTTTTAAAAATACGTGCAGAAAGATGTCTTATTTCAATAGCAGTAAATGACTTAATATTAATTTCCGGAGCTGCTTCACGCATAGCACGTAAAAGCTCCAGATACCATGTAGCAGGAAGCGTTGGGTGGAGTCCCCCAACCATATGGATTTCAGTAGCTCCGCTTTCCCATGCCTCCCTCGTCGTTGCAACAATTTCAGGAAGGGACATTTCAAAAGCATGAGGATCCCGTTTTTTAGCACTGAAGGCACAAAATTGACAGTTGAGAATACAATGATTGGAATAGTTAATATAACGGTTAAAGACATAGGTTGCAATATTCCCATGCCTACGTGCTCGCACAAAATCGGCCATTGCTGCAATACCATCAAGATCCTCCGACTGATAAAGAGCTATCCCCTCTTCTACCGAAAGGCGTTCACCTGCTTTTACTTTTTCCCAAAGAGGAAGTAATATTGAATTTAACCGCTCAGAGTTCACCTCCTGTGGAGGCGCGCTCTGAACTAAATAAGAATTCGATTCACTGGCGGAAGTGTTTAATTGAACCATTTGTTAATAGGTGGTGCTGAACGATTAATACTGGATCTGTCAAAATCTATACCTTCCTCAGGAGAGAATTAGGTTGAAGGGTATACTACTATACTCAATTATGTATTGCAATCAAACAAACATGCTAAGCGCGGTTTTGGCCTTACTGCAGTAATTAATTTGCTGTCCAAGCTATGCATTTACTATGAATTACAAATTGGGCCAAAAATAGCAACGTATCTTATTTTGCAAAAATAGAGAGACGTTGGTAGTTAGCGTTGTTGCGTAATACCAGTTCGTAGTTTAGAGTTGTTATTTACAATGTCGTTACAAACCATCCCCTTCAAACTACACTCAGATTATCAACCTCAGGGAAATCAGGCTCAGGCTATTGAAAAATTGACCCTTTCCATTCAGCAAGGAAATCGTCATCAGACGCTTCTTGGAGTGACAGGCTCAGGAAAGACCTTTACAGCAGCAAATATTATTCAGAATCTTCAGCGTCCTACTCTGATTATTTCTCATAATAAAACGTTAGCAGCTCAACTTTATTCGGAATTCAAACAATTTTTCCCAAAAAATGCTGTGGAGTATTTTGTGAGTTATTTCGATTATTACCAGCCAGAAGCTTATATCCCTCGTTCTGATACCTACATTGAAAAAGATAGCTCGATTAATGAGGAAATTGAACGCTTACGTCTTTCAACAACAAGCTCTCTCTTAACACGACGTGATTCCATTGTAGTAGCCAGTGTTTCTTGTATCTACGGATTGGCCTCTCCTGAAGACTTTTTAGAAATGGTCTTAACGATTAAGCGCGGAACCTCTATCAAACGCGAAGAGCTACTTCAACGCATGGTAGAGATGCTCTATGAGCGTAACGAAATTGAATTTTCCCGTGGAAAATTTCGTGTCCGCGGTGATGTTATTGAAATTCATCCTGCACAAAATGAAGATGAAGCCATACGCATTGAATTTTTTGGTGACGAGATCGACCGTATTAGCACTTTTAATCCACTTACTGGAGAATCATCAGCAGAGTTAACTCACGTTACTCTCTTTCCTGCCAAACAATTTGTTACTCCTAAAAATAAAATGCAAAATGCTATGAGGAGTATTAAAGAGGAACTGAAAGAACGTCTTGCATGGTTTGAAGCCAATGGGAAATACATTGAAGCACAGCGCCTCAAAATGCGAACGGATTATGATCTAGAAATGATGCAGGAAATGGGATTCTGCAGCGGCATTGAAAATTATTCTCGCCATCTCACTGGACGTGAAGAGGGATCGCGTCCCTACACGCTCATGGATTTCTTACCTGAAGATGCACTTGTTATCATTGACGAATCGCATGCATCACTTCCTCAAATCAGTGGCATGTATGCAGGAGATCGTGCCCGCAAGATGACTCTTACAGAATATGGCTTTCGTTTACCAAGTGCTCTCGATAACCGTCCTCTTAATTTTCCAGAGTTTATGGCTTTAGAAAAACAAGCCCTCTATATCAGCGCAACTCCTGGAGAATTTGAACTTCGCAATAGTTTTGTAGGAAATCGTGCCGCTATTGATAAAGTAGAAGCTCTCACTACTTTCTCTCCACTACTTCCAACGAATGCGGCTGCAGCATCTCTCGACGTGACAGCCTCTGGCACTCCACTTATTGTAGAGCAAATCATGCGTCCTACAGGTCTGCTTGACCCACGTATCATCATTCGTCCTCTCAAAGGACAAATCGATGAAACCATTGAACTCTGCCGAACCCGTGTGGAACGCAAGGAACGCGTCTTAATTACAACATTGACTAAACGCACTGCCGAAGATCTCTCGGAATACTTGAAAGAATTAGGCCTCAAAGTCAGTTACCTACACAGCGACGTTGATACGATTGAACGCGTTGAAATTTTACGTTCTCTACGAACGGGCGAGTTTGATATTCTTGTTGGAATTAATCTTCTTAGAGAAGGCCTTGATCTTCCTGAGGTAAGTCTGGTCTGCATTCTCGATGCTGATAAAGAAGGCTTCTTGCGTAGCAAGACCTCCCTCATTCAAACAGCAGGTCGTGCGGCACGTCATGTTCATGGTGAAGTTGTTCTCTTTGCCGACACCATGACGGAAAGTATTCGTACGCTGGTCAAGGTCACTGAAGATCGTCGACAACGACAAATGGAGTATAATAAAAAAAATAAGATAACCCCAACCAATGCTTATCGTGCCGTACAGGAAAGCCTCCGCGTCATCATTAGCAAAGAACCTTTGACGCTTTTACAAGAAACTCCGCTCAACGTCGCCGAACTTATTAAAGATCTAAAAACTGAAATGGCCGAAGCCTCCAGGAAATTAGAGTACGAACGAGCCGCCCTTCTTCGCGATCAAATCCAAGAACTTCAATCTGGAAAAGCTATTAGCGGTAAAGCTCCACGAAAATTCGGAAAGAAGAAAGGACGGAGTTAAAAGAAATAGCCACAAAAGAACACAAAAAAAGAAACTTGGCGATGAACTTGGTGAATTAGTTAACCTAAACTGTTTTGCAGCTATTGGTACTCTATGTTAAAGGAAGATCTCAATTCTATCTCTCTTATTTTTTACGATAGTGAGCGTTCTTTATCTTGAGTTCTTAAAATTAAAGAATTTTTATAAAAATTCTTTTTTTGTGTTCTCGTTCTTTGTGTTTCTTTGTGCTCTTTTGTGGCTATTCATTTTTCTCTCCCTTATTAAGGAGCTTGCGGACATCATCCACACTGAGTCCTTTTTTTAATGCCTCTTGAAGTTTTAAATGAAGTCCTTGGTCATGATCTAAGCTGCCTTGGGCCTTTGCTTTAAAGATGGCTGGATGTGTTTCAAAAAGTTGGTCAGTAGAAGCACTAGCTTTCTTTTTACCCGAGGTATAAGAGTGCGTTTCAAAGTTCTTATTTGGATAGGATTTTGTTTCCAACTCATGATCTTTTAGCAAAGGAAAACTTGTCTTGGGTTCAATACACATTTTTTTCCCAATCCAGTTATTTGGAATTCCAAAAAAAGAGTGTGTAGGATAGCCACCTGTTGAATAAGACTTCGCGTTGCACAGCTGAGCAAAGTGACACTTTGTTGAAAAAGTTTTGTCAGAAAATATCCCTCCCACACTATATTTTTTATCCTGATAAGAACTGGCCATAGGATGATGCGCTTTTTCTACAATGCGCTTCATCATCTCACCCTCGCCATCTTCTATAGTTTGAGTCGTATTCTCAGCATGCAAAAACGAGAGCATGCAAAGAAAAGCGTAAATAACATAGCAAGAACTAAGAATTGAACGTTTTTTTGACATTGTTGAATGGGGTGGGTTAGTACCCGAATATTTAAGAATTTAGAGGAAAGTTTTTCTGTAACTCCTATATTTTATCTCCTAAACTTCTCAACTCCTCAACCTCTTATCAACTGCAAACTACGAACCACCTATTCAGTTAACCCGGATAGTTACTACTGAGCAAGTTTTGACACCAATTGCCAAAGGCAAGAAAATAAATTCGTTACTCGTTACTCGCCAGGGCTAATTCACCGAAATGCATAAACATGGATGAAAGAGGATAAAAGAAGAAGAAGATTAACAGGGATGGAAGGGATGGAAGGGATAAATACAGAGAGAAGCTGATTAATGAAAAAAGTTTTTGTGAAGTGCTTTGGCGTCGTCTATTATTTACTAAATTTCAACCTGTTATTCCGTTGGAAGAATTAGCCCTGGTTACTCGCTACTTGCCTGTAGCTAAAATCAGTACTAGCCCGGATATTTCATACCCATCTACTACGACTTGCAAGAAACCTGATAAATACTGCGTTGGACTCCGATTTTCCCTGGGACAGTATGAAACATACAGCCACTGCGTTAAAATCCTTCGTCCGCCTTGTCTTATCAAATTTCGTGCTGTGTCTCGTTACGATGTGTATGAAATATCCGGGCTAGGTAAAATAAAAATCCATTTCAAAATTAGTTCATTTTCGAACTCTAAACATTGAGTCTTATTGCATCTCTATAAACCTCATGCTATCTTTAACCTTCCAACTTTTTTAACCTCTCCTAACAATGATTTCCTTTCCTACTCTTGCAAACAGTCTCTTTTTGGCCTTTGGAATACCTAGTGGTCCTGATCTTATTATTCTTCTCATTATTGTCCTTGTCCTTTTTGGAGCTAAGCGTCTTCCTGAAATTGCACGGAGCCTAGGCCAAAGCGTCAATGAGTTCAAAAAAGCAAAACAAGAGTTCGATGATGCTATTGCTAAACCTACGACCAAAACAGAAGAGCCAACTGTAAAACCTCCCACGGCGACAATCGCTGACGCAACTGTTCAGAACCATTCTCCCACAGAAGAAGAATCGACGTCAAATAATCAGACTGCGAAGTAGAGGTCCGAAGGAGGGGAATCTGAATGCTTACTCAATGTTTAAATTGATTCTACAGCCTAGAGCCTCTATTCGGTCTATTGGCCGAATAAGCACCCTGCTTGTCTGTTGTTTTTTACTTCTAGCTTCGCTGCGAGCTGAAACAGAAGTTTCTAAAACCACCTCGGAACAGTCCAAGCCAGTTATTGTTGCTTCGTACAATGTGGACAACTACCTCACCATGCCTCGACATGTTAATGGACGTTATCGCAATAATGCAGGCAAACCAGAATCAGAAAAGACAGCTGTTGCTAAAGTTGTTGCTATCATTCATCCCGACATTATTGCTTTTATGGAGATGGGTGACATACGCCAGTTTCATGATCTCCAACGTCGCCTTCGTGAACGTGGATTAGACTATCCTTATTCTGAATATCTTCAAGGGTGGGACACTCAGCGTCATGTAGCACTTTTAAGCCGCTTTCCTTTGTTAGAACATCATTCGCAAGGCATCATACCGCTGACAGTTCATGGCAAAGCACTACATAGCCCACGTGGTATTCTTGATGTTACTGTTGAACTCCAATCGGGCTATCAACTTCGAATCCTCGCTCTTCATCTTAAGGCTAAAGTCAACATTGAGGAATATAATCAAGCTGAACTGCGTGAGGCAGAAGCGCATTCCTTGCATCGTTATATTCATGATATTTTAACTGCCAATCCAAAAACACACCTCCTTGTTATGGGTGATTTTAATGATACTAAAAACTCTAAACCGATTCAGGAAATTTCAGGAAAACCAGATCAAGCTGACTCTCTTCATTCGCTTCCCCTCACTGATGATCGCAAAGAACTCTGGACAGAATATTGGAAAACCCCTGACGAATATTCCCGTATCGATTATATGATGGTTAATAAAGAGCTTGAAAAGGCAATCCAGCTTGATCACTCAGGCATCGCCCGCCCAGACTTCTGGAATGAGGCGAGCGATCATTGCGCTCTGTTCACCACGATTATTCCTGAGGCTAAAAAAAAGGAAGAAAATTAACCACAAAAGAACACAAAAGAACACGAAAGAAGAACAATAATCACGTAAAGGAATGACCAGAAAGGTGAGGAGTAAAGCGCCAAGAATAAAGAATCCTGGAGCATATCAGAATTTCGAAAGGGGCATTTTGAGAGTCTCCTATTTCAAAAAATGGAACTAAAAAAATGCGTTCCCCTTCAGCCAAGCTACTCTTTACTCCTTTTTTTGTGTTCTTTTGTGTTCTTTTGTGGTTAATCCCCCCCTCCCTCCTCTTCTTTTGTGGTTAATTCTTTTCTTCCAAAACTTGATGAATTACTTTCAATGTTGCCTGGAGGTTTTTTTCGACACTCCATTCCGTTCCTAAGTGAGTACACATATGGCGAGCTTCTCTGGCATGATCTTTATTTTGAAGTCGCTCATACCAGGTTCGTAGAGCTGCGGCAAATCCTTCTACATTATTTGGATCATTAACGATGGAACCATGAGTTTCTGAGATCATAATCTCTGAACAACCATTCGTAGCACTTGTAATGACTGGCACACCTGCAGCAAGTGCCTCCAACGTGGCATTTGCAAAAGGATCATAGCGTGTTGGCAGAATAAAAAGATCGGCAGCAGCATAGAGCTCATTCATATTTTCTATGGGTCCCAAAAAATGAACACAAGGAGAAACATAGCGCTTCGTTCGCCCCTTACCAGCGACCCATAGACCTATTTTTTTAGCATTCTTATCTTTTTCTAGCGCTAGAATAACCTCCTCCACAGCCTCCTTAGCTACACGTAATCCCTTGCGCTCCCATCCTGACCCAGCAAAAAGAACCACAAAGTCTTTGGGCTTCATGCCAAAAGACTTGCGAGCTTGCAAACGTCCGGCTTGAGGTAATCGTTCAGAGCGCACCTTCTGCGAAGGTGCGCTCTGAATGAAATGATCTGACTGTGCATCAGTAGTACGATTCAATTGTATCGTTTGTTGAGGGGGGGGCTGAACGGTTACTGTTTGGGTTGTAACTATTCGGCTAACAGAATGAATTTTACCCTCAGTAGATGATGGAACTCCATTAAGAATAATAGAAATCCTATTTCTCGGAAATCCAAAATATTCAACAATCTCTTGAGCCACCATCGAAGAATTAGCAATGACATGCGTCCTTATTTCACTATCAAATAACTCTTGTTCTAACTTTAAGACTTCACGATGGCGTAGATTCCATAGTGAAAGACATCGTTTCCAAAAAGACATATCCTTTCTTCTATGCTCTAACCATGCAGCATGAACACCATCCCCTGCACGAAAGATATCACAGCCAGGAACTCGCTCCATCGAAAAGAGCAAATCTACAGTTGGTTCATAGTTCGTAGTTTTTTTATATTTAAGAGCCGCAACCGCAAACTCACGCAATGATCTATGCGGTAATATGAGAACCTCTCCACCAGGCCAAAGTTCCTTAGGCCAATCTCCTGTTCCTAACAAAACCACGCGATAACCTTCGGCACGCAATCCTTCAGCAAGACGCGTAAGATAGGCCTCAGCTCCTCCTGTTGCAGAATAGCCACGACGAAGAAAACCTATAGTTATGGGATGGGGTGATTGTATCATAATACATTTTGCTCTTTTAATTTTAACTCAAGTCAACATATTGTTTACCAAAATTCTATTATAATCAACGATCTTAAAAACTCTTTACTGCGTCCGAAAACCAATGCCCCCTACTGAACCAGATCCATTACCTCTCCCCAATGATCCTTGGGTCAAAAACTTTTTAGATTATATCGAAAATGGGCGTCATTACTCGCCTCAAACACTCCGAGCCTATAAGCAGGCTTTAGAACATTTCCGAGCTTTCAAGCCTGCTTTACTTTGGGAGGAAGCAACGGCTGATGATTTCCGAGCCTATCTTTTAGAGCTAATGAAACATAGAGCATCAAGGGCTACCATTCGTTTGCGCTTTGCGGCTTTGCGAAGTTTTTTTAACTATCTTACCGATCAGAATCTTTTTAAAAACAATATCCTCAAGCAAGTCTCGCTTCCAAAACTTGAACGCTCGATACCCCATTTTTTAACCGTTCCTCAAGTTACAGATCTACTTGACACACCAACGCAAAAGAAAAAGACAAAACAAGCTCCCTTATGGATGGGAGTCCGTGACGCTGCAATTCTTGAGCTCTTCTATTCTTCAGGACTTCGGCTTTCCGAACTAGTAGGACTTGATGTCCATAATCTCGATACTATTGATAAGACGGTACGAGTCATGGGAAAAGGTTCTCGCGAACGAATTGTTCCCGTTGGCAGTGTGGCACTGGAAGCGATTGCTCGATATTGTCATCTAGCACAGGTAAGTACAGGAGCACTCTTTCTCAACAAAAGCCGCAAACGCCTCAGCGCGGCATCCATTTGGCAGATGCTTAAAAATTATCTACTCTTGGCAGGACTTCCTGCCACGGTAAGCCCCCATACTCTTCGACATTCTTTTGCCACCCATCTTCTCGATCATGGAGCTGACTTGAGAGGCGTTCAATCACTTCTAGGTCATGCTAGTCTCACAACTACTCAGATCTATACCCATGTGACTACAGAACGACTAAAACAAGCTTATCACGCAGCGCATCCGAGGGCGTAACGCCTTCGACAGGCTAAAGGCTAAAGGCTGGAGGCTAAAGGTCAGAAAATTAAATTCGAAGGTCAATTTATAAATTCATCTGCGATTAAGAAACTTGAGGTCAAAAAATTATTTCCTTCTTCAAGTAATTTTGCCTTCAGCCTTTAATTCAGATCCCTCCTCCGAAGAGAGGAGAATCTGACTCACCCCAAAACAATATTTTTAAAATTGATGATTTATAATTTATCATCGATCTCGAAAAATAGGCATCAAAAAATCCAATTTGATCTTCGAGTTAAATCGCCTTTAGCCTTTAGTCTTTAGTTCAGATCCTTCCTCCGAAGGAGATGTAATCTGAACGCCTACCTCGTGGATAGGCTGGTCATTTTCTTCAGGCGCTACCTCCGCAGGAGGCAGGCTCTGAATGGACACCTTCTTATTAGACTTCTTCCCAACCTCTACTTCTGCTATAAATTGCTTCGTCGCGCCGGTGCTCGAAGCATCGAGTAGCTTCTGTACACTCAACTTCTCCGCGCCGTCGACTCCTTGCACTTCATCAGCAGAAGCGATTTTTAAAAGAGGTCTGTCATTTTTTATTTTTGGCTTCCGCACAACTTCAAACCCACGCAACGCATAATTAATGATATATCCTTCACGAATGAGCCAAGTGAGGTCTTTAGCAATAACGGCCTCCTGTTCTTTTTCCGAAGTCTCAGAGGAAAAAGAAGATGTCTCTAGAAGAGCCTTCCATTGTTCCGCACGCGAACTTTTGCGATGAGCTTCGAGACAATCAAGGATCGTCGTAAGATGAGCTGAAATCGGTGTTTCCTGACGATCGAGATAACGAGGACGAACTACGGAAGCATAGACAATATTTTCATGTGCTTTAAAAATCTGAAGTCCCCGTGAGGAAAGTTCTTGTCCTACCAGGTGAGAGAGAGGAAGAGGAAAACGTTTTAATTGATCTAAAGATTGCCTTACCAAGCGTTGAATAGCATTGGAAGAAAACTTTAAGACACTAGCGCCAGGAAGAATAACCTTACTACTAACCTCAGCAATAAGGGCAGCCGCTTCATGCTTTTTAAAATGGGCCTCTACCTCAGCAATGTTTTTGAATTTCTCTGGCTCTGTTCCTTCTGGAGCGTTTAAGAAGTAGAATTCCTCTCGAACGCTTTGCTCTTCCTTCCACTTTTCGATCAAAGCCTCATCTCGAGTGGTTTGAATACGACTCTTAAAAAGATCAAAAGGAATATTAGAAAACCTCTCAACATGAAGTCGTATAATTTTGCTCTGATACTCATGATGATTCGAAGGGCCAAGCAAGGTTTGACTCATACCACAGATTCCAATACTGCTGTAGGAACCTGTAGGAGATTCAACCGTTGTACGCTCTGAACGATAATAACGATCACTATACTGCTTGAGCAAGTGAGCAATAACCTCTTGTTCGCTCAACCACAAAGTTTGATCCAAGAGACATTGAAAGAGTTTTGAAGTGGGGGTTTTTGAGCCCTCTGATGATGCTTCTTTAACAAACTGCAAACAATAACGCTCTGGTTTTTCCAAGATAAGCCGCGTTAAATTAAAAAGTGGATAAGCCTTGGCTTCTGTTTTAATTTGCTTAGCAATTTCATCCATTCCGCGCTGTTCAGGAAGTATGTGGATATTCCACCCATGAAAAACAGGAGCAATTTCACGAGGAGGTAATGATGTTCTTCCTTGAGAAGAAAATCGCTCTGAAGATCGTTTGCCACGAACATCTCTTCCTCCCACAGATCGTTGCTCTCTTCGTGGAGCACCTTGATCGCCTCTTCCTTGAGAAGCACCTCGATCAAAACGATGATGAGAAGCAGGAGTAAATCTGCTTTTGTTTTCATCTGTAGATTGGAAAGAAACTTTTGATTCACTTTCCTTGACCCACGATGGCGTTAAGAGATTACTAAGATCACTTCCTTCTAATGAAAATAAAGAATCGTTGTTCATAAAATAACTAGTAAGATAATAATATGACGCAAAAAATAAATTTAACAAGCAACGATTGGGAACGACTACGCTTCTTACGTCAGCGCTTTTTAAATGATGCTTCCGAAAACTACTGGGAACAGCCTCGTGACCTTGAGCTTTATGACCTTATTTATGCTCAAAGAATCGCTTGGAAATGGAATGCTGTTCTTACCAACCTAAGCGATGCAGGTTGGAAGCCTACTTCTGAACAAATTATTGATTGGGGATGTGGCACAGGAATCGCCTCACGTACTACCTCTCCATGGAGTGGCATTAAAAAGGTAGGGCTTATTGATCAATCCGCCTTATCAATAAATTTCACTAAAAAGCAATTGGATAAGGAAGGCATTGAAACAATATCATGGCCGCAGGACGAACCATTGGAAGAAAAATCTCTCTTTCTTATCAGCCATGTTTTAGGAGAGCTTAACGAGAAAGAACTTTTACATCTCGCAACCATCGCAGCAACAGCCCATGAAATTATTTGGGTAGAACCAGGTTCCCACGAGCTCAGTAGAAAACTTAGCACCATGAGAGAAATTTTTATCAATGCTGGCCACCACCTTATTGCTCCATGTGTTCATAAACATCCCTGCCCCATGTTGCAAAAAAAGCAAGAACATGACTGGTGTCATTTTTTTGCAAAACCACCCATAGAAATTTTCCAATCATCTTTTTGGCACAAAGCTTCACGGCAATTAGGAATCGACTTACGAAGCCTTCCTTACAGCTATCTTGCCTTTTCTCGAGTAGAAAGTCCTTCATGGCCCTCTCACGCAGAGCGACTCATTGGACATCCTCGTAAATTAAAAGCTCACTGCAAACTTCTCTGTTGTGGTTCTGATGGTCTCGTTGAACGAACCTTACAACGTCGAGATCATCCAGAACTTTTTCGAAAAATGATCAGAAATAAAGAAGAAGGGATTGTAATATTCGGCCAACAGGCCGAATATAAGTTTAAGTTATAAGTTTAAATCCATTTTCAAAACTGGTTCAGTTTCCGACAGACTCTAACTACTCCTGTAAGGTTGTCATGAGAGCATCTCTCCAACTTTTCTGTTTTTCCTCATTGTGCACTTGAAGAGCTGCTTGATGATTAATTCCCTTGATAACTTCTGTTGTTATAAAACGTGTCGCATTAACAGCAGCCAAACCAATAACATGAGCTATGGGATCTCTTTCTCCAGATGCTTGATCTTTAAACAAGGGGTTCTCATGAATTAACAGAGCCGTTGCTGTTGTCGCATCTCTAGCGACTTGTGGTAGAGACGAATTATCTTCTACTATTTCGGGTGCCTCAAGTATCTTATGAGCAAGGCCAGACCAGTTAAATTTATCATCTTTCTTAGCAATGCCCTCAATATGAGCAACTAAATTCAATGTTTGATGTGCATCATAAACAGTAGCAGCAGCACATAACCAAAAAGTTTCCCTCGTAACTTTATTATCATAACCTGCCTCTTTCATCGCTCGGTAAGTGACATCAGCCGCCATACTAGCAGCAGCATTGAAAAGAAGAGATCGCTTCGTCGCTTCTTGAGACACTCCAAGTTTCTGATAAATTTTCTTAATTGTTTTTTGAAAATCCAATCCTTTGACCGCTACTGCCGTAGCATCATAGGTAGCACTCACAGTAGCATTAACAATGCTTAATGGAAGATTGAAGCGCTCTATTATGTCTTTGGCTGCAGCGCTAGCTGCCTGAGCCTGCGGAATATTAGAAAAAAAATCCACAGTAGAAAAAGTAGAAGGCACATGAATACCCCTGTCACTTCTTGTTACATTACTAGCAGCTGAAGGATTCATGAGCTTCTTAGCTTTATCATAAGAGGAAAAGACTCCTATCCCTATATTAACAACTCTAGCAACAGCAAAACAACTTGCTTTCAAAGAAATTTTTTTATCAAGCCCTGCCTTAAGACACGCTTCAAAAGTAAACTTCCCTGCAACCTGAGCAGCCTGATGAAACGCTATCTCTTTATCAATAGAAGGTGAGGAAAATAGATGCAGTAGAGCCGTTATAGGACTCTTCTCCTCAATGCTATCACTTAAAAAATCCTCACTTAAATCATTAATTTCATTTAATATCAATTGAGATTCATGATTACTCTCATTACTTGCCACTCTTGTATTCCTTAATTCCTGAACTGGCTCAAGCGGCTTCATTAAATCTGTATTAACACGATTTCTATTTCTAGAAGAGCTCCCATCAATAGGCCGAAATGACGTACAAATAGTACTTCCTGCGGGTGACTTTTCTGAACTCTCTGTAACATAAGAAGAAGAAAAATCACTATTAGTGACTGTTGACGCCTCTGATAATGGCGTGAATCTTATTTGAGAAGGGCTTGATTGCCCGGTCACATCGATAATGGGAACCCCCTGGAAAAGAACTTTTTTTTGAGGACTAGAGGCACTCCCTTTTATAGTAATGGGAGGGAGCTTATTTTGGTTTTGAAACTTATCGGTAATATTTTCCATAACCAAATTAAATGTTATCTGCTATTTGTTACTTGTGGCTTTCTATCTTCATCTTTAACAAATCAATCACTTCCTGATCTGTAGTCTGAGAAAACTCCTCATAGTATTGCCCAACGGCCTGAAAGTCTATTGGTTTAATTAAAGCAATTACTTCATCAGCTTCTTTTCCTAATTCATGGCAAGAACAAGGAGATGCTGTAGGCACAGCTATAATAATACGTTTGGGTGACTGCTGCCTTAAAGCTCTTACAGCAGCTTGCATGGAAGAACCTGTAGCCACTCCATCATCTACAAGAATGACCGTCTTTCCTTTAATTTTAGGCGCCTTATTATGACCACGGTAGGCTAGTTCACGTCGTTGAAGCTCTTCTTTTTCCTTAGCTGTAACGGCATCAAGGACAGTATCAGGAATAGCAAGATATTGAACAACCTCTTGATTTAATACTCGGACATTTCCTGTAGCAATAGCCCCCATAGCTAATTCTGGATGACTTGGCAACCCAAGCTTGCGTACTACAAAAACATCAAGCGGAAGATCTAATTTCTTAGCTACTTCATAAGCAACAGGAACACCGCCTCGTGGCAATCCCAAAACAATCGTATCAGAACTTTTTGCATAGTGAGTTAACTTATCTGCAAGTAAAACACCTCCTTCTCTTCGATCCCTAAATTTAGTAATATCAGTATGAACCCAATGCTCCTGAAACCATCCTGCAGCACTTTTAGCAACCTGCTCCAAAGTCCCTGGTTCTTCAAAAAGATGGGTTGCATCTGTTATAATAACAAAATCTTTTTCACATCGAAGATTTTTAAAAGCTTGTTTATTAAGCTCTAGGACAACATCATCATTGCCACCAACAATCAATAAAGTAGGAGATTGAACATAGGGAAGTGCTTTCATCGCCAAGTCAGGCCTTCCTCCGCGAGAAACAACAGCTGCAATTTGCTTCTCTAACACAGCTGCCGCCACTAAGGAAGCAGCACCTCCGGTACTAGCTCCAAAAAAACCTAGTTTCAAGGAATGCGGTGGCACCTGTGATAAAACCCAATGTGTTACCTCAATAAGTCGTTTTGCCAAAAACTCGATATTAAATCGAAGTTCTCCGGAGCGCTCATCAAGTAGTTCTTCATCTTTAGTAAACAAATCAAACAGTAGCGTTGCACTCCCGGTTTCACGAAGAACACGTGCAACGAATTGGTTGCGTAAACTAAATCGACTACTACCACTCCCATGAACAAATAAGACAAGGCCTCTCGCATCTTCTGGAATAGAAAGCTCTCCTTCCAAAAAAAGAGAACCTATAGGAATACGCACCGTACCGCTTCGAAGTGTTGCAAGCCGTTCAGAGCGCACCTCCTCTGGAGGTGTGCTCTGAATGAAATGATGAGCCTGTTTAGAAAAAGTGCGATTTAATTTCACAGGTTGCTGAGATGAGATCTGAACGGTTACAGGTTTTGAAGGATTGTTTTTATTCATTGGTCTAAAGGAATGAGCGCATGCGTCTCATCAATATGAATCACAGCATCAAACTGTTTGGGAAGCTGTGCATGATAATAGTGACTCCAACGCTCTGTTTCAGGGCGATAAATGACTCCAATGGCTCTCTGAAGCCGTGGTTCTTGAAGCAATTCTATTGCTTCATTTTCTTGACGTAAGTCTAACCAGAACCCAGGAAGTCCCACCTCATGAAAAAGTTCTTCATAACTTCCATGAAGACCTGGTTGGACTTGATAGCATCGAGCTT
>DATEBV010000363.1:0-15701 GCA_035287205.1 Chthoniobacterales bacterium | reverse complement strand
CTTCTGCATTACCTTCATTTTTTGCTTGAACTGCATCTTTAAACTCTCGTGTTGCTTTAGTAATCATTTCAACTGCCACTTTAAAATTTTCTGCCTCTGTGTTATTCCCATTAGCGAAAGCTCTAGCTGCTTTAAAATAATATTTAGCTGCTTGTTTATAAGCTTTTGTAACTTCTATATGACCTTTATTTTTTGCTTGAACTGCATGCTTAAGCCTCTCTATTGCCCAGATCGCTATTTTGGCTGCCTTTTTTAAATTTTCTCTCTCTGTGCTATTTCCATTAGTACAAAATCGAGCTGCTTGAAAACAATATTTAGCTGTTTGCTTACAAGCTCTTGCAATTCCTGTGTTGCCTTCATTTTTTGCTTGAGCTCCATATTCAAGTTGCTCTATTGCCCAGATCGCTATTTTGGCTGCCTCTTTAAAATTCTCTACCTCCATGCTATTCCCATGAGCCTTAGCTTGAGCTCCTTTAAGATAATACTGAACTGCTTGTTCACGAGCTTGTGAAACTTCTATATGACTTTTATTTCTTGTTCGAACTGCATTTTTAAGCCATGCTATTGCCAAATCAGCCATTTTTGCTGCCCCTTTAAAATTTGCTGCCTCTATATTATTTCCATTAGCAAAGGATTGTTCGGATTGTGCGCTATATTCTTGCATTAGAGCATCACATTCTAAAGACAATCCCTTTATGCAAAACTGATAGGCTGTAATAGGCTCTCCTTCTTTCATCTTCTGTCCAAATCGATGGTAAGGAGTAATGGCCTGATGCGCAGCTATAGCTCCACTCTGAAAAGAGCGTGCGATATTCCCTCTTCCTTCAGAGATAGCTACAGCTGTAGCAGCAAAACAACGGTTACTTTGCTCAAACAGTCTTATAATAGCATCGACTGCTTTTTCTAATTTTTCAAGATTGTTATTAATGCCATCCAGTTGCGCTAATAAAATAATTTTGCTTCTTGTAGCAGCTGTTTTTGCTTCTTCTGTTTGTGCATCCCTATCATATTTTTCAAATGTAAGATGTAAAAACTTTCGATAAGCTATGGCATCTTCTATGATTTTCATCGCCAGGCTAAGAACAATTAAGCGGTCGAGTTCACGAGGCATCGTAGCTATCAATGTAGTTACCTTTTGATAGCGCAAGTCTTTTTCTAATATTGAACATGCACTCCATTCATTAATTGCTTGATTCCAAGTAGTAATTTTATCAGCTAAATTGGGATATTTTGTTCGTAGTTCTTGAATTGCTTTTTGATGCTCTGTCTTGTAAGCGACTTGTTTTACTTCAGGTAATATCAAAAATTCCACAATGTAATCTATGAGATCTTGTGGAAGTTCGAGCATATGCTTCGGAGAAGAATAAACTCTTGTTATTGTTACTGGAACTTCAACAAGAGGAATGTTATTATCTAGCAAACTAATTGGTTGTTCTACTGGTGGTACTGTTTCTAGAACTTCAGAAAATAAAGATGAAGACGTGCTATCTGCTATGGAATGAATATTTAAAGGAGAAGCTACTATAAATACTCTTCCTTCTTCGTCAGTATGAGATGCAGTTTGAGCTACGTTCAAGGGAGGCTGATGGTTGATAGAGCCTTCCTCTTCGATAACTTCATCAACAAAACGCGTTCCTTCTTCACAAACATATTTTAAAAGCTCTTCTCCACCGGGAGTTGAAGCCATCAGCCTCCATAGCTGTAAGCAAGAGAACAATAAGAAATAGAGAAAAAAACGAAGAAATCTTTCAGGTTTTCCCTTCTGAAAAGAAGGGATCTGAATAAAACGACAGGCCTGTTCAGTAATCATATGGTTTAATTGCATAGTTTTTTTATTGATTGCGGCATCGGTAATTTACATTTTTAACGTGTACTCGTTATGATGGCATTGACTAGCCTATTACTATTCTGAGCAAGAAGAGATGAAGAAACTGCTGTAAGTGCTAATAATTTTAATGGTAGTTGTTTCATAAGTTTGTGAAGTGTGATAATGGGTTAAGGTTTATTAAAAACATGAATTAAAACTGATTGTATTTAGGAAATTACCATGATTTTCACCACCTCTTTCAGCTTTTTTTGCTTGATATTCTGCTTTGGCATAAAAAGATTCACCTTTCTTCTTATAACTTTCAGCATCGTTCTCCTCTGAAGAACTATCCTCTTTTTGTCTATTCTCTGTTTGTACGGTATAAGCCTCAGCTGCTAATTTATACTGATCTGCAGCTTTTTGAAATGTTTTAATAGCTTCTCGATAACCTGCTGCAATTTGCTCTTTTCCTATTTCCTGAGCTTCTACTTCTTGAAGTCTATATTTCTGACTCATCCCTTCTGATTGGAAAGACCTAGCTTGACTGTACAATATATTTTGCTCTTCCCCTTTTCCTTCTAATAACAATTGCACTGTTTGAAGATATGACATGGCAGCTCTTTTCAATTTTTCTGCTACTGCAGCATATTCTTTCGCTCTTTCTTCTTTCCTTATACTACGTGCTTCCATTGCTTTGATTCTACAAACAGCACTAATCTGAGTCGCATTACTTGCTGATCTCCAACCATTGCCTTTACAGAAGTTTTTATCTTCTCCTATCGCTTTAGCATATACCTCAGCAGCTTCTCTACTCTGTTCAGCAGCTTGTTCTAATTCGGTTGCAGCTAAGCTATAGTCTGCAGCTAGAGGGGGTTGAGTTGATTGAGTTTCAAATGATTTCTGCCAATACTTAGCACTTATTTCAAATGACGTTATTGTTTCTTTCCAGCAGGATAAACTATTTTTTGTTGTTGTTTGTGCTTTCGATTGTGCTTCTTGAAATTTTCTCACATTTTCTTGTACTCCTTTCTCCAATCTTGTGAGTACATTTTGCCATTGTTCTAAATCAGCTTCGGCAATTTTTTGTCCTTCTTTGACTTGCTCCAAATCAGCTATTGCTTTCTCAGCTGTTTCTCTAGCTGTTGTTCTTGTACCACCCATAAGGAATTGATTATTGACCCTTTCAACTTCTTCCTGTGCTAGTCGATTTATTTCTGTAGCTTCTTCTATTCGTCCTGGTATTAAAGCAATTCTTTCTCTTACTTCTACTATTTTTTTTTCTATTTCAGGCTGAATTTTTTTCTGCATTTCTATCCACATTATGTTTCCTAGCAAGTTTAATACATTTTTAGCGTGCTTATTAGCATGAAGACGAGTTTGAGCTCGTTCTATTTCTCTATTTGTTCTATTTTGTTCTTGAGATTGAAATAGCTCATTTTGAAACCCTGTACTATTTCTTTCTTGTAAAGCATTTAAATGATGATTTAAAATCACTTGTCTCTTTTGATTAGAATTTATATTTAGAATTAGCATTCTTTGCAAATCATCAAAATCATCATTAACTAAAAAATTGTTATCTATATTTTCTACTGAATTTTGATTTATTTGATTCAACTGCTGTAAAATACTTTCTTTTCTAGTTTCGATTTTTTCTACTCTGTCAAAGTTAAGGATGTAAGTTTCATAATATGTTTTTAATTGGGTAAGTTTTTAAGTTAAAGTTGAAAGTTTTTGTTCATTGATAATGACTGTAATAACATGCAGCACGCGCTTGATGTAGTTCGCTATCCTTCAACCATGATTTTGCGTCTTCTTTGATACCCATTCTCATAGCTTGAAGTGCTTCTTTTAAATTCATCGAAGCTTCTTCCAATAATGCATCCGCATTATCCAAATAATTGTAAAAACTATCAATTTTATCAACACACTTTATCCGAGCATTTGCTGCGCGACTATAACACCAAGCAAGTGATTGATGTTGATTAGCTATTTTTTCCAAAAATATTGATTCATCATTTTGTTCTTCTATGAATGCAATATTTACAATATTTGATTTTTCAAGAAACGCAATGTTTTGTCCCAAATGATACATACTCTCTTTCATAAAATTAGCTATCTTCTTAAAACGATTGTCACGCTCTTTTTTATCTTCTATGTCTTTTACACTAAGTATTTCTACTACAGCTTTTCTTAATTTTTGAGTAACAAATTGTGATATTTCTACTACTTTTTTTAAATTATTTGTAATTTTTTGATTTTGAGATAATATTGACGCTTCTATATATTTAGCTCTATATTTCGCTGTTTTCATCGTTGCTTTCATAGTATTATTCCAAGCATCGGATAACGTGTAAGAAGGATCCCAAAAATTGAATTCGAATTTTTCTTGAGCTGTTTCACTAATTTTAATACTATCTTCAATAGCTTGTTGTATATCTTCTGCTACCTGAATACATACCAATGCTAGAGGATCATCTCCTAATTCGTGAGCCTTTATAACATTATTTCTATATTTTTCAAAAGCTTTAACGAGTCTATGATCTGCTCCACGTTTAACAACATCTATCACATAATCTGATAGGATTTGATCTAGTTCTGTAACAGCACCTGTTTCTGCAAGCCATTTCTCACAACATATTGATAAAGCCTGTATCGCTGTTGTATTACCTTTTGTAATTCGGCCAACAGGCCGAATAGGAACTAGCTGTAGGTTATATTTACTTTCAGAAAAATTACATTCTTCTTTTTCTCTTTTTTTAGCTGCTTCTATTTGGTTTGTTATTTTTGTGAGCCTTTCAGCTATTTGTGAACTTGAACAAGCTGTGGATGTTTCTGCTAAAGGTATTTTTTCCTCTAAAACTCCTAATCCTTTTTCGAATGTTTTTTCTGCAATTGCAGGATCCATCATCAGTTGAGGGAGATAATCAACTTTAGAATTGTTTTGAGTTAGAGTAAGAACTACTGTGGGCGTTGCAAAGTTTATTTTAGTTCCTTCTCGTTCCAAGATTTCGCTTTCTAACCTATTTTCATTTTGTGCAATAAGATTCTCAAAACTTGCGGAGCTTATTAAAGTTACTAAAAGTGCTAGAAATAGTGAAAAAATGGGTTTCATAAGTTTAAAATTTTTAAAATTTTTGGTAAAGAATTGCATCAGTAAAATGGATTGGTTTGCTTAGTTTTTGGGTTTAAGTTTTTTCCCAGCCTCTTCTTCTAATGAATTAGCACTAAAATTAGCAGATGCTCCCATGCCATGAAAGCATTCGCAATCGGCATCATTTCCGTTGAGGTAGGCTTTTATTGCTTGGCCATAATACTCCGCCGATTCTTCATATTGTTTAGTGATTTTAATCCACAAGGTTACCTCTTCTCCTTGATTTTCTTCTCTGGCTTGAGCTGCTTTTCCCAAGGTTTCTGAAGCATTTTCTAATACTCTATCACTAATATCAGCATAGTAATCTGCATTATAAAAACGATCGCAATCGGTCTTATTTCCACTTGATTTAGCTTTTGCTGCTTGAGCATAATACTCTGCTGATTTTTCACATTGTTTGGCTATTTTAATCCACAAAGCTACCTCTTCTCCTTGGTTTGCTTCTTTTAGTTGAGTTGTTTTTTTCAGAACTTCTGAATTTTTTTCTAATGCTCTAGCACTAGAAGTAGAAGATTTAGCTGCGCTATCAAAGCGCTCGTAATCGGCATCATTTTCGTTAAACTTAGCTTTTGCTGCTTGGGTATAATAGCCCGCTGATTCTTCATATTGTTTGGCTATTTTGAGCTGAAGGACTTCCTCTTCTCCCTGATTTGCTGCTTTAGCTTGAACTGCTTTCTTTAAGGCTTCTGAGGCGTTTTTTAATGCATTAGCACTAGAACGGGAAGATTTACCTGCATCATCAAAACGATCGCAATCGATATTATTTCCACTTGATTTAGCTTTTACTGCTTGGCCATAATACTCCGCAGACTCTTCATATTGTTTGGCTATTTTGAGCTGCAGGGCAACCTCTTCTCCTTGACTTTCTTCCTTAGCTTGAGCTGCTTTTTTTAAGGCTTTTGAGGCGTTTTCTAATGCATCATCAATAAAATAAAGAGAGTCATCTACCTTATGGAAGCGTTGATAATCGGTATTATTTTCACTTGTTTGGATTTTTGCTGCTTGGCTATAATACTCTGCTGATTCTTCATATTGTTTGGCTATTTTGAGCTGAAGGACTTCCTCTTCTCCCTGATTTGCTGCTTTAGCTTGAACTGCTTTCTTTAAGGCTTCTGAGGCGTTTTCTAATGCATTAGCACTAGAACGAGCAAAGCAAGCTTCCTTATAAAAGCGCTGGTAATCGGTATCATTTTCACTTACTTGGATTTTTGCTGCTTGGCTATAATACTCTGCTGATTCTTCATATTGTTTGACTATTTTGAGCTGAAGACTCGCCTCTTCTTCTTGGTTTGCTTCTTTGGCTTGAGCTGCTTTCTTTAAGGCTTCTGAGGCGTTTTCTAATGCATTAGCACTAGAACAAGCAGAGCAAGCTGCCTTATAAAAGCGATTGCAATCGGCATTAAATTTTTCATTGAATTTGGCTGCTGTTTGACTGTAATATTCCGCTGATTCTTCATATTGTTTGGCTATTTTGAGTTGAAGGACTTCCTCTTCTCCCTGATTTGCTGCTTTAGCTTGAACTGCTTTTCTCAGAGCTTCTAAAGCATTTTCTAAGTTACTAACACTACAACTAGCATAGGCACTCGCGCTAGAAAAACAATTGTAGTCAGTATGACATCTAATCGAATTGGAAACATCAACTGCTTCCACTGAAGAATCATCTTCTTCATTCTGCTCGAGCATATTTCCACTCAACTTGTTTTTTTCTACTTGAGCATAATACTTGGCAGCTTCTTCTTGTTTGGTAATTTTTAGAAGAACAGCAATGCCTTTATCACTATATAATTGTATTTTTACTGCTTGAGCATAATAATCGGCAATACTTTCTTTTTGTTGAGCTATTTTCTGCCATTGAATAGCTTCTTTTCCTTGGTTTGTATCTCTGGCTTGAGTTGCTTTCTTTAAGGCTTCTGAAGCCTCTTTTAATGAACTCGCACTATTCTTAGCAAAATAACCAGCGCTAGAAAAACAATTGTAATCGATATCATTTCCATTAAGATAGGCTTTTACTGCTGTGCTATAATACTCCGCTGATTCTTCATATTGTTGAGCTATTTTCTGCCATTGAATAGCTTCTTTTCCTTGGTTTGTATCTCTGGCTTGAGTTGCTTTTTTCAGAGCTACTAAGGCTTCTTCTAATATACTAGCATGAAAACCAACCCAGAAACCTGTTCTATAAAAGCGCTGGTAGTCAGGATCATTTTCGTTGAGTTTGGCTTTTACTGCTTTGATATAATACTCCGCTGATTCTTCATATTGTTCGGCTGTTTTAATCCACAAGGCTGCCTCTTCTCCTTGTTTTACTTCTTTAGCTTGAGTCGCTTTTTTCAGAGCTTCTAAGGCTTCTTTTAAAGCACTAGCACTATTGTTAGCTGATACACCAATTTTACTAAGGCGATCATAGTCAATATTATTTTCGCCCAACTTAGCTTTTGCTGCTTGGACATAATACTTTGCAGTTTCTTCTTTTTGTTGGACTATTTTGAGCTGTAGAGCTGCCTCTTCTCTTTGATTTAAAGTTTTTTTAAGCAATTCTGAGGCTTCTACTAATTCATTAGCACTAGAATTAGCATAGGAATCTGCTCTCTGAAAGTAATCACAGGCATTATTATTAATACTCAACTTGACCTTTGCTGCTTGGTTGTAATATTCTGCAGTTTCTTCATATTGTTGTGCTATTTTTGTCCACAAGGCCGCCTTTTCTTCCAGATTTGCTTCTTTAGGAGCTGCTATTACGACTCTTAATTCTCGCAAAGCTATAAAGGCTCTTTCTAATAAATCAACACTAAACTTAGTAAAGTTACCAATTTCTTTCAAACGATTATAGTCAGTATTATTCCTATTGAATTTAGCTTTTGCTGCTTGGTTATAGTATTTAGCAGCTTCTTCATTTTGTTGAGCTATTTTAAGTTGTAAGGTTTTTTCTCTTTCCTGGTTTACTTCTTTTGCTTTTTTTAGAGCTTCTGAAGTCTCCTCCAATGCATGAGCACTAGAATTAGCTAAGAAAGCCGCTTTATAAAAGCGATCATAGTCGCTATTATTCTCTCTCAACTTGGCTTTGACTCCTTGGCTCCAGTACTCTGCATCTTCGACTTCTTTGCATGTAGCTACTCTAAACAGTATGTGATTCACCCATAAATTATCCTCCTCGTTTTGGTTTGTTTCTTCAGCATTTACTGCTTGGGCGTAATACTCTCCGGCTTTTTCATATAGTTTGGCTATTTTAACCCACAAGGCTGCCTCTTCTCCTCGGTTTGCTTCTATGTCTTGATTTGCTTTCTTCAGGGCTTTTGAAGTTTCTTTCAATGCATCAGCACTAGAATGAGCATATTGACAGGCTTTAAAAAAGCGATTATAATCGTTAGCATTTCCACTTAATTTAGCTTTTATGAATTGGGCTTTATATTCGGTAGCTTCTTTTTCTTGCTTGGTAATTTTGAGTTTCAGAGCTGTTATATTCTTTAGGTTTTCAACAGTTTCTGCTAATGCTATATCGCTGAAATTCACAAAGTCATTAATATCCTCAAAATGCTTGTGATCGTCATTATTTTTGTTTAGTTTAGTTTTTACAGCTTGGTTATAATACTCTGCAACTTCTTCATATTGTTTGGTTGTTTTAATCCACAATGCTGCCTCTTCGTCCTTATTTTCCTTTTTTGCTTGAGTTGCCTTTTCTAGAGTTTTCGATGCTTCTTTTAAGGCACTAGCGCTATTATTAGCTGATAAACCCGCTTTATAAAAGTGATCATAGTTGGTATTGTCTCCTTTTAACTCAGCTTTCTCAGCTTGGTTTAAGTACTCTACTGCTGCTTTTTCTTGTTTAGTTATTTTGAGCTCCAGTCCTGCAAGCCTTTTTCCACTCTCTTCAGCATCATTAGTTTTTTCTACAGAAGCTGGTTGTTCCCTTTTAATTCTAGCCAGCTCTTCAATTCTAGCTTCTTCTTGCTCTTGGGCTACTTTTTTTTCGGCTTCCAATCGAGCCTTTTCTACAGCGGCTTTTCTTTCTCTCTCTATTCTTGTCTGCTCTGCAACTCTTGCTCTTTCCTCAGCAGCTTTCTTTTTAAGTTCTTGCTTCTCTCTTAATACCTTTTCAGCAGCAGCTTTCACTTCAGCTTGTACTCTTAGTGCTTCTAGCCTATCGAATTCTTCTTTTTTTGTTTTTTCTGCCGCTGCTTGAATTTCAGCTATTCTTTTGGCTTCGTTCTCAGTTTCTTCTTTTTTAGTCTTACATTCAACAACCGTAGCTGTTGAATGAGCTTGTCTCTTTTTAGCCCAAGAGAGTTCTCTTGTCCAATATTCCGGATCTGCTTGCAATTCGGTGCCTTGAGTTTTCTCGCACTTTATTTTCAAAAAAGAAATTGTATTTTCCCAGGCTTGTGTGACTTCGTTGGCTAATTTTAGCACTTTTTCCCATGCTGTTTCGGACTCAGCAGTTCCTAAAGTTGTCGCTTCAGCTTGAGCGTGCGCACTCTTAACAGCTATTCTTCTTGCTTTATTATCATCAAAAGCTGCAGCCAATTGTTGAACAGCTTTTTCCTTTTTGGTTCTCTCATGATCTGTTTTTGTAATAGCTTCAAGGATTCTTTGGTCTCTATTAAAATCTTTTTGATCTTCTTCAATTCCTTCAACAAGATCTTTACCTACTTGATTGAACTGAGCATAGGTAGTTGCTAGAGCCTCTTCTTTGGCGATTTTGGCTTTCTGAGTTTCTTCCGAAGCTAATCCTAAAATACGTTGTTTTTCTTCAACTATTTTTTCGAACGGTTGTAATTTTTCCTTTTCAGTTTCTCGAGTAGTTTGTAGCTCTTGAAGATGAACTTGGTACTGTCTTTTAAGATGTGATAGTTTTGCCTTAGCTACCTTGCCATTTTCTTCTTGAATTTTATCATCTAATGTTTTTAATACTTTTTGAGCCTCTTCTAATTGAATAAAAGCTTCGGTAACTTGCTCTCGAACTCCTTGTTCGACTTTTTCCGCTGCAATAATTTGTTCGTCATACCAGGTGTTGGGTAAAAAACGAGAGGTAAAAAATGGAGAAATATTCGCTTTCTTTAATAAAGGGGTGTTTGCTTTGCTAATCCTTCCGTGATTAAAAAATGGCCTAGCACGAGAAGATTTCAAGGGAGATTTGACCTCTTCTTGTATAGTTTCATCAGTTTGAACAGTCAATTTCCCTATTGCAATCCCTTCATTTTCTGATTTTTTATTACTGCTAGATGATAAAGGTAATATTTCTACTTGTTCTTCTTCTTTTGTAGCTGTTTTTTCTTTTCCACTCTCTTCGTGTTTTAAGGATTCTTTTTTCTGTTTGCATTCTTCTATTTCTGTTGTCCAAGATCTTTTTTTTGTCTCGGCCCTTTTAAGTTCAATATTATATTTAGAGCGTTTTGTATCTATGCTGTATCCCTCGTAATGATCAACCACATGTTCTCGGTAGGCATTATAATGTCTCATAAGTTGATCATAAGCGTGCTCTACTATTTCAGCCTCTTCTATAGCTTTATTCCATTCTTTCTCGGATGTTCTCTGTTTCTCTGCTTTTTCTTTAGCCGTTGTTGCTACTGCTGCTGCATCTTCAGCTTGGGTCTTTGCTTCTTTTATTATCGCAGAAAATTCAGCTTCAAAGGCCTCTGCAGCTTTCTCTTTTTGAGCTAATGCTTCCTTCCTTTCCTGAGTAGCTCTTTCGGGCGATAAATTAAGAGGACTGAGCTGTTGACTGTGAGGATACGGATCATAAGAATAATTCCCTGAATACACCGCCACTGCCTCCGCAACAGGTAGTGATGCCATTGAAAAACTCTGTGCACTTGCTAATGTCTCAGCACAGATTGCAGCCCTTTTAAATTCTTTTAAAGCCTCCTTCTCCTTGCTCATTGCTTTTTCAAGGTCAACTTGAGCACCTTTATTTTGGACTGTACCTTGCACTTGAATCGCAAACAGTGTCGCCTCTGCTGTTACCACCCTTGCCTTTGCAAGTGCTTCTGTGCATTCTTTTACTTTTTGATCAGCATAAGCTTTCGCTATGATATCTTTTCCATACTCATTTCTATGAGGTAATACTTGATCTATTTCTTTGTTCGCAAGTTTTTTCTCTTCTATCGCCTCCTCTAATTCTCGTTGTCTCTTGTTTACATCGTTTTTTGCTTTCTGCTCCGCAGCAACCCATTCCTTGGCTTCTTCAGAAACACCTAAGATGTTTTCAATTCTGGTCCGTTCAGCAAATGGCATTGTGGCTACTTTGGCAAGACAGCTCAAATAAATGTTATTACAAATCTCCTCTTCAAGAAATTGGACCGTAGTATTATTTTCTTCAGAAATTTCGTCGAAGCCTCTTGGAGCCTCTTTTCTCGACTGCACTGCACTCGATGAACTGTTTTCAATAGGAGAGAGTGTTGTCGTGGTTATAGCGACAACAGTCTTGGAAGGACTGGGGGTTTTTATTGAAGATCCTAAATCGCCCCTTAACTTTTCTATCCCTTCTTCAACGTTTTTCAATTCTTCAGGATCCATCATTAAGTAATAATCAAGGTCATCACCTTGATTATTACAGTTGGTAGTTGGCAGTTCGTAGTTCGTAGTAGCTTTAGTTCGCTGCCTAATCTGATCCTCCAATAGTAATTCTGCCATTTCTGCCCCTGTCCCCTGTAACCTGCAACCTGTAACCTGATTTGTGTTTCTTACCTGTAACCTGTTCCCTGTAACCTGTTCCCTGATTAGTGCCTCTAACCTATCTTTAGCCTGTGCAAAGAATGTTTGAGTGCTCAATAGCACCAATAAGATAACAATAGGTTTTGAATAATTTTTTTTCATTTTTTTTATGTGTCTAAGGTAAGCGTTCCCCTCCTTCGGAGGACGAATCTGAACCAAATGACCCGACTGCGAAGTAGTAATGATAATGCATAGTTGGTTGGGGAGCTACTAAACAGCCATTTGAGTCTGTAGCCTATAGTTCAGATTCTTCCTCCGAAGGAGTGGATCTGAACGCTTACCTTTATGTTTCTGGTTGACAAAGTCTCTCTGCTATTCTCTCTTTCTGTTTTTTGATGATAGCTTCTGCTGTTTGTTTTTGATTTTTGGCTTCTTCTCTTAAGGTTTTAGCTTCATCAAGGGATCCGCTTATTTCTTTACGAATTGCTAGTGTTAATTTTTCTGCTACATTATTACAACCTTCACCTGCATTATTCCAATGAGTACCTTCATCTGTTTTGCCTTCCATATAAGCTTTAGCGGCTTGAGTGTAAGGCTCAACAGAACGTTCATACTGCTCGGCTATTTCGCGGTATTTTTTAGCCTCTTCTGGATAAACATCTATTTCTGCACGGATTGCTGCTTCTAAATATCTACTTGCTTTATCAAAACCTTCACCTGCATTATTCCAAAAAGTACCTTCTTCTATTTTTCCTTGTTCATAAGCTTTAGTAGCTTGTGTATAAAAATCAATAGAACGCGTATATTGCTCGGCGAGTTCGCAATATTTTATAGCTATTTCCGGACTACCATCAATCTCTTTTTTGATCGCTGTTTCTAAATTTCTTCCTGCACTATAAAAACCATTACCTGTATTATGCCAACTTTGAGCTTCCTCCGTTTTGCCTTCTCCATAAGCTCTCACTCCTCTTTTATAAGCCTCAACAGAACATTTGTTGAACTTGACTACCTTGTTCCATTTTGAAGCCATTTCTGATTTGCCAGCAAGCTCGGCGTCAATTACTCTTTCTAGAGCGTTTGCTGTTTTACTCAAACCATCACCAATACGCCCCCAACATTCACCTTCTTCTATTTTTTCTTGTTCATAGGATTTAGCTGCTTGAACATAAGGCTCCACACAACTATTGTATTGTTTTGCTTCCTCACGCAATTTATGAGCCTTTCCTGGATTTTTAATACGTTCTGCTTCAATTGCTTCTTCTAGTTTTTCTGCTGCCCAAAATAATTTCATAATAGCATTTTGCCAATGCGTGCTTTCCTCTGTTTTTCCAACAGTTGAAGCTATAGTCTTTTTCTCTTTCATTTCCATTTGCATTGTTTTCCATATCTCTATTAACTTTTTATCATCCTCTATTCCCAATAAAATTTGCTCTTGAGCAATACGAAGTTCTTCTTCAGTTGCAAGGCTTTCTTGAGCTAATATTTCTGCTATTCTTTCCTCTTCTTTCTTTACCTGTACTTCTGCTTCTTGTTTAAATTTCTCTGCTTTTTGCTTATGCTCCTCTACTGTTTTTTTAAAATTGTTGGCTTGATAAATCCGTCCCATTCCTTCTGCCTGGATTACTTCTTGTAGTTTATCTGCTGCAAAAGCAAAATTAACACCAGCTATCTGCCAACAATTAGCACCTTCTGTTTTTTCTGCAGTATGAGCTATCGCTGCTTTGGTAAATGCCTCCGTGCAGCATTTGTATAACTCAACCGCTTCACGATATTTTCTAGCTTTTTCTAATTTGCCAGTACTCTCAGCCTTGATGGCTTTTTCTAGCATTTCTATTGCATTACACAACCCATTACCTGCACCTTTCCTGTAATTAGCTTCCCCTGTTTTTCCTACAGCTAAAGCTATAGCTTCCTTCTCCTTCATTTCCGTTATCATTGCTTCCCATGTTTCTATTAACGTTCTGTCGACTTCTATTTGTAATAAGTTTTTTTGTAACCGTTCAGAGCTAACCTCCTCTGGAGGCAGGCTCTGAACTAAATGAGCAGTCTGTTCACTGGTAGTACCGTTTAATTGCACTGTTTGTTGAAAAGGGTTCTGAACCGTTACGGTTTTTTCTTGAAGTATATTACGTGTAGCTGTGCCTGTATTGGGTCGATTGAGTGATGGCAGTATTATTTTTGCCTCGTGGATATCGGGTAGTAGATTTTGTATTGCAGTAAGGTGGACAGGTGTTGTTGTCGGTATTTCATTAGGATTTGTATTTGTGATAGGTGGTAGTTTAACTGATGGTGTTTTTGGTTTTTCTTTGATCATGAGCCCTTCAATCCCTTCTTCAACCCCCTCTACTATTTTAGGGTCCATTTGCAATTGTGGCTTCTCGAATTGAATTTGTTCATGTTGCGCAAACAACATGTTTAAACTTTCGAGAGTAAGAAATAATAGTGGTAGAATTATTTTCGTTTTCATAAGTAGTTATTCTGTTTGGGTAGAGAATTCAAAAGAAGAGAACCATAGAGAGAAATTGGTGGACCGTCGCCTAACCAGTAATCGATGGTCTCTTCTGCTGATATGACGGCATCCTCTGTAACATTGGCAGCCTCTTTCAAACGAGTCGCCGCTGCCTTGTTTCCTTTAATTTCTTCTTGAGTAGCTTGGATATTCAACTCAACAATCAGCTGATATTGTTCAGCAACTCTTCTCCAGAATGCTGATATTTCGGCTTCATCAGAACCAGAGTCTAAAAGTGACTTTTTAAGCGCTCTAGCAGCTCGATGTAATCGATCAGCATTATTGTCAGTAATAAATCTGAACATATACCTTTCATCCTTTAGTTTAGGTTGTAAAAAGTTAGGAATGTTATTTAAATACGCTTCCTTAATAAACTCTTTGATCCGATCGATGTAACTACATTCGGTAGTATTTCCACCTGACCAGACATCTACTGCTTGGTCATAATATTTAGCAATTTCTTCGTACTGATTGGCAGTTCTGAGCCATAGAGCTTCAAGTTCCCCATCGTTTTCTTCTTCATCGTTTTCTTCTTTGGCTCTCACTGCTGCTTTTGATCCATTAATACTCTCCTCCATGCATTCAGCAACACTCTTAAAACAGTTGTATTCTTGTTCTTTTCCTAAAGAATATGCTTCTGCAGCTTTTCTCAAATATTTAGCAACAAATTCTAATTTCTCTATTATTTTTTTCTTCTCTTTCATATCTGGCGGAATATTTGCTGGAGTTTGAGGAAGGATAGATGTTTTGATATATTCTTCTCTATATTCTGCTATTTCTTTCATCGCATTACAGGCATTCTCCAAAGCCTGGTCTATACCGTACAAGGTCATAAAATGAGCCTCCTTTGCACGAAAAGCATCATATACAGACTGTGGATAACAGTATAATTCCAAATTTCGAAAAGCTTCAGCCTTTTTAATGCTGATTTCAATAGCTTGTTGAATATCTTCAGCTACTTGAATCCAACTAAGTGCTAAAGCATCGTCTCCTACATTATGCGCTTTTATAACATTACTTCTATATTTTTCAAAAGCTCTCACGAGTCCACGATTAGCCACATGTGTAATACAATTACTAACATATGATACACCGTCAACTGATCCTGTCTCGGCAAGCCATTTCTCACAGCAAACTGAGAGGGCTTTTCTTTTTGTTGAATTATCTATTCTTTGTTGTCTTTGCTGATTGGGAATAGACTCTGGATTAATATGTTCACTCTCTTGGCTTACAATATTACCTTGGATTGATTGTTGATACTGATCTGCCTCTCTTTGGGCTCTTGCTGCTTGTTCTCTATAACGTGCTGCTAGGATTATTTTTCCTACTTGTTCTGCTTCACATGCTTTTACTTGGTAGTTTGCAACAATTTCGAGAGATGATTTTGCCTTCTCCCAATTAGTAACATCATTCTCTTTACCTGCAATATAGGATTGGCTTGCCCGTTCGTAGCAATCTGCAGCTTTCTCTAATGTTGCAACAGCTTCTTTATAACCTGCTGCGAGTTGTACTTGTCCTGCTTCTTGTGCTTCAGCTGCTTTTGCTTGGTAATCTGCCTTCAATTGGAGAGATTGTCCCTTCAAGTG
>DATEBV010000362.1:0-21839 GCA_035287205.1 Chthoniobacterales bacterium | reverse complement strand
GGCAGTCAAATGACCTCTGCTCTGCTCAACCGCCGGATGCGAGATCCGCATGTCCGGTGGTGTGGAAGGGTCACGGGGCGCAATCCCCGTGACTCCATCCGATTTTAATAACTCAAGATAAGAAATGTTCGATATCGTGAAAAATAAGATGGGCAGGAATTGAAATCTTGTGAACACACAGACCTCCAATAGCAGCGAAAGAGCTTAGCCAAACTGATCAATCAAGTTCGCCGTTAAGTTTCTTTTTTTTGTGTTTTTTTTGTGTTCTTTCGTGGCTATTCCTTCTGCCTGTTACGATGACGTTGGTATGAAAACACTTCAGTTCAGTTCGAGCTCACGAACTTTGTACTATTGTAAGAGAGAGTTTTTGGAATTCATTTTTAAGAAACTTTTATTTTGCAATCTATTCTCTGCGTTCTCTGCGTTCTTTGCGGTTAATAATTTTTTCTTTTGTGGCTATTTTTCAGGTGAGTACTTCTGCAATGGTCGCTACGACTGAATTAATCTCTTCTTCTCGCAATTCCGGGAAAATAGGAAGAGCGAGTGTTTCCAAAGCAGCGCGTTCTGATTCAGGAAAATCTCCTTTTTTATGCCCTAAGTAAGCAAAGCATTCTTGAAGATGCAGAGGTACGGGGTAGTAAATGGCATGTCCAATTCCTTTTTGGTTCAGATGAGCAATGATTTTCTCACGAACTCCTAAATATTTGCCAGAGGCACTTCCTTCAACACGGACTACATATTGATGATAAATATGATGGTCTTTAAGGTTCGAAGCTGCCCATGGTTCGTAGGGCAGTGTGATGAGGTTTAGTAATTCTGCTTCTGTAAAGGCTTTTTTATAGAGATAGGCATTGGTGCGGCGTTGCGCATTCCATTCATTAAGATGCGGAAGTTTTGTTCGAAGAATGGCCGCTTGAAAACCATCGAGACGAAAATTACCACCAACGACTTTATGATAATAGCGTTCTTCCATGCCATGATTGCGGATAATACGCACTTTTTGAGCAAGGAGAGGATCACGGCAAACGGCCAATCCTGCGTCACCAGCAGCGCCGAGATTTTTACTCGGATAGAAACTGAAATAGGACATGTCTGCTATCGTTCCTGCTTTAATAGGTCCTTGGGAGCTTGGATAATCAGTTCCCATCACTTGAGCAGCATCTTCAATGACGGAAAGACCATATTCTTTTGCTAAGGCTCCAATGGTCTCCATATCGCAACAGGTTCCAAAGAGATGAATTGGGATAATCATTCTGACACGATTACCTTGAGCTGTACGCAAGATCCCCTTCGTATCACGCTTCAACGAAGAGAGGAGGTGTCGTAGTTTTTCAGGATCCATCATGTACGATTGAGGCTCAATATCGCAAAAGAGAATTTCAGCTCCTACGCGATGAATACAACCTGCTGTCGCAAAAAAAGTATAAGGGGTTGTAATGACGGCATCGCCTACACCGATTTCCAGAGCCATAAGAAAGGCTAGGAGGGCATCAGTGCCGGAGGAAACCCCAATAGAATGGACTCCATTTCCAAGAAAGGCAGCACTTTCTTCTTCAAAAGAAGTAACTTCTGATCCAAGAATAAACTGCTGATGCGCCAGAACACGATGAACAGCCTTTTCCATCTCTTCACGCAGAGAAGGGCTTTGTCGCGAGAGATCAAAAAGTGGAATGCTCACAAGGATAGAAGAAGAAAGATAAGAGAGGAGGAATAATAGCCACAAAAATGCACAAAGAACTCAAAACCGTTAAGAGAAGAAATTAACCACAAAGAACACAAAAAGAATTTTTTTATAAAAAAATTCTAAGTACTAAAAGCAGAAATCTTCTTTCAATTTTCTACGATTATAATTTTTCGAACTTTCAATTTTATTTGCCGCTTGTACTTCTCAAAACTTTAAAATTTTTTATAAAAAATTTTATTTTGTGTTCTTTGCGTGCCGCTTTAGCGGCTTTGTGATCTTTGTGGTGAATTTCTTCCTGCTTAGACTACATTGGTAGTCTTTTTCGCTTGTTACTTCGTTATTCCAAACTCAGCACGGCGATTCTTAGCCCAAGCGGATTCATTATTTCCGGAATCAGCTGGCATTTCTTTGCCAAAGCTAACCGTTTGAACTTTGCTTGCTGAGAGTCCCTTAGAAATGAGGGCCTCACGAACAGCTAAAGCGCGCCGCTCACCAAGGCTGCGGTTGTATTCTTCCGTACCACGATCGTCAGTAAATCCGGCAACGATTACAGTCTTTCCTGTAGAACGTACGCCTTCAACAACGCTTCTGATTTTTCCTTCCTGATCAGCTCCTACCGAATTACTGTCAAAAGCAAAATAAACAGGAGAATACTGCCCACGAGCTACATTAGATCCTAAGAAATTGGCGCTATCATTGCGTTCACTGAGTGGAGTTCCTGTCACATAATCACCATCAATGCCGGTGTACTGCTTATTTTTTTTATTAGCACAAGCAGGGAGCATGGAGGCAATAAGCACAAAGAGAAGAAGAGAGAATTTATTTTTCATGAGAGTAGTGTATTAGAAGGTTTTAAATAAGATACTGTTGCATGGCTGTTAAGAAGGCTCAATTTAACGCATCCAGGTATCATAATAGTAATTAAAGTGATCAAAAGAAATAATAAACATTTATTTTTGATGAGATCATAATGTTCCATTATTAAAATAATTCAATTCTTATCTTACAATATGGGGCAAAGGAACAGGACGGTCAGAAAGAGTAGCGATCGTTTTTTTCAGAGATTTTTTTTCAGAGGTTTCTTCATTTATGAGAATAATTGTTCCTTGATCGGTAATTTTTAATGAGGGAAGAGTTTTCGATGTGGTTAATGTTTTACGGCTAAGAAGGGTTCCGTCAGCGTTTCCTTCAACATAGAGAAAATGATGAGGGGACTCTTGATAAAGAATATGAATATGATGGGCAGCATCAAGGAGTACTTCTGGTGGATGATAAGTCATCATGCATCCTAGAAGATGGGTGCAAAAAATGATGCTTTGCTCTTTGTCTTCGACTCGAAGATAGAGAGCCGTATGATCAGGAAGACGATGAGAAAGTAAACTTATGGTCCGATGATTAATACTATTGGTATTGCAAGAAATACCTATGGTTTGTTGCCAAAGTAAGCGACCTTCTGTGATTTCAATGGTGAGTGGAAGGGAGCTAAAATAGCGATGCAATTCTGAAACATAGACCGTAGCACGGATGCGATAACTTCCAAAATCACCTAAAGGATAAAGAGTCGTTAGGTTAATAGTTTTTGAGAGTGACTCTCCTTCGCTTATAGAGAGGGGAGGTGTTTCATTATCAAGGTTACTAGGAGGAAGAGGAGTTCCTTTTGCTGTTTCAATAGAAAAACTTAACCAAGGATGTCCTTTATTATTATCGAAGAGAAGAGTGCTGCCTGAAAGGTTCTTAAGATGTACTGTAACGAGTATCGGTTCATAAGCAAGATAGAGAGAGCGTTTGATTGAGAGATCGACGACAACTTGCGCAGAGAGAGAAGAGATCCCTACAATAAGGAGAACTAGGAGAACTATAACTACCAAGGTTGTCCCCTTGGCAGTTATAGTTTGTAATTGGCGGGTGGTAGCTCGTAGTTCGCAGGCATTGGCTTTTAGAAAAACCCACATTTTGGTACTTATTAATCGATTCAACATTTTTAGGTGGAGGTTACGATAATTATGGACTGTAATGACCAGGTTTTACCTGGGCGTTACAGTCCTCCCCCAGAATAGATCTTCACTGGAAATTGTTTTGTGAGTTTAACAGGGTCGGCACGATATCCCTGTAATTCTCCTTGATAATAAACGGCAACGATATAACCCATGTAATGAGCTTCTAAGTTATTAATATCAGGATGGTAAGTCACTTCAAGAAGTTCAGGTTTTGCATCCTTCCAATCGACAGGAGAGCTTAACCAGCGAGAGGCAACTTGTGATTTGCTAGCGACAATTTCATTTTCTTGCTGATCATAAAAATAGACTTGTACCTTAACATCGGGAACAGAGATGGGAGTATGGGGGCGTGATTTAATGGCAATTTTAAGGATTTGTTCCCCATCATTACCATTCACATGTTGAATATCGATAATACCAAGACTTGCTCCCGGTTGGATTCCAGCTTCATTGATTGAAGGAGGTGCTTTAGATTTCAATGAAGAAACTTTTTCCGGAGCAATTGCTTCTTGAGCTGCGATCAAATTTTCCTCATGATCTGGAGGTAATGGTGCAAGCTTTGTGATTAAGGGAGGTTCTGTTGTTTTGGGTTTGCTGGCAATTTGGTTTGCCACGGTACTAACAAAACGAGGAGCAATAATTAATGCTGCTGCTAAAAATTGAATAATCGCAACAAGTAGAAGAATTCTAAAAATGAAACTAAAAGTTGGCTCATGTGATGATTTTGAAGGAACACGAGAGTTCTTAGTGGCCATAGGATAAATCCGGGTTAGTCGTTCTTTTAAGTGCTACTTTTTCATTAGACCGCTTTCTAAACTCTACTTCTGCTGCGAATTGCTTCGTTGCGCCGGTGCTCGAAGTATCGAGTAGCTCCTGTACACTCAACTTCTGTGCGCCGTTGACTCCTCGCACTTCATCAGCATAAGCGAGTTTTAAAAACAGTCTATTCTTCATAGGCCAAAACTTAACATTTGCAAAGCATCGTTTGAAAAAGAGAGTGTTTTCTTGTATATTTCTTTTCATGCCGGTAATAGCCTGGATATTTACTGGAACTTGTTATAAGGTGAGCTCCTCAGTTTCTGTGCATTAAACAAATCCTAAAGTAAATTTCATATGAATTATAAACTACAAACTAGCGTTGTGCAACAATACCTCTGCGAACTGCGCATTGTGAGCTGCGAACAAATGCTTCAACCAGTTGGCAGAATCGCTGCGCTTATTCTTGTGGTAGCTCTTTTGGTTCTCTCTGGCTGTTCTTCTTATGATTCTCGGTTAAATTCTAGTTGCACTAAATATCTGGGAACTGATGGTTCTATTGTCACTTCAGCTTGCAATACCTCTTTAGCCGATCGTATTTCTTACTGGGATGGAGATCAGGCCTCAGGGGCTCCTTCTATCTTGATTGATCTTAGTGAACAACGGCTCTACTACTACAAAGGTGGCAAATTAGTGGGTGTTTCTGCTGTTTGTACCGGATGTGAAGGAAGAGAGACCAAAAGCGGGCATTATAAAATTCTTCAGAAAGATCTAAATCATATCTCAACGGAATGTGGTAATTATGTCGATAGTAATGGAAATGTTGTTGTCAGAAATATTGTTAAGCGGGAAGTTGCTATGCCGCCAGGAACTCATTTTTCAGGATCTCCTATGCCTTATTTTATGAGGATTTATGGAGGTGTTGGTATGCATACGGGATATTTGCCTGGAACACCAGATTCTCATGGTTGTATTAGGTTGCCCGATCGCATGGCTAAAATGTTCTTTGACGTAACTCCTCTGGGGACTCCTGTGATAGTGCAACAGTAAGAAAAAATTAGGAGGGTAAGTTTTACTTGCTCCAGCCTATAGCCTATTGCTCATGCACCGTGTCACTGTTTCCTTAGCCAGTCATTCTTACGAAATTCTCATTGGAGAGAATCTTCTGGATTCCGTGGGTTGTCAGGCATCAGCTGTTATTGTTCCAGGCCGTTGTGCCATCATTACCGATACGCATGTTGAGGAACTTTATGCAGAGAGAGTCATTGATTCTTTAAGGAAAGCTCAATTCCAACCGATTCTAATTATAATTCCTCCAGGAGAAAATTCTAAGTCACTAGAACAGGTGGACTTGATTACTTCTCGAATGATTGAGTCAGGACTGGATCGTTTTTCTTCGGTTTTTTCTCTAGGAGGTGGCGTTATTGGTGATCTTGCTGGTTTTGTTGCCGCCATTTTTTATCGAGGAGTTCCGCTAGTTCATATTCCGACAACTTTGCTAGCACAGGTTGATAGTTCTATTGGAGGAAAGTCAGCAGTCAATAGCAAGCTTGGGAAAAATCTTTTAGGAGCCTTCCATCAACCACACTTGGTGCTTTCCGATATATGCACCCTAAAGACACTAACTAAGCAAATTTTTCGAGAGGGTTTTTCGGAAATTATTAAGCATGGAATTATTAGCGATACAACCTTGTTGCCTTTGGTGCTACAGGTCAATGAAGAGAAGCATTCTCTTGAGAGCTTAAGCACCTTGATCGCTCGCAATGTAACATTGAAAGCCTCTATAGTTATGGAAGATGAGAGAGATCTTTCGGGACGTCGTGCCCTTTTGAATTTTGGCCATACTCTTGGCCATGCTATTGAAGCGGCTTCTTTCCAAAAAATTGGTCAGTCTCATAACTTATTACAAAAGGAATTTTTTCAATGGCAAAAGAACTTAGAAAATAAAAACATCACTGTTCGGGGTGGACTTTCAAGCGATAGCGAGAAAGGCAACTGCCAACTACGAACAACGAACAACGAACTAACTATTCGGCCTGCTGGACGAATAGTGTCCCACGGAGAGGCTGTTGCTTTAGGGATGGTTGCAGCACTTAATCTTTCTGTTCGTTTTGCAGGACTAGACCCTCAAGAGAGGGCAACTACTATTGAAATTATAAAAGCATGTGGATTGCCAACAACATTACCTAAGGAATTTTCTTTAGAGAATATTTACACAACACTGCTCAAAGATAAAAAATTTGAGCGTGGAAATGTTAAATTTGTGTTAACTTCAAAGATTGGTAGTGCTTTTCTAAATGATGGCCTAACGCTAGATAACCTTTTTCAGGCTCTTCAGGAACTTCAGAAAAAATAATCACAAAAAAAGAAAAAAGAGAGTAAAGTATTATCTTAATCATGAATTTTCGTGCACGCACTACACCAGAGCCCAAGGGATTTCTCATAGCTCCTATGGTCGATATTTTGCTGGTTCTACTTGGGTTTTTTATGCTGACATGGACGTTTGCTCGTCATGAAACGGAGCTTGATGTTCAGGTGCCAGCAGCAAAAGAGGGAAAGGAGGAAAGGCGTTCTGCAGGAGAAGTTATTATTAATGTAAAAGCTGATGGCTCAATTTTTATGAATAGACGTCTTCTTTCTCCTAATGAATTGAAGGCAACGTTAACACGCATTTCAACACTCTATCCTGATCAAGCTGTAATTTTACGGGGAGATACGAAAGTTGATTATGCTCATATCGTTCAGACCCTTGATATTTGTCGTGGTGCTAACATCTGGAATGTGGCTTTTGCTACGAGCATTCCACAAGCGTAGGTGTTCAGATCTTCCTCCTGCGGAGGAGAGATCTAAACTGTAGGCTATAGACTGTAGGCTGTAGGCTGTAGGCTGTAGAATCAACTTAAACATTAACTGCGAAACAGTAAAAAACTATGCATTCAGACCACTACTTCGTAGCTGATCATTTGATTCAGATCCTTTTTCCGAAGGAGGTGAGATCTGAGCGCCTACTCTTGGTAATGGCTTTTTTAGTAGGAAGTCCTCTTCACGCGCAGATAGTGTCGGAAATTTCTCCTCAGCCTGTAACCATTCAGTCCACTCCTCAACAAGCCACGCAACCTGAAATCAGGAGGGCTATTCCTGTGACAGGTTCTAATTCAGGCGTAAGCGTTCAAGTCCTCCCTCAACAAACGATACAATTAAATCGTACTACAGGTGAACAGTTAGGTCATTTCATTCAGAGTCCACCTCCGCAGGAGGTGAACTCTGAACGCGTACATGCAGAAGAGTCTCAAGGAGTAATTGTTCAGAGCCCTTCTTCAAAGGATGAAAACTCTGAACGCTTGCCACAAATTATTCGTATGGCTCCGATGGTTCCTCATAATGAAGCAGAGCGTTTTGATGCTCAATTGGCCGTTGCTAATGGATTTTATATGCGTCAGCAATTAGAAATGGCGGTTTCAGAATATAAAAATTTTATAGAAATGACCTCTCCTGGTCAGCCCCATCGTGCCGAAGCATTTTTTCGGTGTGGGGAAGCGCTACGCACCCTTGGCAAAAGCTTTGATGCGCAAGATTTTTATAAAAAACTTCTCCAGGAAATATCTTCAGGTGAATTTGCGGCAGCAGCTTCTTATCGTTTAGGAGAGTATTATCAATCACGAAAAGAGTTTCGTCCTGCTGTTGAGTCTTATGAGCGAGCAAGAAAGCTAAGTGTGGATCCTAAAATTCAAAATGCTACCCTCTACCAAGAAGCTCGTTGTCGTGATGAATTAGGCGAGGAACAAAAGGCCATGATTCTCTTTGATGAGGTTTCTCAGATTGAAGAGAATAACTCAAATTGGATCCAGGCTAAGATGGCTCTTGCAGCATTAGAAGAGAAAAATGGTAATAAGGCAAAAGCGATTGCTACGTACCAAACCATTATCCAAGAAACTCAAGGGATTTTTGCTGCAGAGGCTATGGTCAAAGCTGCTATGATCAGTGGTGCTCTTGGAAAAAAAGAGCAAGCAATGCAATTTTTTGAAAAAGCAATAGATCTTCCTCTAGGAGGTGTATGGAAGAATATGGCAGCTCTTGGCATGATGAAACTTGCTTATGAAGCCAAAGATTATAAAAAAGCACTTATTTTTTTGGATCTGGCAGCAGTATCATCAGCTGATGCTAATCCTGAAATGCGGCCTCAAGCTCTTCTTGTTGCTGCTAATGCATTACGACAGTTGGGGGATTTTCAAAAGGCACTTTCTCAATATAATCAGCTTATTAAAGAATCTCCCCGAAGTCATGCGGCACAAGAGGCTGCCTTTCCTCGTTTACTTACACTGCAAGCCCTAAAGGATCCAACCCTTTCTTCACAGATCGAAGAGTATTTACTCTTAGCAACAGATCTTCACGAGCGAGCACAGGTACGTCTTCTCAAGGCAGAGAATTTTTTTTCAAAGGGAGATGCTATCCATGCAGCTGAGGCGTACGAAAGTTTATTAAATGATGTAAAATCAGCATCTATTTTAAGCCCCGAGCGTAGTTCTGATATTCTTTACAAAGAAGCGTGGTGTTGGAATCGTGCAGGCAATTCTCAAAAGGCTCTCGACGCTTTTTCCCAATACATCATTACCTACCCGAAAGGTACTCAAATTCCTGCTAGTCTTATTCAACGAGGATTGCTCTTTCAAAAAATGGGGAATCTTCCTGGTGCTCTTACCGATTATACCACAATCATTGAACAATATCCTCAAGCTAGCGAACGAGAATGTGCTCTTCAACAGAAGGCCCTTGCACTAGGACAACAGCAAAATAATAAGGGAATGGTAGAAACGTTTCAACAGCTTCTTCGCTATTATCCAACAACAAAAGCGGCAGCTCAGGCGGATTTTTGGATAGGGTGGGCTGCTTTTGAAGCTAAAGACTATAAAGGAGCAATTGTTCCTCTCGAACAGGCAAGAAAGCTCAATCCTAAGGAATTTGGAGAAAAGGCAGGAGTGAGGCTTTTACTTTGTCGCTATTATCTTGAACAGTTGCCAGAGACGATGAGGGAAGTGGCAGCACTTAAGTCAGAGGCTGTGCCAGGAGAAGTATTACGATGGCTTGGTCTCAAGGCTTATCAGCAAGGTGATTTTTTGCATGCCGAACGTTTCCTGAATACTATTGTTAAAAGTGGTAAAATTGACCTTCTTACGGCAGAAGTTGAAGCTGCCTTAGCCCAAGCCCTCATTAATCAAGGGAAATTTAAAGAAGCAGAGATTTCTGCAACCAAAGCATTAGAGCTCTCAACTGATCCAGAGTCTCGTGCACAGGCGACATTGACTCTTGCACGTCTTCAGAAAGGTCTTAGAAATTATAACGAGGCAGAAAAATTAGTGAACGAAGCCTTGCTGCTTCAACCGGAAGGAAATCTCAATAGTGAAGCTCGCCTCTTTTTAGGAGATCTCCTTGCTACACGTACTGATTATGACGCAGCAGCACGTGCTTACATGACAGTAGCCTTACTGACGAATGATCCTAAAATAACTCCTAAAGCTTTAAAAAAAGCTATTGATGCTTATCGTCGTGCTCATAATATAACGGAAGCTCAAAAAGCAGAAGAAGAGTTAAAACAGCGGTTTCCAGAGAAGGTAAGTAAAGAGTAAGTAACTATTCGGCTAACAGGCCGAATAGTTACGTTTAAGTTTAAGTTGATTTTTAGTCAATAGCTGTCCAGTAGCTTCTCAACAAACTATGCAATGTTTTTACACTTAAATTAGCAGTCTAACTATTTGGTTCAGATCCTTCCTCCGAAGGAGGAGAGCTGAACGCTTACCTTTATGTCTACCCCCTATCTTTCCTTATTAGAAGCCTTAAGATCGAGTTGTAATCTCCCTGAATTTCCTGATCCGCTCCCTTCCAATCAGATGGATTTGGAGTTGGATCATGGGCCTACCATTACTATCGACTTTAATGAAGAAACAGAGTTTGTGGAGCTCTTTTCTGAAATTGGTACTTATCATCCTGAAGAGGAGCTCGAAGTACTTCGAGAAATTGTTCAAGCTAATTTTCTCTGGGCTGCTACTTCGGGAGGAACCTTAAGTGCTCGTCCTGACATTCAAACAGTCTATCTTGCCTACCAAACTCCTGTTCTGAGTCTCGAGGGAACAGCATTTGTCCATTTAGTCGAACAATTTGTTGACGTTGTGAAGCAATGGCAAATCATTTTATTAAAATCTTCCCATGTAAAGACTGTGGAAAGTCAGGAAGAAGAAACACTCGCAGGAACCAGCGAAAAAAGTGCCCTTTCTTCAGTTCAGCCGAGTAATTTTATTGCAGCGTAGTAACTACCAACGTGCCGTTGGTAGTGATGAGATAGAAGATGGAAGATAGAAGATAGGGTCGAGGCCAGCTAAAGCAGGCTAATAGTAATAAGTATATCTTTTATTAACTTTTAAATTTTATTTAGATTTATGCTTTGCATCTTGTATTTTTGCCGAAGGCCTAACCTCCTATCTTCTATTTGCCGTCTTCTACTACCAAAGTCTTCATAGAAGTTGGTAGTTACGCCCTATTTATTCAATTGCATTGCTAAGCGTCGTATCGACTTGGCGAGTTGTTTATCATCAATCATCTCGAGAGCATCGTTGACTGGAAGAAGCCGTCGCAAGCGTTGGTTTTCTTCGGGCCAACTTCCTAAGAGTTTAGAAATTTTCATTGCATAAAGTTGAAGAAAACGCCCATCAGCCATCTGGCAGCGAAGGCGAAGATCCTGACGTAAAGTTCCAAGAACTCCACCTTCTTCCACAGCTTCCATTACAGCAACTTCATGAGGAGTCATATCAGGCTCTTGACGCCCTTTAGGAAGAATCCAGCGGTTTCCAGAAGAACTAGTAATAAGGAGTACATGAAGCTTTCGATCTTTAAAAGTGTAGGGAAGAATTCCAATCTGATAAATACCTTTTGGCTCAGGAATGCCATGCAATGCCATCTCAGAGGTGTCATATTCTTGACGATGAGTTACCTCATCACCAAAAAAATCGGGCTTTTCAAAAGACTTGCTTGCAGTGAGCGTTGGAAAAAAAACTTCGATAAGTTCTAACGGCGCATGTTCTCCTAAAAAACAATCAATTTTCATGTGCAGTTTTTTAAGGGTAAAAAGATAGCGTTTTCGCATAATTCGTTCTCCTTGGGTAAATGGCCAGAGTGTTTCAAATTTTGTGCTTGTAATAAGGAGTTCTTTATTCTGCGGAACAATGATGCCATTGGTTTTTTCACGCGAGGAGAGATAATGTTTTTTATCAATCCGACGGACTCGGAGTTCGCGATCGGGATAACGTGCAATAGTTCCTTGTTCAATCTCTATACTTTTTAAAGAAGTGAACCGTTCTGGTTTTTCTAATAAGAGAAATTTACGACGGAGGGAGCGGTGATTCGTTTTCATACAAAGTAGCTCCAATGTCATTTCATTTCTTTGAAATAAAATGACGTTGGAAAATTAGCCTAACATGTAATTTGAAGGTTCCATTTTATACAAAATAAAGTTATGCCATGCATTGCATCACATTACGACTTTGCAGTCGATTTATTTGGTTCAGATACTTCCTCCAAAGGAGAAAGAATCCGAATGCTTACTCATTTAGGAGTTGAAAAGATTCCTTTAAACTCCTAAACTCTTAACCCCTTAAACAAGTCGCGAAGCGACTTCATGGTGGCCGTAGCTCAATGGTAGAGCTCCAGGTTGTGGTCCTGGCTGTTGCGGGTTCGAGTCCCGTCGGTCACCCTTTTAATAAGTTAGAGGTATTTCCGCAATTGTGTGTGCGAGCTTTTATGGAAGAGCAAGAATTTTCATGTTCCTATCGAATTTGCTGTAGCCCGTAGCCTGGAACCTGTAACCTGCTGCTTATGGAACAAGTCATTATTATTGGTACCGGCTGTGCCGGATTAACAGCAGCTATTTATACTGCACGTGCTAATCTTTCTCCTCTTGTGCTTGAGGGAAATCAACCAGGCGGTCAGTTGACCATGACTACGTCAGTAGAAAATTATCCTGGATTTCCTGAGGGAATTGATGGACCAGAGCTAATTATGCGAATGCATCAGCAAGCAGAACGATTTGGCGCACGTTTTCTCTATGGAACAGTAGAGGATTTTGAACATCGTGAAGGAGTTAATCGTGTGAAGGTTGATGGCAAATGGATGGAGAGCAAGGCCCTCATTATTGCCAGTGGCGCTTCAGCTCGTTGGTTGGGTTTGGAACGAGAGAAAGAGCTTGTAGGTCATGGGTTGACTTCTTGTGCAACGTGTGATGGTGCTTTTTACCGCAATGTTCCTGTATGTGTAGCGGGTGGAGGTGATTCAGCTTGTGAAGAAGCGGTTTTCCTGACTCGTTTTGCTTCGGAGGTTTATCTTATTCATCGACGCGATACATTGCGTGCATCAAAGATTATGGCAGATCGCGCACTAGCACATCCCAAAATTAAGCCGCTTTGGAATACAGTTATTGAACGCTATCTTACCGATGAGGAAGGAGAGATGAGAGCTGTTAGTATCAAAAATCTTATTTCAGGAGAAATACGTGAACTTGATGTTAAATGTGTTTTTGTCGCTATTGGCCATAATGCGAATACGGGGCCCTTTGCAGGAAAACTTGCTATTGATACAAAAGGATATCTTAAGCCAGCTCATGGTACGGAAATGAATATTCCTGGAGTTTTTGCAGCCGGAGATGTTGCTGACCAAGTTTATCGCCAGGCAGTAACGGCTGCAGGGCTTGGTTGTGCAGCTGCACTTTCAGCAGAACGTTGGTTAGCAGAACAATCATGAGAGCTTTTTAAAAAGCTCTCAATGGGGAGATGGGAGATAGAAGATGGAAGATAAGAGTTGAGGCCTTGGGCGCAAATTAGAAGATTGGAGATGGAAGATAGAAGTTAAGGCTTTTGGAAAGTAGTAAAAATAAGCTTTGCCCCTATTTCTCATTTTTTATCTTCTATCTCCTGAAAATAAGTTTTGTTTCTATACCGCATCTTCTCTCCTAAAAATAAGCTTTGTCCCTAACTTCCATCTTCTATCTCCTATCTTCTAAAAAATGCTCGTCTGTGATCTCACTCAATTTTACTCTCCTGTAGGAGGAGGAGTAAGGCGTTATCTTAGTGAAAAGGCAAAGTATCTTACGCTGATGGGGCATAGGCATCTTCTTATTGTTCCGGGAGAGAAAACAGAGCGATCTGAGAAAGATAGCAATATCATTTACACCATTAAGTCTCCCTTAATATCACGGACAGCACGTTATCGAGTATTGACTAATCTTACGTTGATTGAAGAAGCCTTAGAACGAGAGCAGCCAGATATTATCGAATCAGGGGATCCGTACCAGGTAGCATGGAAGGCCATTGCTTCAGGACGAGGGCTAGGGATTCCGGTGGTTGGTTTTTATCATTCTCATTTTCCAGAAGCGACAATTCGATCGGTAGCCAAATATTTTGGAGGCCTTTCAGTGTTGATAGCGGAAGAGATCTCCCGACGTTATGTAGAAATACTTTATAATCGCTTTGAACGAACACTGGTACCAAGTCCTGTACTAGCAGCTCTCTTAACAGAATGGGGTGTTGAGAACACTTCAACGTTAGAATTAGGGGTTGATACAGCTATTTTTTATCCTGATAAAAAGCGAGGAGAGTCTCTTCGAAAAATTTTAGAATTAAGAGGAAATCGTAAACTGCTTCTCTACGTGGGTCGTCTTTCTCCCGAAAAAAATATTCGCACTCTCTTGGGTGCTTTCTCTCATCTTCATCGAAATGATCCTACAGGGTATCACCTCCTCGTTGTCGGGGATGGCACCCTTCGAGGACCTTTATTGCGACTTCAAGAAAAGACGGAGCAAGTGACCTGGCATCCTTATTGTCAAAATGCCTCAGATCTAGCTGATCTCTACCGAGCTGCTGATCTCTTTGTCCACCCAGGAGTGCATGAAACTTTCGGACTAGTGACGCTCGAGAGCCAAGCGTGTGGGACTCCTGTGATTGGAATTCAAGGGAGTTCAATGGATCGTATTATTTTTAGTGGACGAGAATACGGAGCGAAAAATAATAGTCCTCTCTCACTTGCAGAGGCTATAGATTCTTTTTGTCGTACAAATTTACCGACAGCAGGACTGAATGCTGCAATCTCTATAAAAAAACATTACGATTGGGAGATTGTTTTTCGGCGACTTTTTACTATTTATGAGGAAGTGATTGGCGCTTATAGTATATGAGCAATGTCCTTTTTCATTTCTTCGAAATGAAAAAGGACATTGCTAAAATTAGTCTAATTTGTAATTAAGAAGGCAATTCATTATCAGAGTTAAAGAGACATTGGTAGTTACAAAAGATTTTTTAAATTGCATCCTTGAAAAGAGACTCTAGCTTAAAGCTAGCCGTTCAGATCTCCGCACAACAAACGATACAATTAAATCGTACTATTAGTGAACAGTCAGCTCATTTGGTTCAGATCCTTCCTCCAAAGGAGGGTGATCTGAACGCCTACGTTATGTCATCACATTCTCTCATTCCTCCCTCCTCGGAAGTTATTATTCGTCGCTATGCTTCTGGCGATCGAGATAAGGTGCGTCAACTTTGTTGTGAGACAGGCTTTTTAGGACGTGATATTGCTCCTGTTTTTGAGGATCGTGAACTTTTTGCTGATTATTTGACTCGTTATTATACTGATATTGAACCGGAATCGTCGTTTGTGTTAGAGCATCGCGGGATCATCAAAGGATATTTACTTGGATCGCGTTTTCCGTTGAGGCAGCAAATATTTAGTTTTTTTAATAATATGAGACTCTTTCTTCGAGGGATGAGTCGTTATCCACGTTACAGTCGCCCAACACGCGATTTTATTGGTTGGATTTTACGTAACTCTTGGAAAGAGGTTCCTGCAGCACCTCGTCGCAGTGCGCATTTTCATTTTAATATTCTTCCGGAGGCACAAGGACTTGCTCACTCTACAGCACTTATGAATGCTTATCTTGATTACCTTCGTGATGTAGGGGTAACATCAGTGTATGGGCAGGTCGTGACTTTTGAAACACGTCGAGGTGCTAGAGTTTTTGAGCGTTATGGGTTCCAGGTTATTGAGCGACGAGAGATCACAAAGTATCGGAATATATATCCCGAAGCTGTCTATCTAACAACAGTACTTATGAAGCTTTCACCGCGTGATGTACGGTGATAGTTGTTTTGCGACTTGTTGAAAGATTAAACTAGCTCAGCAATGGCTTTTCTTGCTGCCTTATCAGCCGCAAGAATCTCCTCAAGCGAGGGATGCTCTACTAATGGCACGGTATCCATTACATGTTCTACCTTTTGCCAAATTTCAGGAAAGGTGATCTGACCTGTTAAAAATAACTCTACAGCAGCTTCATTAGCTGCATTAAGAACGGCTGGCAGAGTGCCTCCGACTGTTCCTGCACGACGAGCTAGATCAAGTGTCGGGAATACATCATAGCGTGGAGTTTCAAAGGTGAAGTGGCCAATGCTTGGGAGATCAAGATAAGGACAAGGACCTGTCACTCGGCGAGGATAAGTGAAAGCATATTGAACCGGAAGAGTCATACTATTGTGACTCATTTGAGCAAGAATAGAGCCATCGATAAACTCTACCATGGAATGAATAATACTTTCAGGATGAATAACCACCTCGATTTTTTCCATTGGAATGTTAAAGAGAAAATGGGCTTCAATCATCTCGAGCCCTTTGTTAAAAAGAGTTGCTGAATCAATAGTTATTTTGCGCCCCATGCTCCATGTTGGATGACAAAGTGCCATTTCAGGGGTGACCTTTAATAACTCAGTGGCAGTTTTTTTTCGAAAGGGACCACCAGAACAAGTAAGAATAAGACGACGGATTGTAGAAGGATCGCGCCCTTCCATGCATTGGAATATGGCGCTATGCTCGCTATCAACAGGTAGAATACGACATTGATTTGTAGTTGCTGTGGTCATGATTTCTTCTCCCGCCATGACAAGAATTTCTTTACTAGCTACTGCAAGATCTTTTCCAGCATTAAGAGCAGCGAGGGCTGGTTGCAGTCCTCCTGTACCACTAATGGTTACCAGCACAATGTCCGCTTCAGGTAACGTGGCTAGGGAAAGAAGCCCTTCTTCTCCATGAAATACTAAACAAGATTTTTCTAAAATGCAGAGTTGCTCTCTTAGTAATTGAGCGCCCTGAGCTTCTTTAGTGCAGAGTGCCAGTGGTTGAAATTCTTTAGCAAGTTCAAACAATCGCGTTTGATTATTATAACCCGAAAGACCAACAAGAGTTATTTCTTCAGGTAACATCCGAGTTACTGCAGCAGCACTTTCTCCTACAGAACCAGTAGCTCCAAGAATAACAACGTGACGAGGAGAGGAAGAAGACATGATTACGGTAGCAACAGCTGCATAATAAAATAAAAAAGAGGTGCAGTAAAAAGAACGCTATCGATGAGGTCAAGTCCTCCCCCTATTCCAGGGAGAGTAGCACTGGAGTCTTTTGTGTGAAGGGCTCGCTTTAAGAGTGATTCTGCAAGATCACCTGCAATGGCTGCAAGACCAAGAATCAAGGAAATAACAAGTACTGTGGGTAAATTAAGCAGGAATAATTGTTTTTTAAAAAGAGTGAAAAATCCCCAACCGCTCAATACAGCTACGACGAGCGCACCAAGAATGCCTTCCCATGTTTTTTTAGGACTAATATGAGGAACAAAAAGATGTTTTCCAAAAAGGCTGCCAAATACAAAAGCTCCTACGTCAGTGAACTTCGTAACAACAAGGAGAAAGAGCACGTAATAAGTACCTGTAAGAACTCCATGCGCATCTCTTGGTAGGAGATAGATTAATTTGACAACAAAAGAAAATAACCAAGGAATGTAAATGATCCCGAAAAGAGTAAAAGCAATTCCTTCTGCTGAATTTCGTTCAGAATGAGGAGAAACAAATTCCCGTAGAAAAAGAACTATAATAGTAACAACTAAGATAGTGGCATCAAATGCAAAGATGGAGCCGTTAAAAAATGGTTCAGGACTGTGAAGATTATGAAGGAAGTAAAAATTTCCTAAAAGTAGTGCAATTCCTGCAACATAGCCGATATGCCAGTGACGTGGTATGGCTCCTACTTTGAGAAGCCAAAAGTATTCCCAGAGAGAACCCAGAGCAGCTGTAGCAATGAGAAGACAGTAACCAATCTCAGATTGTATAACAACTGTTGTAATAATGAGAGCCCAGAGTGTGAGCGTGCTCATCAGGCGGGGTAAAAGTGATGTGGGAATAGTTTTCATACAAAGTCGGCACCAACGAAAGTTTATTTCTGCGAAATAAAATACCGTTGCTAAAATTTGGACGTAGTTTGCAGCGAATGTTTGTTCGTATAGCCAAGTAGTGTTGCAAACAAATAAAAAGGGATATAACCGTTCTCCTCTTTCTTCGAAGGTGAATTCTAAACTATAGGCTATAGGCTGTAGGTTGATCGATCAGCTGATTAAGATTTAAGATTTTTATTGATTACAATAATGTTAGAATAGCAATACTTGTAACTGTTCAGATTACACCTCCTTCGGAAGTGAGCTTTGAACTACAAGCTACAGAGCCAAAATATCTGTACGGTGCGGTTGCTTCTTAGCAAAGTGCACATTGTATCACATTAGAACTTCGCAGTCGAACCATTTGGTTCAGATCCTTCGTCCAAAGGATGGGAATCTGAACGCTTGCACTGGCATTATTGAACAATGCCTGTTATCTTTTGACGGATAGTACGAAATTTTACGAATCAATTTTTCAATCTTTAACTTTATTTGTCGCAAAACGACTTCAATCCTTATGTCCAAAGCCGAAGAAACACCCACGACGATAGCTTCCAATCAAACACCAGCACTGAGCGAAAAAGCTCTTGTCGCTCGTTCTAAAAATCTTGACCTTGCGATCCAACAAATTGCTAAAGACTATGGCGATGGTGCTATTATGAGGCTTGGACAACCAGGAGCCAAAGGAATATCTGTTATTCCAACAGGAAATCTCATCATCGATCGTGCTTTAGGCGTTGGTGGTTTTCCTAGGGGTCGTATTATTGAGGTTTATGGTCCTGAGTCTTCTGGAAAAACAACGCTTACTCTCTCCGTTATTGCTCAAGCACAGAAAAGAGGTGGTCTTGCGGCTTTTATCGATGTGGAACACGCGCTTGATCCTGCCTATGCACGCAAACTGGGTGTTAATTTAGAAGATCTTCTTGTCTCTCAACCGAGTTCAGGAGAAGAGGCCTTGCGTATTTGTGAAACGTTAGTTCGTTCCAATGCTCTCGATGTCGTCGTTCTTGATTCTGTAGCTGCATTGGTAACAAAGACCGAACTCGAGGGGGAGATTGGTGATTCTGTTGTAGGAGCGCAAGCGAGGCTTATGAGTGCGGCTATGAGAAAACTTACTGCCTTCATCTCTAAAGCGGATACCTGTGTAATTTTTACGAATCAAATTCGCGAAAAAATTGGCGTAATGTTTGGTAGCCCTGAAACAACACCTGGTGGAAAAGCTCTCAAATTTTATTCGAGCGTTCGCGTTGATATACGTCGCATTGGTGCTATTAAACAGAGTGACGGTACCGTAACAGGAAATAGAACACGCATTAAAGTGGTCAAAAATAAAGTGGCGCCTCCTTTTACAGAAGCCGAATTTGATATTATGTATAACGAAGGAATTTCCAGTACAGGATCACTTCTTGATCTTGCTCTCGAGCAAAATATTGTTGAAAAACGCGGTTCATGGTTAAGCTATAAAGGTAGTCAGTTGGCTCAAGGACGCGATGCCGCAAAAGAAGTGTTAAAGAGTAATCCTGCACTCTATGCAGAGCTTGAAGAGGCGGTACAAGCCGCTCTTGCAGCGGGGAAGAAATAAAATTCGTGAGCCTTTTTGTGCTAACGTCACCGTAACAGGCAGAATAAATAGCCACAAAAAAACACAAAAAAGAAATTTAGAGGTGAACTTGATTGATTAGTTCGGCTAAGCTGTTTCGCAGCTATTTGGTGCCCTATGTTGAAGTAAGATCTCAATTCCTACGCCCCTTATTTTTCACAATAGTAAATATTCTTTATCTTGAGTTCTTAAATTCGTTAAAGAATTTTTATAAAAATTCTTTTTTTGTGTTCTGATTCTTTGTGATTTTTTGTGTTCTTTTGTGGCTATTTTTTTCTCTTCGCTTCTATCTTTTAATGAAACTTCGCAGTAGTTTCATCGCAATGATATCTTCCGCGAGGTCTTTTCCTTTGGGAGTTTCAAGAATTTTAGGGAGCATTGCAAGTTCAGGAGCATTCATAATCCAACGAAAAGTTTCCGTTCCGATTTTACCTTCGCCGAGATGCTCGTGGCGATCGACATGAGAGTTAAGGCCTGACTTGGAGTCATTGAGATGAATAGCACAAAGTTGATGAAGAGGAAGGATCTTGTTCAAACGGGCAAAAACTTTTTCTGCACCATGTGGCATTGAAAGATCATAGCCTGCAGCAAAAACATGGGCCGTATCAAAACAGATACGAAGGCGTTCAGGGTCATTAATACGAGCAATGATTTCTGCGATTTCTTCAAAACGTGAACCGAGGCAGGTTCCTTGACCTGCTGTTGTCTCTAGAGCAATACGGACTTTAAGATGGGGAAGATGCTGGTGAATTTGATTGAGACTTTGAATAACACAATGGATTCCGTGTTCTATTCCCTTCCCAAGATGAGCTCCAGGGTGAAGAACAAGAAAAGGAATTTGAAGTTGATCGCAACGTATTAATTCTTCTGAAAGCGATTGCAGTGATTTTTCATGATTTTCAGAATTCTCAACGGCTAGATTAATAAGATAGCCTGCATGAGCAATTACGGCCTTAAGGTGTGAACGCAGCGGATGATGAATAAAAGAATTGACTTCTTCTTCCGAAAGCGGTTTGGCAAACCATTGCATATTATTTTTCACAAAAATCTGCATGGCTGTACAACCAATCTCAATAGCCCTATCAATAGCACGAGATGCACCGCCAATAGTTGGAATGTGGGAGCCGAGGCAATCATGGTGAGTGCCGTTTGCAACTGGCAGTTTATAGTTCGTAGTTATTTTAGTTTGTTGATTCATGAGGAAAATATTTTAATTTTGAGATTCTTTGTTTGCCATTTGCTCGTGATCTACTTCACTTTGTGAGTAGTATTGATCATGCCAGCGTATACTTGGAGCAGGCTATCTCTTGGCTTCCAGGCGAGATATATTCAACTCCTCAACTGTTTAACTTTTTAACATTAGCAAGATTTCTGTCTTAGTACTTATCCTCTTTCTAAAAAAATATAATAAAAAAATTAATTTCTTCTTGCACTAGTTCACTATTACTATACATTCTTCCGTCCGGCTTTGATAAGGTTTTTGGTAGATGATGCGCTGACGTATTGTCTTTATGCTCCTTAAATAGATAGAAGAGGAGGATTGCCGAAAAACCTAGAGCCGAATTAAACATTATGCCGACTATCAATCAACTTGTACGAAAAGGACGCCGCAAGGTCTTGGTGAAATCCAAATCACCTGCCTTGGTGAATTGTCCACAGCGTCGGGGCGTTTGCGTTCAAGTCATGACTCGTACGCCCAAGAAGCCAAACTCAGCACTGCGCAAAGTTGCCAAGGTGCGTTTGACCAATGGTCAGGAAGTGATCGCTTATATTCCTGGTGAAGGTCACAATTTACAGGAACACTCCATTGTGCTTGTTCGTGGAGGTCGTGTGAAAGATCTTCCTGGAGTTCGTTACCATATAGTGAGAGGTACTCTTGATAGTTTGGGAGTTGACGGTCGTCGTCGCAGTCGTTCTAAGTATGGGGCAAAACGCCCTAAAGCAGGAGAAGAAGTTAAGGCTAAGAAAAAGTAGTCTTTCCTAAATAGACTTTTCATATTTCAACAAATTTTAAATTTTAACACTAAAGCAATACCATGTCCCGCCGCAAACGAGTCATTCATAAAGAGGTTAAACGTGACCTTCGCTACGCTAGTCCTCTTGTTGCCCGTCTCATTACTTCTGTAATGCGTAATGGGAAGCGTTCTATTGCTGAGAAGATTGTCTATACAGCCATTGATACTACCCGTTCGGCAGTCGACGTAGTGGATCCTCTGGAAGTACTTCAAAAAGCTATTGAAAATATCCGGCCTCGCCTTGAAGTCAAAAGTCGTCGTGTTGGTGGTGCGACCTATCAAGTTCCTATGGAAGTTGCTAGTGATCGTTCGCACGCTTTGGCGATGCGTTGGTTAGTAACTTTTGCTAGTAAGCGTAAAGGAATTCCTATGGCAAAAGCACTTGCTAATGAACTTAAGGACGCATCCACAGGACAAGGCGCTGCTATCAAAAAGAGAGATGATCTTCATAAAATGGCTCAGGCAAATCGTGCATTTGCTCATTTTCGCTGGTAGTCTAAAAAAC
>DATEBV010000361.1:0-3128 GCA_035287205.1 Chthoniobacterales bacterium | reverse complement strand
TGAAGGGTCTACGTACTTTTTACTAAGTGAAGATGGGAAGGAAGCTCAAACAAATTTTTTAAACTCTTCGATTCTTTCTACGTACAACCAACCGCAAAGCGCCTTTGATCCCTGTCTGAAATCCAATACTGGTTTTTGTATCGCCACCTCAGTGGCACCGCAGTTAATGATGAATCCTGCAGTTGAAGAAACAGTAGAAACCATTGGTAAATTAATTTCGAATGAAATAAGACCTCCTCAACCTCCCGACACTATTCAGCTTGAAGTTGCAGTAAGAAGAGAAAACGAGCAAACAGCCAATGTCCTTCGGCAGATGATTGAGACTTCTACCATACATGCTAATGAAAATCATCACTATGAAGAAGCTGATAAACTATGGATAATAGAACAGCCGGCATGGGAAGAGCGTACAGCTGCTCAAAGAGATCTTGAATTCAAAGCAACAATGCATCGTCATACGCAAGAACTTCTTGAGAACGTTACGGAAGCGCGAAATAAGGTAGATACAAAAAAGACATTTTTAGGGCGAATCGCTAAATACTCACTGGCAGTTGCAAAGCCTTTAAGTGTCATTCCATCTCCCATTCCATTAGCAGGACTTGCTTGTGGAATTTTTGCGACAGCCGAGATAGCTAACCAGATTTGGGTAAATAAGGATGTGGTGCTTGCCAAACGAGTCGTAAAAAATGCAAGCCAAGAAGTAGAGAAGGCTACTCAAGAAGCTGATACTGCTAATAAGAAGTCCATAGATCTAAGAAAACAAGCCCAAGACTTCGAACAACGTGCACGGCTCCACGAGAGTGCCTCTCGGAAAAATGACCTCGAACGATTGAAGCCTCCAGTGACGAGTCTTGATGAGGAGGAGTGGAAAAAATGGGCTGCCCGCATAGTTAAGGAAGGGAAAGGAAATCCTGATTTAATTGAAAGTCTTGCCAATTATGGAATGACTCATTCCTCTTGGGTCGAGAGAGAAATTGCTGCTGCTTGGAAAAAGAGAATAAGCTATTCCGATGAAATGGTTAAAAAACAAGAATCTAAAAAGGCTTTCCTTCTAGAGCCGCTTGAAGCGGCTTTTAAAAAAGCTACGAATGCTGCTCAAACTGCAAATAAAAAAGTCATTGTGGCTCAAGAAAGACTTACCATGGCAACTAAACTTCAGTATGAGACTAAAAGAAGACTTGAGGAAATGAATGAAGAGCTTAATCAATTAGAAAAGGCCCCTAGTAGACCAGAAATTGTGAGTGCAATAGAAGAGAAGAAAAGAAAATTTTGCACGACTTTTGATGATCTTCAACAATCTTTTAAAAATATAAAAGCTTTTGAAGAAGAATTAGTGAATGCTCATATTGTTTTAGATCAAGAAGAGAAGAAAGCTTTTAAAGCAAGTAAAGATAAAGATGCTATTGAAAAACCGCTTATAAGAGATAGTGAGAGGCTCAAAGCTCATGTCGAGGCTGACAGAGCAGCTTGGAGGGATGTTTTTCCTGAAAATAACTACCATTATGAAGAGGAGTTAAAAAAAGATGAGACAGAACATTTGGTAACTACTCCTGCTGTTTCATCTGCTTTATCTCATGGCGACGATAAAGCCATTGAACCTCCTCTGATTTACGATACAGTTATGGAGAAGATAGGGAGAGCACTTTTACGGGAAGCACGAAAGGCAAAATCACAATCTTCAGAACCAGCTCAGGAAATCACTACCATAGATATCCAAAACGAAGGAACTCATTCAAGCAGAGAAGAAATACTCAAGTCACCTAGAGCTGATGAAGATTTTGAAGCTAGTAAGGATGTTGAAATCACTATTCCTGAAATCACCAATCCAACTAAGGAGGATCACGCTCGTTGGATGGCATGGAAAGAAGCGAATGAGCTAGCTGATAAGGCTGATAAAGCTTCTGAAAGCCTCCAACGCAGGGCTAGTATGAGTAAGGAAAGTATAAGTGCGCCTAGGAATAGTTTTTTTGGTAGAATAACTGGAAGTTCTAATAGAGCTAGTAATGCTGCCAATGATTCCTCCTCTGCTCTTTTTAAGAATGTCCAAAAGGCAACAAAAGAAGCACTCATTGCAAAAGAAAAATGGATAGTCCTAGCACGTCAAGCAGAGGGGAGACGCATTACATCAGGAGGAACTTCCTTTGTTAATGATGAAGCAGCAATGGAGGCTTGGACTCAAGCTGATCAGAGAGACATAGAGGCAGAGGCTGAGCGTTCTAGAATTAAAGAAGAAGAAGAGATCCATGCTAGAATGGCAAAAACGTGGGATGCTAACACTGTGCGTTGGGCAGCCAGAGCCGAAGCCGATCGACTTGCCGCTAACGTCAAAGAGGCAGAGGATGAATTAGCAAGAGTGATGGAGCACTTTCGTACGACTTCTAGTGCTGCATTCGATTCAGTTTCTAATAAAGTGGAACAGGCTAGAGCTGCTGCTGATGAAACTAAACGACACTGGTCTTTATTAGCCGATCAAGACGAGAGTGTGAGCATGATCAGAGTGACACAGTCTCACGATGAAAAAGCACTTGCCGTCGCTAAAGATAAACTCAAACAGGCAGATCGCGCAGTGAACGTTCTTCTAGAAGTAGTTGAGAAAAGATATAACGCAGAAGAAGGAGAAGATGCTATTAGAGAAGCTACCTTCAGTAAGTATGAAGATGAAAATAACAGAGAATCTCCTGCAGCTCAAACCTCAAAGATTACTCAAGAAATAGGGACTTATAAAGTTGATTTGCTTTTAAAAAAAGAAACCGATATGACAACTTGTTTTTCGAAAGTTAATATGGCTAAACTTAATGCTCAGGAAAAATATCATAGTAGTTATGAGGGTAACAATAAAACTAAAGCCAAGAGTAAGAGTGAGGCCAAAGCGCTCTACGATGAAGTTAGTAAGTTAGAAGAGATGGCTCTTAAAAACTATGCAAAAATGACCGAACTACATGCTTTAAAAGCAGCTAGAGAGAAAATTCCTGGAGCTGCAGAGGTCTGGGCTATTAGGGTTGATAAGGCTAAAGATGCTGCAATTGAAGCTCAAAAAGTCGTTGAGAAGAGAGGAGGAACCTCTAAAATTGCAAGAGATGAGGTATGGGCTGATGATTCCTTAAGAGCTGTTGAGCGAGCTGCAGCTA
>DATEBV010000360.1:0-4190 GCA_035287205.1 Chthoniobacterales bacterium | reverse complement strand
GCAAAAGCGATAGAAGCGCAAGAAGCCGGAAAAACAACCCTCGCAGCAGGCTATCGCGAAGCCTCAATAATCTCCCAAAAAGCCGCAGATCGGCGGAAACTATCAGCGCAGACCAAAGCTGCAGGAAAAAAAGATGAGGGTATGAGTTGGGGTAATGAAGGCAAATCCCTCCAATCAAAAGCAGACTACGGGGCCAAAGCAATTGAGGCCCAAGAAGCCGGAAAAACTTCTCTTGCAGCAGCCTACCGCGAAGCTGCAGCAACGTCTCAAAGCGCCGCAGATCAGCAGAAACTATCCGCCCAAACCTTAGCCGCAGGGAATTCGAGTGAGGGTAAGAGTTTGGCATGGGAAGGCAGCTCCCTCCAATCAAAAGCAGACTACGGTGTCAAAGCAATTGAGGCCCAAGAAGCCGGAAAAATAACACTCTCAGCTGCCTACCGCGAAGCCGCAACAACCTCTCAACGCGCCGCAGATCAGTATAAACAATCAGCCCAGGCTTGTGCAGCAGGAAATTCGAGCGAAGATACATGCTTATTCAATGCAGCAAAAGCAACTCAGGTAGAATCAGATGCAAAAGCAATTCAAGCAGAAACAGATGAGAAAGCAACAAAGACAGCAGAAGAAGCTAAAAAGAAGTTAGAGGAGGAAGCTGAAAAAAAACACATTGCCGAAGAAGTTGCCAATAAAAAGATAGCAGAAGCTCATCAGAAGGTTAAAACTACAGAGTTAGCTCTTAAACAAGTTAAAGAAAAGGTTTCTCAAAATGCTATCGCAGTCAAAATTCCTGAAGAAAGAGCTCAACAGGCAGGGCCTGAGAAAGCAGCTGCTTTAGAAGCTCAACATCAGGTTGAAGAGAAAATTCATCAAATAGAAACCTCTCAAAAGATTTCAGAAGATGAAATAGCAAAAGAACACACTGCTGAAGATAATGCTAAGAAAGAAGCAATCCAAGTTCAAATAGAAGAACTGAAAAAACTTTCTTTAGAAAGTAAGGCTATGAAAAATGCTTCATCTGATTCTTTTGAACAGCAGGAGTGGCAACAAAGCAACGATAGATTTCACGAATCTCTTGAATGTTTAGATAACCTTTTAAGAGAAGAAGCTGGACAACATCAGAAAGCTGCAGTAAAACATAGAAGAGCTGCAGAACCTAGAACTATAAACTCTTTGTTTACAAATGTTTTTACAAAAAATTCACAAAGAGAATCTCTGAAAAAAGCAGCAGAATCGGAACAAAAAAAAGAGGCCCTTCCTAAGGAAGCAGCGACAGCAGCCAACGTACAAGGCAGCAAAAAATCAAGTTGGTTCAGTTGGCCTACGATGACTCCTAAAACAGAAAAAGAAGTAGTTGAAAAGGTGGGAAAAGATCACACTGGCAAATCATCTTCCAGTAGTACCAAAGAAGATGAAAACTTAAAGGGAGAACATGCTGAAGAATCAGAAATAAGGGAAGACGGTTCCTTTTGGACTAAAATAGAGAGAATCGTTTTAGTGGCAGAATCTCATGGAGTATTTCATGAAAGAACAGAAGATACGAATGAAGATGCTTACGCCGCATCTGAAGAAGAAAGGAAACGACTTGAAGGTGAAAAAACTTCTGTAAAAGCTATTTTGCCTAATTCAAATACAAGGTAATTCGAAATCTTATTTTATAAACTATTCATTTCTAAAATCCAAATTTTATTATAACTAGAGCCAACAACCTCTTTTGCTTACCATAGAAACTACTAAAACATCACAAAGAGCCACAGAGCAAATAATTCAGAAATTTCAAATCCTACATTCTATGTGTTGCATCTCATTCTATAATAACAATCAAATAATACCCTCACAACGTGGGATAGATTACGCAGAGCAACCTTTACTCGAGTAACGAACCGAGTAGGTTAGAGCGAGTCAAAAGAACACAAAAAAAGAATTTTACCTTGACTTTTCTTAAAGGAAAATCAAAATCAAAAAAGAACTTGAGTAGACATATCCAAACGTAACCATTTAGAGCTCTCTCTTTTGGAGGCGAGCTCTAAACTATAGGTTAAAGGCCGTAGAATCAACTTAAACCTACATTTGGTCTGTTAGTCGAATAATAACGATACAACAAACATTTTTTAAATTAAAATATCTCAAATCTATTATCAAACCAATGAAAAAAATTATACCATCCATCCTTCTTGCTGCTTCAGCAATCTCTAGTCTCCTTCTTGCGCAGGCTCAAAATAGGTTAGAGGTTCGAGGTGATAGGTTGAAGGAAACGGAGAATCAGAGTACAGATTGCAGGTTGCAGGCACTAAGCAGGGAACAGGGGACAGGGGCAGAAATGGCAGAACTACCATTGGTGGGTCTTTCTTTTCAAATTGACCGGGGAGGTAAAACTACTACGAACTACGAATCACCAACTGCCAACTGTGATAACTCAAGTCTTGACTTGAGTTATCACTTAATGATGGATCCTGCAGAACTGAAAAACCTTGAAGAGGGGATAGAAGGTTTGAAAGGGGTCTTTGGATCGCCAGGGAAAACAGCCAACTCATCTAAAACTCCGTTAGGAACAGCTGCTACAACGCACTCTCCTGTTGGGAATAGTTCATCGAATGCGGCAATAACGGGACAAAGAGGAGTAGAATCAACAGCAACTGCACTAACCGAAGAGAGTGGAGAAGGAACGGGAGTTAGCAAATTTCTTGAAGATGAAATTTGTAATAACATTTATATGAGTTGCCTTGCGAAAGTAGCGACGATATCACTTGCTGAACGCAAAACTGCTGAAGGTATTTCTCAAGAAATGAAAGAGTGGGTTGCAGCAGAGAAAAAAGCAAAAAGAGATGTAGAAAAGAGCAAAAAAGTATTAGAGAAGGCTACGAGAGAAAGAGAAACAGCTGGCAAAAAATTAGATTCATTTAAAGCCTCTCTTCATGGGAAGGCTTATATTGATGAAGCCTATTATGAGTTTCAAGTAAAAGAACTTGCGGAAAAGCTTGCTGAGGCAAGAGTAGCAACAGCTGAAGCTACTCTTTTTGCTATTGAGGTCAAAGATACTGCTCAGAGTGCTGGTGCTGCCGCTGATATTAAAGAGGCAATAGAAGAAGAGAGAAAGGCTTTTGATGCTCTTACTGCAGCAACGGTTCATAGTTCACGTGAAGAAACTTCAACTTTCTCATCTCCTGTCAAACAGGAGCAAGTAACTCCAAAAACAGCAGGGAAAATCTCCATGGGAGGAGAAGGTGTAGACGCATCCCAAAGTTCTATTAATCTAGCAGCCTCTCAAAGCTCACTTCTGTTTACACCTCCGAAGCCACCTACGTCTATATATGAGACTACGGCAGTAGCACACAGTTTTGTCGACCCATCGATACCCATGGTGGAGGCCGTTGCTATTCCTTCTGAGAATAATCTCACAGGTGGCGATTCTCTAAATTATTACCTGGTAATCCAACCTGAAAAAACTCCAGAAAAAGAAATTGTAATTACATCACCCTCCACTGAGATAAAAGTGGAGCAAGAGAAAGTTCAGCCTGTCCAGGTTAATGAGCTGGCAAAAGACGAAACGAAAGCAACAGAAAAAGAGACTGAGGAAAAAGCTGCGAGTATCCAAAACCTTCGTAATGCCAGGTTGTCGCGAAGTTACAGTAGGAATGGCAAAACTGCCAAGTCCCTATTTGCTCTACCATCCTTCATCCCTAATACCTGGTATGATGAACAGATTATTGCGACTGAAAAAGCAGAAAAAGAAGCTCGTGAAAAACTCTCCATAGCCTCTACTCAATTAGAAGAGGTACAGAAAGCATTGAAAATATTGGATGATAAAATTGAAGAAGAGAATGGCAAGGTAGCTAGGGCAAAACTGGCAACTCTTAAAAAGCAATTTCAGGTTCACCTCCAAGAAGTGCAAAGTGAAAGGGAAACCGTAGAGCAAACAGTAACAGAGTGTGCACAAGAAGTTAAGGTATGCCAACTCGCTGTAGAACAGACTACAGAAAAGACTCAAAAAGCAAGAACTGCCAAAGAGATTGCTGTAAAAACTATCTATGTTCCGTTTCATGAAATTGGTAAAGATCTTGTTGAAGGAATTGAAATGGAACAGCAAGAATTTGCTAGAGATCAAAGAGTTTTAGAAGCTATCACAAAAATAGATCATGAAAGAATTGAAAAAGAAAAAACTATTCAGCAACTAGCTATAGACTTTGAGGCAGAAA
>DATEBV010000359.1:0-8244 GCA_035287205.1 Chthoniobacterales bacterium | reverse complement strand
CATTGAAAGTTTTTGTTTAAGATATCTATTAACTCGCTGGTATGATCCATATAATTTTCGTTTCTCCTTGTAAAAGAACGGTATTATAGAAATTTACCAGCGGGTTACAATTTTATTTATTTTTTGTCGTGTACAGAGAATTTTTTTATAAAAAAATTTTTCTATGTGCTCTTTGTGATCTTTGTGGTGAATTTCAGCCAGTTAGGATGACATTAATCAACTTAAAACTTCTATTTGGCTTGTTGGCCGAATAGTTATCTCCCTCCCATCTTCTATCTCCTATCTTCCATCTCCTACCGCAGTAGCGGTATCTTCAGCCTATCCCAATGCCCATTTTTAATTATCGAGCCTTTGACGTCTCAGGCAATCAACAAACAGGTATACTCGATGCGCCTACTCAAAATGAAGCCTATCGTCTGCTTCGTGAGAAAGGTTTACAGCCAAGTTCTCTCAAAGAAGAAGGTGGGGGGACTAAAAAAGTTGAAAGTAAAAAAGGATCATTAACGGAATCAGCTGCAGACCTTAGGTTAACACGATTAACAACTCCTCAACTTCTTTTTTTTACGGAAGAGTTAGCAGAGCTCTTGGAAGCAGGATTACAGCTCGAAGGAGCGCTTAAGGTGATCGAGCAACGTCAGGAAAAGTCACCAGTCAAAGGAGTAGCTGCTATTTTACGTTCTCGTGTTCGTGAAGGAATTAGTTTTTCTAAAGCACTTCGTGAGTGTGGCCAGTCCTTCGACCCTCTTTATTGTAATCTTGTAGCTGCAGGAGAAGCAAGTGGTGCTTTGCCACAAATTTTAAAAAAACAGTGTGCTCATCTTGAGATGATTGAGGATTTAAGGAAGAAAGTAACCTCTTCTTTGGTCTATCCAAGTATTGTTTTTGCTTCGGCTCTTTTGCTGATGTTTATCTTTCTTACCTTTTTAGTACCACAACTTTCTGTATTGCTCAGCAAATCGGGGCAGAAGTTACCTGCTATTACCCAATGTCTTATTTGGGTTAGTGAATTTTGTGGGCATTGGTGGTGGGCTATTTTAGCTTTTATCGGAGCAGTGATCACAGGGATTAGGATGGCGCTTAAAACTCCTGTCGTTAAATCATGGTGGCATCGTGCAATGCTCGATATCGTTGTGATAGGACCAGTATTAAAAACAACCTTTCTTGCTGAGTTGCTTGAAACTTTAGCAACTCTTGTTTCTAATGGAGTTACTATGTTAGCAGGCCTTAATCTTTTACAGGGGGCTACAGGAAATGTCTATCTACGAGGGCTGCTTCATCAGATTTCCGCTTTAGTGAGTGAAGGAAATAGTCTTGCTCGCTCAATGAAGCGTGTCGGTTTTTTTCCTCCGGTTCTTATCGATATTTTAAGCGTTGGTGAGCAAACAGGGGATATTTCTGGTGCTTTAGCGCGAGCAGCTAAGCGCTACGATCGAGAACTCTCTTCAAAGATTGGCCATCTCACAACGCTCATACAACCAGCGGTAATCCTTCTGGTGGCACTCTTTGTTGGTGTAGTGGCTTACTCGATGATTGCGGGGATATTGACAAGTGTTAATGCGTTAAAACATTGAAGATGAATAACAAAGTGTCAAGATTTTCAGAAAATTAACAGGGATGGAAGGGATGAAAGGGATGGCAGAAAAAGAATGCTGATTACTGAAGATCTAATCATTATTTGATTTTGCACACTCATTAAATTTACGCATGCCATTTTTAATTTAAATCTCCGCTATCCCTTTCATCGCATTCCTTAGCGTAATCAAATAAAGAAAGGAGTTAATAGAAAGTTCACGAGAACGAATGCGATGGAAGGGATAGAAGACAATTGAGTAAGCATAACAAAATATTAAACTCTCAGAATAATTTGAGAAGAGCTCAGATGATTTGTTTTCTTGGTTTGTCCCTCTGTTATCCCTTCCATCCCTTCCATCCCTGTTAATTTTTTTTCTCAGGTTGTTGATCTCTTATTTCATCGCTGCCCAGACACGATGAACGTCGTCATGGTCTTCGAGTGACTGAAAGAAAACACCAACTTCACTCCGTTGTGTCTCATCAAGAGGTGGATAGGTTTTAGCGACGTAACCGATTTCACTCGTAATAACAGTCCATCCATTTTCTGAGAGCCATTTGGAGACTGCATGGGTTGCGGTGCGATCGGTGATCAAGCGAGCACCTAATGTGCCTTCAGGAATATCATCATTTTGCTCATGGGTGAGTTTCTCGACTTCATCAGCTCCTGCTTCAATAGCTGCTTCTTCAGGGTCTATGCTCAAATTGGTTGTATAGGCTTCGACAAGACCAACATGATCAAAAAGAAACTTATTACTACCAGGAGCTCCTAGTTGAGCATTGCGAAAAAGGACACGCATTTCTGGTGCCGTGCGATTGTTGTTATCAGTAAAGACTTCAACAATAACAGGGATTTTATGAGGAGCATATCCCTCAAAGAGGACATGCTCTATAGAGGTTTTATCATCCCCAATACCAGCTCCTTTATTAATGGCTCTCTCGATAACATCACGAGAAACGCTTTCCCGTTTTGCTTTTTCGATAGCAGCTGCTAAGCGAGTGTTTGAAGCTGGATCAGCACCACCTTGACGTGCTGCAATAGTAATTTCGCGAACGAATTTTCCTGTTGCTTTCGATTTTCGTAGTGAGGAGACCTCACGTTTTGCTAAGAGCCATTGACGTCCCATGATGTTTAGCAGATGGAAGATTGGAGATGGAAGATTGGAGTCATGCAGGAAGATAGAAGATTGGAGATAGAAATTTTATCCGGGAGAATCTGCTAAAGATAGAAAGTAAAATTTGTTGGCAAAAGTTACAATATCAAAAAATAACTGTATGAGAGCTAAATTTTGTTTTCAGTTCGTTCTTCTCATTTTGTTTATTTGCCGGAGGCCTCAACTTCTATCTTCTATCTCCAATCTTCCATCTTCTAATAAGGTAGAGTACAGATTAACTAAACGAATTGTAATAGTTACTAACTATAAATTATCAATTAGCTTAGTTGGCAGAGCCAACTAAGCTAAGCAGTAGGCGTAGAACTTGATCTCTTACGAGCTGTTGCATCCAAGATTTTCTTGCGGATACGTAGGCTGAGAGGAGTTACCTCTACATACTCGTCATTAGCAATATATTCGAGCGAACGTTCAAGAGTCATTTTGAGGGGAGGTGTTAAGGAAATTCCTTTACCATCCCCTGTACTACGCATATTAGAAAGCTTCTTTCCCTTACAAGGGTTGACGGGCATATCATCAGGACGAGCATTTTCTCCAATGACCATACCAACATAAACTTCTTCTTGAGGTCCAATAAAGAGGCGACCACGTTCTTGTACCGTATCAAGAGAATAGGCCATGCTTATTCCGCTTTCCATCGAGATGAGCACACCATTATTGCGTGTTGGAATTTCACCTTTGTAAGGAGCATACTCTTTGAAAAGGTGAGACATAATGCCATGACCCTTGGTCGCATTGACTAAATCTGTTTCAAAACCGATGAGTCCGCGTGTTGGAACGATAGCCTCTACCGTGACACTATGAGCCTGGTGATCCATGGAGATGATATCAGCTTTACGGTTAGCAAGACTTTGCAAAATATCGCCGAGATTGTCTTTCGGTACATCAATGTAAACACTTTCGAGTGGCTCTAAGAGCGCTCCATGTTCATCACGTTTGAAAATAACCTCAGGACGTGAAACTAGGAGTTCAAAACCTTCGCGACGCATCTGTTCAACGATAACAGCAATTTGCATTTCTCCACGGGCTTTGATTTGGAAATGACCAGCGACATCAGTATCACTAACCTCGATAGAAACGTTGGTGCGTGTTTCACGTGTGAGGCGTTCACTAATTTGGCGTGCTGTGAGTAGTTTGCCTTCTTTACCAGCAAGGGGACCATCATTAATACAAATTTTCATTGTGATCGTCGGAGGATCAATATCAATGAAAGCTAGTGCAGGACGCTCGTCGCTATCGGTTAAGGTCTCTCCAATAAAAACATCTTCGAAGCCAGCAAGACCGATAATATCACCTTCTGAAGCTTCTTTGAGTTCAATTTTAGCAAGGCCTTGATGGCCAAAAAGAGCTGTTACCGATTTCTTTTCTTTTTTACCACCCTTGTGAATGCAGACGATATTATCGCCAACTTTTACTTTGCCGCTAATGATACGGCCATAAGCAATACGTCCTAGATAATCGCTATAGTCGAGGTTGGAGACAAGCATCTGGAAATAGTCAACATCGGCTTTCTTTGGAGAAGGGATATGTTTGACGATAGCCTCATAGAGAGGCTCCATTGTGGTGCTCTCTTGGTCGACTTCATTCTTAGCGTAACCTTGTTTAGCACTGGCATAGACAACAGGGAAATCAAGCTGCTGATCATTAGCTCCAAGTTCTAAAAAGAGTTCAAAGACCATATCGAGAACTTTGTGAGGACGCGCATTATCACGATCGATTTTATTGATCACAACAATTGGCTTAGCACCATTCTCTAATGCTTTCTTAAGTACAAATTTAGTCTGAGCCTGAGGACCATCATGGGCATCAACAACAAGTAGTACACCATCGACCATCTTCATGATACGTTCTACTTCACCGCCGAAATCAGCATGTCCCGGAGTATCAACGATATTAATATGATAATTTTTCCACTGGAAAGCAGCGTTCTTTGCCTTGATGGTAATACCTTTTTCACGTTCCAGATCCATGGAATCCATGATGCGATCTTCTGAAGATTTGGCTTCGTTGGCGCGAAAAGTTCCGGCTTGTTTTAAGAGTTGGTCGACCAGCGTTGTTTTACCATGATCAACGTGAGCGATGATGGCGATGTTGCGAATTGATTCCATAAAATTAAAGTAAATATTAGGCCGACAGGCCAAATATTTGGTTCGTAGTTCGTAGTTGACTTTTTCGCTTCCGTTTAAGAAGTCCAGCGGTGTTGTTATTTTTCAAGTTGCTTTGCTCTCGAAGCCTTTCTAATAAAGGATTCAAGGATCTTTAGAAAACTCAAGCGATGGAGTAACCAATATTTGCAAATAAAAAAGGTGTGATACTATCCATGAGATTAGCTAGAAAGTCAACTTAATTATTAGGCCAATAGGCGTGAATAAATAGTTAGTAGTTAATTGCTACTGCTTTGCAGTAAGTTTAAGTTGATTTGTGCTCGCTTCATGAGAAGGTGAAAAAAATTACGTCAGATATAAAAGACAGATGTTGACATACCGTCTTCTATAGCGGATAATATTTAAGTTATTTGATAGTTCTAAGAGGTTCACTTGTGTAGGCGAGAAATTTTAGAAAAACAGCCGATACACCTTAAACGTCATTCCAGCGGACGCTGGAATCCAGGAGGCTGTCTGCACGAAAATCCGAGAAAATATGAAATGCCCAGGAGCCACTATTTTTCTGAAAGAGGGGGAATGAGACTTTATGTTATGGGCTCATCAATTCTGTAGTGACATTCCCCTAGATTCCAGCGTCCGCTGGAATGACGGAGTGTGAGAACGTAATTTTTATCATAATAGCATATTCTCGCGTTCGCGGGAATGACGAAGAGAAGTGTTATTTTTTAAAGTCTGCAAAAAGTGATGACTTCCAAAAATTATCTTTAAAAAATACTTTTGCTCTAACAAAAAAGCTCATATCCACTAAAAAAATGGCCAAAGTTCAGATTAAAACTACCTAATAAAATAACAGTTTTGCTGGTTAGCAATAGGCTTTCTAGCAAAAGCAAGAAAGTTAACTGCGAACTACGAACTGCGAACTGATCTCAAAATGAATAATATATTTTATTAATTTTGAGATCCCCTCTACATGTCATCATCACTACCCCTTCCTGCTTCTCGTGCATTGCGCAAGTTAGGGCATGATCTTGCAATTGCCCGACGAAAGAGAAGGATTTCAACAGTAGATATGGCTTCTCGTCTTTTTGTGAGTCGTGACACACTCTGGCGTTTAGAGAAAGGAGATCCTTCAGTTTCTATCGGAACATTAGCAACGGCCGCTTTTATTCTACAGATACATGAGAGACTCTACAATCTTGCTAGTCCGGCACGTGATGATATTGCTCTTAACCTTGAAGAAAGTCGGTTGCCTCAACGTATTCGTCGATCATGACTATCGAAGTGTACATTAACTGGAAGAAGGAATCGTTATTGGTAGGACGTCTTTATACTTCGGAGCGTAATCCCTCCACGTCATTTGAATACGCTTCGGAGTGGATACAGCGTTCAGATGCTTTTGCTATTGATCCTACTTCATTGCCTCTTCGCACTGGCCCTCATCATGCTGCCTCTCTTTTTGGAGTCTTTCAGGACTGTGGTCCCGATCGGTGGGGGCGACTTCTCATTGAACGTGCTGCCAGAAAAGGTCTGCGTTCCGATCCTCTACGGCAAGATATTGATTACGTCCTTGCTCTTGAGGATAATTCGCGTATTGGAGCTCTGCGCTTCTCTCTTGGTAAAAAGGGAGCGTTCCTAGCTGATTCTGCCGGCAAAGTGCCGCCTCTCTTAAGTATAGGGGCCTTATTAAATGCCGCTAATGCAGTTCACGAAGAAACAGAAACGGCCGAAGATCTCCGATATCTTCTTGCCTTAGGATCGCCACTTGGCGGTGCACGCCCTAAATCTGCGGTCTCTTTAAAAGATGAACAACTTGCCATTGCCAAATTTCCTAAACCCGACGATATTCGAGACATCGCCGCTGGGGAAATTCTTGCTCTTACTCTAGCTAAGCAAGCCGGAATTAATGTTGCCGAACATCGGCTTCTTTCTGTTCGAGGAAAGAGCGTTTCCATCATCACACGTTTTGACCGCAAAGGAGAGGAACGTATTCCTTTTCTTTCTGGCAATACACTCCTTGGACTTACACAGAATGATCCAGGTGCCTACACGCTCCTTGCCGATGGTATTCGACAATTTGGGGACAATATTGATGCAGATCTTCAAGAGATGTGGAGGCGTCTTGTATTCTCACTTCTTGCTAGCAATTATGACGATCATCTCCGTAATCATGGGTTTCTCATGTTAAGGGCAGGTCGTTGGTCTTTATCTCCTGCTTATGATCTTAATCCTGTTCCAGAAACAGAGCGCTCGCGTACTCCTAAAACACCTATTACGGAAGACCTCTCCTCATCCTCAATAGCTATGGCGCTTGATGCAGCACCACGCTTTGCGCTCACAAGGACTGAAGCTAAAAATATTCTTAAAGAAGTTTTGCATGTCATCTTAGGATGGAAAGATGTTGGAAGGAAACTAGGGATCAAGGCCTCGACACTTCATGCCTATGCAAGCGCTTTTGAAAACCCCTTGATTGAAGAGGCAAAACAATTGTAACTATTTAGTCGAAAGGCCAAATATGTTACTACGGAGCAATTTTAAAAACTAATTGCCGAAGGCAAGAAAATAAACTCATTACTCTTTACTTGTCTGTAGCTAAGCTAGGTATCAAACAAAGTTAAAAATCGTTTTCAAAAATTGTTCACTGTCGAAATCTACCTATGTTACTTGCCTTTCATAAGCCTTATGGCTGTTTATCTCAGTTCACTAAAGATGGTTCACCTCATCAGCCCTTAGTTGATTTTAACTTTCCTCCTCAGGTTTATGCTATTGGTCGTTTGGATGCCGATTCTGAAGGGCTTTTGTTACTCAGTGATGAACCAGGTCTCAATACGCTCCTTCTTGATCCCAAGAATACTCATAAGCGTTATTACTGGGCCCAAGTAGAAGGGGTTCCAACGATTCAAGCTTTAAAAAAAATCGAAGAGGGGATAACTATTCAAGATTATCAGACGCTTCCTGCACGTTCTTGGATTCTCGATCCCCAGCCAGTCCTTGCCCCAAGAATTCCTCCTATTCGTATGAGAAAAACTATTCCTGATTCTTGGATAGCTCTTGAACTTATCGAAGGAAAAAACCGTCAAGTTCGAAGGATGACGGCTGCCGTAGGTTATCCTACACTACGATTAATACGTGTTCGTATTGGAAATTTTGAACTGAGCGATTTAGCTGTTGGCACCTGGCGAGAACTCAATGAGAAGGAAAGAGCGCAGGTAATGGATGAAACATGATAGCCTGTTCTGATGTATTATTTGGCTCGAATATTTTTTTCTAATGGGATAGTTTCTTTTAAAGTATAAGCATAACTACCAACGTAGTCCAAGCAGGAAGAAATTCACCACAAAGATCACAAAGCCGCTAAAGCGGCACACAAAGAACACAAAATAAAATTTTTTATAAAAAAT
>DATEBV010000358.1:0-50300 GCA_035287205.1 Chthoniobacterales bacterium | reverse complement strand
ACAAGCCAATACCCCGTAGAGTTCTTTCCAAGCTCTACTTCTGCTGATGAATTGTTTCGTCGCGCCGGTGTTAGATCGGATATTTCATCCTCATCTACTGCGGCTTGAGGAAGGCTCGATGAATGCTGCGTCGGACTTGGATTTTGACTGGGACAGTATGAAACATACAGCCCTGCATCAAAATCCTTCGTCCTCCTGACCTCATCGGCCTTGCACTGCGCCTCATTACGATGTGTATGAAACATCCGATCTTGAACCATCGAGTACTGCTGTACACTCAGGTTCTGCGTGCCGTCGACTCCTTGCACTTCATCAACAGAAGCGAGTTTGGAAAGAACTCTCTTTTCAGAAGATTTTGATATATTCATAAGAATTGTATTCAGATAGACGTAACTATTCAGTCAATAGGCCTACTTAGAGTCTACTGACTGTAAGTAATTCTATTTGAAGAATAGAATAGATTTTTTTGATGCTCTTTTTCGAGAACAACGATAAATTATAAACCATGCAATTAAATCGTACCATTAATGAACAGTCGAATCATTTCATTCAGAGTTCTCTTCCCCACGAGGAAAATTTGAATAATGGTGGATTTTTTATTACTTTTGAGGGTTCGGAGGGGTGTGGCAAATCAACGCAGATTGCTCGCCTGGCAGAGTTTTTTCAAAAGGGCAATGTCACATCCCCCTCCCGTGAGGTTCTGCTCTTGCGAGAACCGGGAGGAACAGGTGTAGGTGAACAGATTCGTTCTATTTTACAATATGCTCCAGAATCCGCGGCTATGGCTCCTGAAACAGAGTTACTTCTCTTCGCAGCAAGTCGGGCTCAACTCGTACGTGAAATCATTCGTCCCGCTCTCTCTCGTGGAGCTATTGTGCTCTGCGATCGTTTTCTTGATTCTACCACCGTTTATCAAGGGGTAGCACGTGCATTAAATCAAGAAGAAGTAACCTGGATGAACCAATTTGCCACAGGAGGAACACTTCCTAATATTACGATCTTACTTGATCTTGAAGTTGCTATAGGGCGTAAACGAATGGTATCACGTAATGCCAATTCATCAACAATGCCTGATCGTATCGAACAAGAATCAGAAGTTTTTTTTGAAGCTATTCGCCATGGTTATCTCACCCTGGCAGAGCAAGAACCTGACCGTATTATTGTTATCGATGCCTCAGGATCAGCTGACGAAGTCACTGAAAAAATCCTATCCAAACTTAAAGCTCTCACCCATATCCTGTAAATATTCGTCCACTCACCCGGTAAAATTTATTGAGATTCTTTACTGAAGCGACTTCAAAATCAAAAATTGGGAAAAAATAAAACCACCGCTTCGCTTCTCAACTCGTCACGGAGTGACCAAAAATCAACTTAAACTTAAACTTTTAACTTAAACTTATATTCGGTCTGTTGGCCGAATAATTATCATGGCATTTTCTAAAGAAGAAGCACTTCATTTTCTACAAAAAGCTACTACCGAAGATCGCCTTGGTCATGCTTATCTTATTTCTGGCAACCTTCATGCTGGAGCTCGACTCCTTAGCGAGGAAGTTGCAGCCTTAGTCTTAGGATGCGGTCCACTTCATGTTCTTACACATCCCGATTTTCACCAAATAGCTCCCGAATCAAAATCACGAAAAATTCTTACCGAACAGATCCGCAAGCTTGAGGAAGAACTTCATCTCAAATCTCAAATAAGTTCCTATAAAGTAGCTGTTATTGAAGATGCTGATCGGATGGTTCCTGCAGCAGCGAATGCTTTTCTTAAAACGCTTGAAGAACCACCAGAACGCACTCTCCTACTCTTACTAACAACCTTACCAGAAGCCTTATTAGAAACAATTCGTTCACGTTGTATTCTTCTCTCTATTCACTCTAAAGAAGAACGCCCTCTTGAAGAGAAAGAAAAAAAAGTGACTCTTCTTATGGAGAAATTTTTTGCTCCTGGAGCACCTACAGATGCCACGGCAGCGTTTCAACTAGCGCGTTCGTTTCAAGCATTGCTAGGGGAAGCACGAGAAGAGGCCCTTAATGCGGCAGAAGAAGAATTTAATGCTGAAAAAAAACATTATAGCAAAACAACAGAAGGTAATTGGGAAAACCAACGCGACGAATATTTTAAAGCTTCTTCTGAAGCAACAGCACTCGAACAACGCACCTTTTTACTCGGCTCCTTAGCAGACTATTTTGGAGCTCGATTACGTGCTGTTTATAAGGAAAATCACGAACAAAAAATGAGTGAAAATGAAACGAAATGCCTACTGCGGTCTCTAGATGCCATCGAGTCACTTCGCCGTTCCTTGGAACAAGGTATTCAGGAAGCATTGGCTCTTGAAGCGGGATTCTTAGAACTCATGCAAAACTACCAAGGTAACTGTTCGTAGTTATACAAATGTCATCGTAGTTGGCAGAAATTCACCACAAGGAACACATAGATACACAAAGAACACATAGATAAAATTTTTTATAAAAAATTTTAAAGTGGGGAATTGTGAACGCAAACCCAGTGTTAAAAAGAGAATTCAAAAATATTTATTATGTTTATAACTAATGCGTTATGATTTATTTTCACTAATCTTCTTTAGTTCTTAACATGTTAAAGAATTTTTATAAAAATTCTTTTTTTGTGCTCTTTGTGTATCTCTGTGTTCCTTGTGGTGAATTTTTTCCTACAGCCTATGAATCCTCTTATTATTAAATTCGGTACTGGCATTTTAGCAGAACCAGGTGGATGTGCCATTGACTTAGCGCAAATTCAACGTCTTGCTTCCGAAATTTCAACTCTTATCAAACAAGGAATCCCTTGTATTATTGTTAGTAGTGGTGCCATAGCCGCTGGTGTCCATGCTCTAAATTTAGAAAAACGTCCCAACGATGTTGCAGGAAAGCAGGCATGTGCTGCCGTAGGACAACCGATGCTAATGGCAACTTATGCCAAAGAGTTTGCTTATCATGAAGTGACCACAGCACAACTCTTGCTAACCCATGAAGATATTTATACAAAATCACGACGTCATAATGCTCAAGCAACATTAAACCATCTTTTAACGTCGCGTCATGTTATTCCCATTATCAATGAAAATGATTCCGTTGCTGTCGAAGAATTGCGCCTAGGAGATAATGATCAACTCTCAGCAGAAGTTGCCGTCATGATGAAGGCTCGTCTATTAATTCTTTTAACCAGTACTGATGGGCTGATGACAACATTAGGCGGCATCCCTCAACAAAGAATCCCCTTGGTTACTAACCTCCAAGACGTCTTATGTCATGTTACTCCTGAAAAAGGAGAACATTCTACTGGAGGAATGGCCACCAAACTCAAAGCCGTAGAAGTTGCCACAACCGCAGGCATTGAAACCATCATTGCAGATGGACGAAAGCCACAGCAAATCGAGAAAGCACTCGTTGGAGAAGATGTGGGGACGAGGTTTATTCGCCCAACAGGCCGAATAAAAGTTTAAGTTTAAGTTAGTTTTTGGTCACTTTGTAACAAGGTAAGACGCGAAGCGATATTTTTATTCTCTCCAGTTTTTTAAGCGTTCCTTCTTTAACTGCTGATGCAAGTCTTCTAAAGAAATCCCTTTTTTTGTATCTTTTAAAGCTTCATTAATAGCATCCATTTCGGCACTGCTCACTTTAACTGACATTCTTTTTTTGTGCCCTTCTTCTTTGCGTTCTTTGTGTTCTTTTGTGGCTATTTCTTCCATCTCTTTATCCTTCACTCTTTACTTCTTCTTTTGTGTCCTTTTGTGGTTAATTTCTTCTTCTCCGCCCTTCAGGCGTAAGTATTCAGTTAACCCAGACGATAAAATTTTCTAGACACGTTGAACCCCTATCCTGAAGCGACTTTGAAAGCAAAAAACTAGGTGCAAATAAAAATGCCGCTTCACTTTTCACTTTGTCACGAAGTGACCAAAAATCAACTTAAACTTAAACTTAAAACTTAAACTTATATTTGGCCTGTTGGCCGAATATGTACCTCCAGGCTAATAAGATCCTCCCAGGTCTGCCGTCTCCGCACCACGGTCGCTTTTTTTCCTTCCACGAGAACTTCGGGTGGCATAGGACGTGCATTATAATTAGAACCCATCACCAAACCGTAAGCTCCCGTACTCATGAGTGCTACTTGTTCTCCAGGTTCAACACGAGGTATCATACGATCTTGAGCAAAGAAATCACCACTCTCACAGACAGGACCGACTACATCGATCTTTTCTAGAGGACGATCAATGGGTTCCCGAAGTGGTTCAATTTCATGATAGCCTTGATAGAGTGCAGGACGAATAAGGTCATTCATACCAGCATCAACAATCAGAAAATTCTTGGCAGGTGTCGACTTGCGATAGAGAACTGTTGTTAAAAGCACCCCTGCATTACCAACAATAAAACGCCCAGGTTCAAAAAGAATCCTTAAACCAAGCGCTCGTAGTGGTTCAATAACTTGAGCTGCATAGGCCTCTGGACTCAGACCTGATACCTCATTATCCGGCGACGCAGGACGGCGATGCTGCAAGGCGGACGATGAAATCTGAGGATGGCTGTATAGGGGCATACTGCCTGAGAAAGATTTCGAGTCCAACGCCGCAGTCATCGGCTTCATGCAAGCCGGATCACTTGCTAAAGCGCCACGATAGCCAATCCCTACACCCCCTCCTATACTAAAAAATTCTAATCCATAAAGTTTTTGAAGCTTCCTAACAAGGGGCGTCAATTTATGGACAGCCTCTGCAAAAGGAGCTGCGTCTAAAATCTGAGAACCAATATGCGTCTGGAGCCCCCGAATCTTAAGATAAGGAAGTGCTGCTGCACGCGCATAAACAGCTTCAGCGCGATCGAGCCCAATGCCAAATTTATTTTTACTCTTCCCTGTAGAAATATAATGATGCGTTGGTGCATCAACATCAGGATTTACACGAAGAGCTATAGGAGCCACACACCCAAGTCGTTCGGCTACCTCATTGATAAGCTCTAACTCCCCCTCTGACTCAACGTTAAAGCAATAAATTCCTTGCTTAAGTGCATATTCAATTTCAAAAACCATTTTCCCTACGCCGGCAAAAGTACAACGATCAGCACGTCCTCCTGCTTTCAATACTTTAAAGAGCTCTCCTCCAGAAACAATATCAAACCCAGCTCCCTCTTTGGCTAATAAACCAAGGATAGCAAGATTACTATTGGCCTTGGCTGCATAGCAAATCATCCGATCGAGAGGATTTAATGCCTGGTTAAGACGACGGTAGTTTTCAAGAACAGTTTTCGCTGAGTAGACATAAGCTGGTGTTCCCACCTCTTTAGCGACGGTAGTTAGATCAACTTCTTCACAGTGAAAAGTTCCATGATTGTAATGAAAAGAATGCATAAGCAGCAGGTTACAGGTTACAGGTGGCAGGCTACAGAAAATTCATCTCAACAATTAATTTTATTTTTGAAACATTTTTTGAGAGCTCAAACTAAGCTAAAGTAATAGAAAGAAGGAAGAAAATAGCCACAATACCAGTAATCGAGCGGCCGTGAGATGGACTATGAAGAGCCTTGCTCGAATAGCCCTATAGGGCTGCTGAACGGGAGCGAGCGAGTCAAAATAACACAAAGAAATACAAAAATTTCCTATATCATCGATAATCTTTTTACAAAATGGAATTGAGGTACTAATGACCTATCTATTCAACTTAGAGACTCTAATTAATTAATTCCACCACCCAGGTTCTTTTTTTGTGCTTTTTTGTGTTCTTTTGTGGCTATTCCTTCTTCCCACTTAAACAAACTGCAAAGCAGCACTTACAGCTTGCTGCTAATAATTGCCCGATACAATCCTGCAACCATCGTCACTTCACGCCGTACGGGCACACCAAGAACTTCACTGATCATCTGACATTCAAAGGCATCCACTTCGGGATAGGCCATTAAAAGATCGCGATAAAGATAGTGATTCTCAATAATACGCCAAGGAGGACCTTCCTCAAAATCACTGAGATATCCTTCACGATGACGTATACGAGCAAAAGAAGCTGCTCGTTCTTCTGTCGTAGCACCTTTGATCTGCTCATTATACTTGGCAGAAACGGCACGATAATGAAGCATCAAAATTTTCTGAGGTGCTGTAGCACCAAAAAGCTTCTTTGAGACAGTAAGAAATGAAAGAGCCAGATCATTTTTCTCTTCAGAAAAAAGATCATAAGCTTTTTCTGTTAACCGATAGAGCATCCGAGGACGACCACGTTTTCCTGGTTGACGCCATGTTTCGAGGTATCCTTCATCGTCCATTTCAAGGCAATGAGCTTTAACTCCCATATAACTCATCGAAAGCTTTGTCGCGAGATCATCAACAGGAAGCCCTCCTTCTGAGCATCGGAGTAACTCAAGAATGGTAAAACGGGGGCTACGCCCCATCTCTTGGACAAATTGTCGTTTCATAAGACTTCTTTGGAAATTCTACTTCTGCTAATAAATTACTTCGTCGCTCCGGTGTTAGAACGAAACTTTTATTTCCATCTACTACGACTTGCGGAAGATTCGATGAACGCTACGTCTCGCTACGATGGAAATAAAAGTTTCGATCTTAAACCATCGAGTACTGCTGTACACTCAGGTTTTGCGCGCCGTAGACTCCTTGTACTTCATTAGCATAGGCGAATTTTCAAAGAAGTCTAATGATTCATTAAAGCCGAAACAAACAAAGTTACGATCCGGTTTTCTTTTTTGTGTTTCTTTGTGTTCTTTTGTGGCTATTCCTTCTTTTCTTCTCTTAATAGTTTTATTTGACGTTGGCACGTTAAAATGCGAACTCTCCTTGCTGTGAAGCCCTCTCTATTTTCTTTTCCTCTTGAATTACTACGCCAGCATTTTTCGCCTCTTTTTCTACCTCTGCGGTTAAAGATCGAAATTCAAAATGCTTCAGGGCTTTAATAAGTTCTGGATAACGAGGGGTAATCATCATCTCGCTGATGGGTAAAGGAAGAGGAAGATCAAGATCAAGCCCTACCATAAGACGATTTTCTTCAATCTGAGTTCTCGAAGTATCCACTTTAACCTTAATCTTAGGTTCCAGGTTGGGTTCTGAGAGCAAAGCGTCAAGCGATCCATACTGCTGAATCCATTTAGCCGCTGTTTTTTTTCCAACACCAACAACTCCTGGAATATTATCAGCCGCATCCCCTGTCAGAGCTAAAACATCAGCAATCTGAGCTGGTTCAACACCCCATTTAGCCTTTACCTCATCGATCCCAAGCAATGCATATCCTGTAGGACCTGTCTTAGAATTCTCTAAGTCTACTTTAGACACCGAATAAATCGAGACTCCCTCCCTGACAAGCTGCAAAATATCTTTATCATTGGTTGCCACCACACATTCTATCCCCTCAGTACGAGCCGCTATAACATAAGACGCAATTAAATCATCAGCTTCTGTATTAGGCAGTAAAACACTCTTAAATCCCAAAAAGGAGACTAATTCACGGAGGGGTCTTTCTTGAACTACTAATTCATCAGGCATTTCCTCACGATGCTGTTTATAAGCTGGTTGAAGCTCTGTACGACGCTCTGGCAACCCTGCATCCCAAACCACTGCTGCCACATCAGGCTTCAAATCAACTAACATCTTGCGCAGGGCTTTTGCAAATCCATAAATGGCATTCGTTGGTTCTCCCAGGGAATTTTTCAATCCACGAATTGCAAAAAAAGACCGATAAAGATAATAGTGACCATCGACAAGAAGGAGTCTCATAAAAAGTAATGGGTAAAGAGTATTTACTACTTTGCAGTAAGTTTAAGTTGAGAGTTTAAGTTTAAGTTGATTTTTGGTCACTTCGTGACAAGGTAAAAAGCGAACCGGTATTTTTATTTTCCAGGTTTCTTTCATTCATCGCTTCTATCCTTGTTAATTTCTTTTTTTAGACATCTTGTAACTACCAACGCCTATGAAGACGTTGGTAGTGTTTAATAGTTTAAATGTTTAAGGGTTTAAGGGAAAGTTTTTCTATAACTCCTGCATTTTATTCAAAAAGTAGTCACTTAGATAGGTCTTAAGGCCTGCCGTAAATAGTTGCTCCCCTAAACTCCTAAACAACTACCAAGGCATCTACCTTGGTAGTTACGGCATCATTTATAATGACGATTTTTCTTTAAGAAAGACAACGTTACAATAAAAAACTCTTTTTTTCTTCAGTCTACGCGGAACGGGGACTGAGCGGCTACTATGAAACGACATCATTCTCAAATTTTCAGGGTGAATGTAGCATTAGTTGCCATTGTCATCACATATTTTATCGGAATCTTTTATCAAAAGAAAACAGTTACTCCTGTTTCAACCACTTCCATTCTCTCTTCCTCTCGCAATCACTCTCATCACAATCGTTCAGTTATTGCTACAGCTCACGCAAAGAGTGCAAGAAATCCTTTCATTCCATCAGCACCCACCAGCGCCTTCTTACCACCACGAATCACTGCTTCTTTCCCTGCCCCTCTTGATCATCCCTCTGATGAGGAATTACACTTCTTTCCCGGTGCTCATGTGGTCGAATCTCAAGAGATTGCAGGTCCTAAACCTCATCAGAATACGCGATTAAGAATCTTACAAACTGATTTTAAATACCCTTATATTCGCACTGAAGAAATCATTGATACAACTTCGGGCTGTATCATTACGCGGCAAGAAATGGCTGCCGACCATTTACTAGTCACCTTAGCCGATGAACAAGAACCAATGACTCTTCTCAAAAACTTGGGATCCTTAGCAATCTCTATCAAACAAGTAACTCCCGACGCCCCTCTTTACCAAGTCAATCTTTCCTCATCATCACTTGAATCATTACCACAGGCTTTAGATCAACTTGCGACCAGTGAAATGATTGCTTCGATGAGCGGACCCGATTTTATCTGCAAAGCTACTACCATTCCTAATATAAACAGCTTTTATGAAAATTGGAATTCCTGGTGGAGCTGGAAATTCGATCAACCAACAATTCAGAACACCTCTTTTCCTACAACGAAAAAGAATCAACTCAATAACTCTGCACCCATCGTTGCGGTCATCGATTCAGGAATCCGTTATACTCATCACAACCTTGCTCCTAACATGTGGTGCAACCCTTCTCCAACCTACGGCGACACCTATGGCTGGAATGCTTATGATAATAATGGTAATCCAATGGATGACGATGGCCATGGTACCCATTGCGCAGGAATCATTGGAGGAACAAGCGACAACTATTTTAGAGTTGCTGGCATTGCTCCACATGTTCAACTGATGGCGTGCAAATATCTTAATACTGATGGTGTCGGTATAAGCAGCGATGCAATTCAATGCATCGACTATGCACGTAGGCATGGAGCTCAAATTTTAAATAATAGCTGGTGCTCTGAAGGAGGCTTTGATTTTTCGCTTTTAAGCGCCATCTTTCGCGCTCGCCTGGCAGGCATTATCTTTGTCACCGCAGCAGGAAATGAATCGGTCAATAGCGATCTCTGCCCTATCTATCCAGCTTGCTATGGACTTGATAACATTGTGGCCGTGGCAGCAACAACATGGGATGACAAGCTTGCTCCCTTTTCAAATTATGGTTCTAAAACAATTCATTTAGCTGCCCCTGGAGTGGATATCACATCAACATATGCCGACTCTAATACCTCCTATGCCATCTGTAGTGGCACCTCCATGGCAGCGCCTTTTGTTAGCGGAACCTTTGCTCTCCTTAAAGATCAATTTCCTGATCAACCTTATGATACCCTCATTACGACACTACTCAACACAACGGATAAAATCCCCTCGCTCGAAGGAAAAATTATTGCAGGACGACTGAATATTCCTAAAGCACTCGAGGCTCTTTTGAAACTTTCACCACCAGCAGTACCAGAATCTTCTACTACCTGGTACTCTTACTCAACCAATTGCTATCACTGGTGGAACAAGGAAATTTTTCAACCTCTTGGTGAGGTCACTGGAAAATTCGTAGAGCTACTATTCGTTCAACCGGCAGACGAAAACTGAAATAAGCAGAAGGAAGAAAATAGCCACAAAAGAACACAAAGAACGTAGAAGTAATTAACAGAGTAATTATTGTCGTTAATTTGCTCCTTCTTCCTGTCGACAGCCGTAACGCCAACGCCTATACTTTTCTCATGCAAAATGCAATTCTCGAGCATCATAAAGATCAGCTCATTTTTTGGAATGACTTTCCAGAATTGGCAGCGTTATGTTGGAATCGTCATACTCCACAAATGACGGAGGAGACAGCTCTGCGCCTGTATGAAACCAACTGGGCTTTTGTGAATCGCAACACAATGCCTCCTCATGAGAAAGAATTTGTAACTCGTATTGCCAAAAAATTCGGCAGTTATCTGCAAGGACCTCATAGAGCATCCTGAAAAATTAGAAAAGGCTTTTAAAGAATTGTCATTAAACATAAAATTTAGGCCATTGATTAAAAAAGCTATTAAAAATTACTACTACCTTAACCATAGGTATTAAGACCTACTCTTCTTTGGAAGGACCTATACGGTTACTCGACAGCAATCGTATCGTATGATATCTTATACCGTATCAACTTTTACACTACTAAGGTTCTTATCTTGATTACAGAATTTTTGTTGTTCCTGTGTGTTCTTTTGCGGTTAATTTCTGCTCTTCTCGCTGGCTAGATCCCATCTGTTGGTCATATAGTGTTGACTTAGCAAATTCCGCCTCAGAACTCTTAACCCTTTACTCTTTACCCTGCACTTTTCTGGTCGTTCTTTTGTGGCTGTTTTTTCCTCTTTTTTCCTTCTTCCTATTACTTCAGTTGCCGCACAGCGAGGGCTGAACGGTTATCTGCCTTCATAAATGAATCCACTCCCAACTGCGAGTTTTCAACCTCCAAATCAACCTGAAAATCACGACCTTGGTTGTGATCTTGAGAGTTATCCTAAACACGAATGCGGCGTCTTTGCTATTTACGGGCATCCTGAAGCAGCATTGATAACCTATTACGGCCTTTTTGCACTTCAACATCGAGGTCAAGAGAGCGCCGGCATTGCCACTTATAGTGGAGATCAAACTCCCTTCCAAATTACCAAAGGTATGGGCCTTGTCGGTCAGGTTTTCAAACAAGAAGAGCTAGAAAAACTTCACGGAACAAGAGCCATTGGTCATGTCCGCTATTCAACCACAGGATCAAGTAGTCTCCTTAATGCGCAACCACTCACGGCAGATACCCACCGTGGACAATTAGCTATTGCCCATAATGGAAATTTAGTCAATGCCACACGCTTGCGTGCCGAATTAGAACAAACGGGATCCGTTTTTCAAGCTACCTCAGATAGTGAAATCATCCTTCACCTCCTAGCTCAGCCAAGCAGTAACGGAGAAGAAACAAGCCCTCTGGGTTCTCTACGCCATCTTGAAGGAGCGTTTAGTGTAGTCATCATGGGCGAAAAGGAAATTCTTGGAGTGCGTGACCCTCATGGATTTCGTCCACTTTCTCTCGGAAAGCTTGGCGATGCTTGGGTCCTTGCCTCGGAAACCTGCGCTTTTGATCTTATTGGAGCTACCTTTATTCGTGATGTAGAACCTGGAGAGGTTGTTATTATTAATGAATCAGGTATCCGCTCGGAGTTTCCCTTCACAAGCACTAGAGAAGCTTTTTGTATTTTTGAATATGTCTATTTTGCACGTCCTGATAGTAATATTCATAATGTTAATGTAAGTCAGGCTCGTGTTCGTATGGGGCAAGAACTCGCACGACTTCATCCTGTAGAAGCTGATATGGTAATTCCTGTTCCTGACTCAGGAATTTATGCCGCTCTCGGATTTGCTGAAGAACTCAATATTCCTTACGACCCTGCTTTTGTACGCAATCATTACATCGGACGTACATTTATCCAACCAACACAACTTATTCGTGACTTTAATGTACGTGTGAAACTCAACCTTATTGGGGATTCTGTAAAAGGAAAACGTGTGGTTGTAGTTGATGATTCCATTGTCCGGGGCACTACCGCTAAAACACGAGTTATCAACCTCAGAGAAGCAGGTGCCAAAGAGGTCCACCTTCGCATTAGTTGTCCCCCTCATCGCCATGCTTGTTATTACGGCATTGATTTTCCTGATCCAAAACAACTGATCGCTAATCAATACACTCAAGAAGAAATCTGCAAATACCTCGGCGCAGATAGCATTGGTTACCTTGATGTAGCCGGTATGGTCAAGGCCACAAGACTTCCTAAAGAGAGTTTCTGTCTTGCCTGCTTTACAGGTGAGTATCCGGTACCCTTCGATGCTTCTTTTGATAAACTTATCATGGAACAACGTCGCAAAAAAGCTCATTTCTTGCCTGACGAAACCATTCAACCTCCCCTTTTTCCTCTCTCATAAATTTTTACATTGTCACGAAGTGACCAAAAATCAACTTCAACTTAAACTTACAACTTAAACTTACATTCGGCCTATTGGCCGAATAGTTACCATGCCTTCTCCTTCCAAAATTCTCTCAAAACGTTCTTCAACCAGTTCCTATGCTAAAGCAGGAGTTGATGTTGCCTTAGGCAATCGTCTTAAATCAGGAATTGGTCAGCTCGTACGTCCTACACATGGAGCTGAAGTTTTAGGTGGTATCGGTGGGTTTGGTGGTCTTTTTCGCCCTGACTTTAAAGGACGTAAAATCAAAGATCCTGTTTTGGTTTCTAGTGTTGATGGTGTTGGCACAAAGTTAAAAATTGCTTTTGCAACTAACCGTCATGACACCATTGGCGCTGATCTTGTCAATCATTGTCTGAATGATATTGCAGTGACAGGGGCCCGCCCTCTTTTTTTCTTGGATTATATTGCTGCAGAAAAACTTGAACCCACTGTACTTCGCCAGATCATCACAGGAGTAGCACGTGCTTGTAAAGCTGCTGGTTGCGCCCTCATCGGAGGTGAAACAGCCCAAATGCCAGGACTTTATCATCCTGGTGAGTATGATCTTGCTGGAACCATTGTTGGTGTTGTTGATCGCAAACAACTCCTCGATGGAAGTCGTGTCACCGTAGGTGATAGTCTTATTGGACTCCCTTCGAATGGTCTCCATACGAATGGCTACTCTCTTGCAAGAAAGGTCCTATTGGAAACAATGAAGTTGAAACTCTCAAGCCGTCCACAAGGCCTTACCACAACATTGGAGGCAGAATTACTCAAAGTCCATCGCAGTTACCTTCCAGCATTTGAAAAAGTAGCAACATTAGGAAAAAAAACTCTCCACGCAGCAGCTCACATTACAGGAGGAGGCCTCATCGATAACCTTCCTCGAATTCTTCCTAGTCATTGTGATGCTTTTATTGATTCTACCTCTTGGAAAATTCCTGCTATTTTTCAACTGATTGCACAGGGCGGCTCCATCGATCCGCTAGAAATGTACCGTGTCTTTAATATGGGCATTGGCATGGTTCTTGTCGTATCCAAAGAAAATGAAAAACAAGTAGCCAAACTTGTCGGAGGCAAAATTATTGGAAAAATCATCAAAGGCACTGGTGATGTTCAATTAGAACCAGCTAATTGTTTAACTCATTCTGGCAAAGACTATAAGAAAACATCTAAGAGTTTAGGGAAATTGTGAAGCCGCTGACTAGTGATTTCAAGGTTTCCTGATCGCCAGAAGGAAATGAGCAATTACAGCATCAAATGAGCAAGTCTTTTAAAAAAAATCATTCTCCGGACAAGCTCTCCCCCATCGGTATGAGTGTTGGGGCGGGTCTTGGTGTGGGACTTCTAGGAGCTCTTCTTTTAGCACTTCGATCAGGTTGGAAAAATCCATTGCGTAGTCCTCTTTCAGAAGCTATTTCACCCGCCGTCTTTGCCACCCGTGTTCTAAATACCTCTTCGGGTGAAATCGTTTATCATACTTCAGGAGAAGGAGAGCCTCTCCTCTTTCTCCATGGTGTTTTCCCAGGGGCGTCCTCTTTCGAATGGTCTAAAGTGTATCCTCACTTTGCACCTAATTATCAGGTCTTAGTTCCTGATTTGATTGGTTTCGGAGAGTCTCAGCGCCCTCGTCCTGCCATCTCTGCTCATGCCCAAACACGTTCTCTTGCAGAGTTTCTAGAAGCCACAACCAAGGGTAAGCCAGTTACTATTATTGCTTCGGGACTGAGTGCTAACCTTGCTCTTCTTTTAAGCGCCTCCTATCCCAATAAAGTGGTGCGTCTTCTTCTCTGGATGCCTTTATTGGCCATAAAAGGAACTAAAAGTCCTTTCCCTTTAGCAGGCACCTATTCTCTTTCTTGGTTTCCCCCTCTTGCACGCTTAGTCTATCATCGTCAGTTAAGCACAGAGGCTTCTATTAGAAACTGGCTTATCCGCTCTCATTTTCCTTCCGAAGATCCCTCTTTTGAAGAAATCCTCACTGTCCTAACATCCACAGCACAACAATATGGAACTGAGCATGCTTTTTTAGCTCAAAGCTCCCGTAAATTCTGGCGTAGTCTTCCAGCAAGGCTAACAACGATCACGGCTCCCATAGCACTACTTGTAGCGCAAGAATCAAACCGTCAAACAACAGAAACTATCACGAGCCTGCGCCCCTTGGCTCATCGTTTTTCTATTACAGAAGTAGAATCACCTGGTTTCCTTGCCCCTTTAGCCAATCCCTCCTCACTCATTACGGCTATTGAACGTGAAGTAGGCATTCAGATCCCCTCCTTCGGAGGACGGATCTGAATTAAATAATCGGACTGCAAAGTAATCATTTAAAATGCAATCTTCTATCTTCTATCTCTCAACTACCAACATTGGTGGTTACTACTTCCCTAATAATCTGCAACCTGCAGCCTTCAACCTGTAACCTGTAATCTGATGGATAACCCCATTACTTGGTACTCTGTATCCATTGATTCATCTATTATATTGCTCTACTTTGTCGTAATTATCGGCATTGGACTTTATGCAGGACGCAATAACCGAACTTTAGAAGAATTTTCACTTGGCGGCCATGCCCTTCCCTGGTGGGCAATCTTAGCTTCCATTATTGCAGCAGAAACAAGTGCCGCAACATTTTTGGGAACTCCTGCGGAAGGGTTTAAGACACGTGCTTTTTTCTATGGCCAACTAGCTATTGGAACAATTCTAGCCCGTATTATTATTGCCTATACTTTTATTTCTCCTTATTACCGTTACCGCGTTAGAAGTATCTATGAATTTCTCACCGTTCGTTTTGGCCCAGCAACGAAAAATACTGCCAGTGCTATTTTTCTTTTTACGCGTGTTTTGGGAATTGGAGTCCGCCTCTACTTAGGAGGTCTTATCCTGGTTGTCCTTTGGCATTACTTTTATCCGACAACACCAACAACTCTTACTCACTACTTCTGGGGAATTTTGCTAATTACTCTCATTACGACAATCTATACCATGGTTGGCGGAATTAAGGCTGTTGTCTGGACTGACCTCATTCAGGCAAGCTTAATGATTGGCTCTCTTTTCTTTACTATCTGGCTCCTACTCTATCGTATTGGTGGAATTCATACTGTAAAAGAAACTTTTGGTAGTTGGCAAAACCTTCAATGGATTCAAAGTGGATGGGATACAACACTCCCTTTTGGACCTGCTCTCTCAAAAATGTTAGCTGAACCGTATACTCTCCCAGCTGCTTTAGTTGGCGCTACCTTTCTTACCATGGCCACTCATGGCACCGATCAAGATATGGTACAACGTCTTCTGACCGCTTCCAATGTCAACAAATCAAGACTCTCCCTTATCTTAAGTGGATTTGCTGATATTCCACTGGCTCTAGGATTCCTGAGTATTGGCATCCTTCTCTTTGTTTACTATTCACACATGGAAAGTGCTCCTGCAATACCTGACAATGAAATTTTTGCTTACTTTATTATCCATAATATCCCCGTCGGATTACGTGGACTAATTATTGCTGGTGTTTTGGCAACCATGATGGGATCCACCTCAGCATCACTCAATGCCTTGGCAACTAGTTTCACTACCGATTTTTATCTCCCCTATATCAACCCTCTTGCAAATGAGCGAACTTCGGTAAGGGCCGCTCGCAGAGCCACCCTCATCTTTGGATTACTTATGGTAGGCGTTGCTACAATAGCCGCTTATTCTGTACTTCTAAATCCTCGGCTAACTATTATTCCGATTGCCATTGGCATCTTAGGTTATACGTATGGGGGGCTACTAGGTATCTTCTTAATTGGCATGCTTACAAAAACACGGGGGAATGATAAAACAAATGTTATCGCTATGGTGATTGGCATGACCAGTGTTCTCTTTCTTGGAAAAGTAGAACTCCCAGGTATTATCAAATTTGCTCATTTCATGCCAACTTGGTGGCCCGAGATTTCTTGGCCCTGGTATGTTTTTATAGGAAGCATGGTCACGATGATTTGTGCCTTACCTTTTCGCACCGAAAACCACAAAACGATGAGCCCGTCTATTTCATAGACGTCGTAATAAGACGCAACACAAAACTTAATAAGACAAAAAGAACGAAGGATTTTGACGCAGTGACTATAGAAGGGTATTATTTTAGCGAAGATAACGGTTCAGATCCGACACAGTATTTATTAAGCTTCTTGCAAGCCATAGTACAGGAGCATGAAATATACTTTTTAAGTCACTATCGCACTGGTTAATAGATAAAATTAAAAAAATAAATTATCCTATATAATAAGATTATCTTCTATTTTTAGCCCTATTGCTTCCACTTCACTTCTCACCTTTCACTGTCGAGAAGTGACATCCAGGTCAAGCATTTTGATTCTTTTTTAGAAAATATATTATAAGTATCGATTGCTTTTTTCTTGAGTATAAATTCGCTTCTTTTTTAGAATAGCACGGTAACAAATTGCAGAGTACAGACTGCAGACTGCAGGGAGTTCATCCCGGCAGCCAATTTTTTTGGTTACCTTAGCTTTATCTCGATTTTTTGATATTTTGCTCTTCATTCAAAAATGCTGTAGCCTTACTTCTTAATCCATCAATATTTCTTTGAGAAAAAGTGATCATAATTTTAATAATCTCCACACCAAACTTTCTGCAGCCTGTAGCCTGCAACCTGTAGCCTGTCCCATGCAATTCAGCAACGAACAACTTTGGCAACAGCTCTCTCAAATTATTCGTCAGCGTATTAGCGCTGATGGTTACAAACGATGGTTTAGTGATGTTCATATTATGAACAGCGATGTAAATTCGGTCACCTTGAGTGTTCCTAATCCAATCCATCAGTTTTTTATTGAAAGCAATTATTCGAATCTTCTCAACTCGTCCGTTGAAGAAATTTTTAAAAATCCACGGACTCTTCATTTTGTTCCTCGAGAACTTCAAGAACAAGAAAAAGAAGACCCCTCAACAGGCCTTCGTCCTGCAGAACAACAAAGCGCTTCTTCTGCTAAAAAATCATCTGCTACGGCAGGGCTCAATCCCTCCTACACTTTTGAGAGTTTCATTGTAGGATCTAATAATCAATTCGCTCATGCTGCAGCCATGGCTGTTGCTCAAGCACCAGCACGCACTTATAATCCCCTCTTTATCTATGGCGATAGTGGTCTTGGCAAAACACACCTTCTTCAAGCCGTAGGCCATCGTATTTTAGCTACTAAGAAGGGAGCAAAGGTTGTTTACCTACGCAGTGAACAGTTCACTAATGAATTTATTGATGCTATCCAACATGGCACTCTTTTTCAATTTCGAAAACGTTATCGCCAGGCAGACATCTTAATGATCGATGATATTCAGTTTTTTGCTGGCAAGGAACGTTCTCAAGAAGAGTTTTTTCACACCTTTGGAGCGCTCCATGATGGGCATAAACAAATCATTCTCTCAAGTGATCGTCCTCCCAGTGAAATCGACAAACTCGAAAAACGACTTGTTTCACGTTTTGAATGGGGTATGACTGCCGAAGTTCAACCTCCTGATATGGAAACACGTATTGCTATTCTTAAGGGAAAAGCTGAACGGCTTCATATTGATGTAGAAACATGGGTTCTCGAATTTCTTGCAGAACATATTCGTTCTGATATTCGGCGTCTGGAAGGAGCACTCATGCGTGTTGCTGCTTACAAATCACTTAGTGGAAAACCACTCTCCAAAGATTCAATAGACCATCTTCTGCGTGATGTTTTACAAGAGCAAGCTCGCCAAAAGATTACCATCGACCACATTCAAAAACAGGTTGCAGAACATTTCGATATCCGACTCGCCGATATGTCGAGTAAACGTCGTCAAAGTAATATTGCTTACCCCCGCCAAGTAGCAATGTTTCTGGCACGTGAAATGACCGGTTCTACACTTAAAGAAATTGGAGAGGCTTTTGGCGGCAAAGACCATGGCACTGTACTTCATGCCTGTAAGCTAATCAAAACCCGTCTTTCTACAGATGCACAATTACGCCACGTTGTTCGTAATCTTGACAAACAACTTACTCAGTAGTCGAGGCTCAACGTCACTTCATTTCTACGAAATAAAGTGATGTTGATAAATATAAGCCTAACTTCTAATCAATCATTCAAAATTTTAAACAGACTATATACCTTTCTCAATCAATATTTAGGTTTTTTGCTTGTTATTTTGACGCTAACTACGTTGTCATCATTCCTGTTACGTCTAAAGACATACCATTCTTGAGAGAGATATTGCAAATAAGCAAAACTTTCTGTTATCCTGAACATTTCTACCTATCTATTACTATAGATTGCAAATAATTCTAATTTTAGCAACGTCACTTTTCATTTCGCAGAAATGAAAAAGGACATTGCTAGCCAATAGTCATGAAATTTACCGTTACTAAACAAGCCTTCCTTGATGGATTGCAGCGCATCCAAAATGTCGTTAGCACGCGCGTCACGCTCCCTATTCTCTCCAATGTTCTTGTAGAGACAACACCAACAGGTCTGCGTCTTATGGCTACTGATACAGAACTCAGTATTAGTACTCATGTTCCTGCTACAATTGAAAAACAAGGCGGAACGACACTCCCTGCACGTCGTCTTGCCTCCATCATTCGAGAACTACCAGCAGAAGAAATCTTCATGGAAACGGATAGTCGTAATCTTACTTCCATCCGCAGTGGCCCTAGCTTTTTTAAAGTTTACGGCCTCTCTAAAGAAGAATATCCAGCATTCCCATCATTCGAAGAAATGCGTGGTTTCTCCATGAAACAAAATGAACTCAAAGATGGTCTCGATAAAACTTCTTATGCAGTCTCTCAAGATGAAGCACGTTATGTGCTCAATGGACTTCTCTTTTCTTTTAAAGAAAGCAGTCTAACCCTTGTTGCCACCGATGGTCGTAGACTTGCTCTCTGTGATGTCGAGCTTGGTGAAATCAAATATCCTACAGGTCATGAATGTGATTTCATTGTTCCTACAAAAGCAATTAACGAACTAGAACGCCTTCTTACCACCGATCAAGATATTCGCCTTTATATAGGAGAAAATCGTGCAGTATTTGATCTTGGAACCTCTGTATTAGCTACCAAATTAGTTGATGGAACCTATCCCAACTATCGCCAAGTCATCCCCACAGAAATCAATGAGCGCATTGTTTTAGAAAGGGAACCTCTTCTTCAAGCAGCTCGCCGAGCAGCTCTTTTAAGCATTGATCGCAACAGCTCGATTTGTCTCAAATTTACAGAAAACAATCTCGACATTACTTCTAATGCACCTGAAATCGGTGAGACCAAAGAATCCCTACCTATTTCTTATAAAGGTCGCAGCCTCTGTATGTCTTTTAATCCAGACTTCTTCTTAGACCCATTAAAAAATCTTAATGAAGATACCGTTGTCTTGGAACTAATTGATGAAATGAGTCCCGGCGTCTTTAAAATTAATTCTGCTCGACGCTTTGTGTATGTTCTCATGCCAATTAAAGTTTCGATTTAAGGTAACTACCAACGTAGTCCAAGCAGGAAGAAATTTACCACAAAGATCACAAAGCCGCTAAAGCGGCAAACAAAGAACACAAAATAAAATTTTTTATAAAAAATTTTAAAGTTTTGAGAATTACAACCGGCAGATAAAATTTAAAGTTTAAAAATTATCATCTCAGAAAATCGAAAGAGGATTTCTGCTTTTAGTATTTAGAATTTTTTTATAAAAAAATTCTTTTTGTGTTCTTTGTGTAATCTTTGTGCTTTTTGTGGTGAATTCTTTTTTGAGACGTTGTTAGTTACGATTTTAGGTTAAAAAACTTCTCAGCTGTTGCTGTTGTTGCTCTAGCCACCTCCTCTAAAGAAATGCCTCTTACTTCGGCAATCTTCTCGGCAACAAGCCGCGTATGAGCAGGTTCAGCCCGCTTCCCACGATATGGTACTGGTGCAAGGTAGGGACAATCAGTCTCCACCATGTAGCTATCCGATGAGACTATAGCAGCCGTCTCTCGAACCAAAGGAGCATTCTTAAAAGTAATAATCCCTGTAAAAGAGACCAGATGTCCTAAAGAGATTACTTCTGTAGCTTGTGCCGCTGTACCTCCAAAACAGTGAAAAACACCTCGTGTTTTTCCTGAATAAGGCTGTAACAACCGTAATGTCTCTTGCCATGCATCATTACTTCCTTTTGCATCACGCACATGAATAATAACATTAAGGCCTATTTCTACAGCTAAATCGAGCTGGTGTTGAAAGGCCTCTGCTTGATCCTGCTTCCAGTGAATCTCTCCTTCAGGGGATAATTCTGAAGGCTTATGATAATAGTCGATACCAATCTCTCCAAGAGCAGCTACCTTCGGATGGCATGCAAGTGTACGAAGCTCTTTTATAAAATTGCATCCTTGTTCTGCAACATCAGTTGGATGAACCCCTACGACAGCATAAATTGAAGAATATTTTTCAGCGAGAGCCACGACTCTACGACTACTCTCAATCCCTGTACCAATGGAAATAATTCGTGTGACACCTGAAGCATGAGCTCGCTCAAGAACAGCATCAAGGTCATCAGCAAATTGAGGACTATCGAGATGGGCGTGAGTATCAATCATATTAGAAGATGGAAGATGGAAGATAGAAGATAGGATCGAGGCCTGCTAAAGCAGGCGAATAGGGATAAGTATAGCTTTATTGACTTTTAAATTTTGTTTAGATTCACGCTTTGCATCCTGCCTTCTTGCCGAAGGCCTAATCTTCTATCTCCTATCTTCTATCTACCATCTCCTAAGATAAGTATCCCTTCGGGTGCTTCTGATGCCAAGCCCAAGCGCTCGTTATAATGGCTTCAATATTTTGGTAGCGAGGGTTCCATCCAAGCTCTTTCTTAATTTTATTGGAAGATCCAATAAGCTGTGGAGGATCGCCTGCACGCCGTGGTTTTTCTACCACAGGAATAGAATGTCCCGTTACACGACGAGCACATTCAATGACCTCTTTAACAGAAGTACCTCCACCTGTCCCAAGATTATAAAAGGCACTCTGCTTAGCCTTCAATGCTAAGAGATGAGCCTGTGCTAAATCGATGATATGAATATAATCACGAAGACAACTACCATCAGGAGTTTCATAATCGGTACCATAGATTTCAACAGCTTCCTTCTGACCAAGCGCTACTTTAAGAACATTGGGAATTAAATGCGTCTCTATGCGATGATCCTCACCAAGTTGTTCGGTAGCTCCTGCAGCATTAAAATAACGGAGTGCTACAAAAGTAATCTGATGAATTAATCCATACCAACGAAGAATGCGTTCGAATATTAATTTCGATTCACCATAAGGATTGATAGGACGCTGCGGCATAGTTTCATCAATCGGCATGTGCTCTGGAATACCGAATGTCGCACAGGTTGACGAAAAGACAAAGCGTTTCACCCCTACCTCAACCATGGCATCGAGAAGATTGAGCCCACAAACAACATTATTATGAAAATACTTGGAAGGATTTTCCATTGATTCTCCAACGAGAGCATTGGCCGCAAAATGCATTACCGCTGTAGCCTTTGATTCCCGAAGGGCATACTTGATCGCTTCACGATCAGCAAGCTCTCCTTGAAAAAAAGAAGCTCTTGGATCGACGGCAGCACGATGCCCTTCAGAAAGATTATCAAAAACAGCTACATCATAACCTGCATTGAGGAGTTCCTCCGTACAGATACTTCCAATATAGCCAGCTCCACCAGTTACAAGAATTGTTTGCATAGAGATCAAACAGCTTTCTCTCCTGTTTCATTTGTACGAATACGAATGACATTTTCAACAGGCAGGACAAAAACTTTTCCATCTCCAATTTTACCGGTCTTAGCCGCCCGGACAATAGCAGCGATAGCTTCCTCTACCGCACTATCAGCAAGGATAACTTCAATCTTAATTTTGGGGAGAAAATCGATGGTATACTCACTCCCTCGATAGATCTCTGTATGTCCTTTTTGACGTCCAAAGCCTTTGACTTCTGTGACTGTCATCCCTTCAATACCTATCTCATTGAGGGCATCTTTGACTTCTTCAACCTTAAAGGGCTTAATTATTGCTTCAATTTTTTTCATAAAATTTCTGAGGTTTTTTAGAGAATAAATGTCGATTTCTCCGGATTCTATCCCTTTTTTAACTCTTAGACCAATGATAAATATAAAAAAAACGGCACTGGATAAATCCAGTACCGTTAGAAATTACAATTATTTTTTGCCTTAGAAACCCAAACGCATACCTATACGTGGCATCGCCATGCTCAGTGACATAGTCCCATTATTACCATAAAGCCAACGACAATCAGTAAAGAAACCGACATTCTTCATTAAACGATATTCCAAACCCCCACCAACATTACCATTGCCTTGGCTAGCAGGACCCCAACTTGCACCACCACCTACCATGGCGTAAGGAGCAAGATTCCAAGAACAGATAGGATAACGAGCGATCAGATCCGCTTGAAGACTGTCGTAAGCCTGCAATCCATTAAACCCTGTCATCCCAGCATTTCTTTCACTACCAACTGAGTTATCAATACCAACACCAAAGTATTTTGACCAGAAGTAATTCACTCCTAGATTAGCTCCTAGCGCCTGTTTGTTTTGACCACCATAAACACCTACAGCGCCTACAGTAGATACATCAACTTGCCATTCATTAGCATGGAAGCGGCAATCATCAGATGTGCAAACAACCTTCTTCGAAGAAACTGCTTGACCTGCAAATGACGTTGTTGCCATAAGGACTATAGCAAGGAGTGATAGTGTTTTATTCATAATATATTTTTTAAGAACCGAAACAGTAACAAAAATAATATTCTATGCAATCTAAATAGTTACAAAAAAAAGGCGCTGGATAAATCCAGCGCCGTTTACAACTAAAATTAACTTTCTTAAAAAACCTTAGAAAGCTAAACGAACACCTGCACGTGGAAGAGCTGCGCTGAGGCGTGAAGCAGCATTACTTCCATAGAGCCAACGGCAATCAGCAAAGAGACCAACGTTACGAGTGAGGCGGTACTCAAGACCACCACCAACGTTACCATTACCTTGGCTAACATTCTGAGTCCAGTTGCCACCACCACCAACCATGGCGTAAGGAGCAAGATTCCAAGAACAGATAGGATAACGAGCGATGAGATCCGCTTGAAAACTATTAACAAACTCAGTTGAACTAGAATGACAAGTTTCTTTCAAGCCACCAAGAGAATCGTCAATACCGACACCAAAATATTTTGACCAGAAGTAATTAACCCCAATTCCACCGCCAATGGCGCCGAACGAATGATCACCATACGTTCCAGCACCACCAACAACTGCGGTGTCAACTTGCCACTCGTTAGCACGGAAACGGCAATCTTCAGGAGCACAGACAACTTTTTTGGAACAGGTTTGACCTGCGAACGACGTAGCTGCCGTTGCAAGAACAATAGCAAGTAGTGATAATGTTTTATTCATAGATTTTAGGGTTTTAGAAATGTAGAGAACTTGTAAAAAACTGCACAGCTATCTAGCTATCTAAAGATTTAGTTAATTTAACTTAGTGATCGTACTAATTTCAAAAAGGAGATGGCAAGCATAATTTTCAGTTTGTAGCAATTAGAATAAAAGTATGATGCAAAAAAACGGCGCTGGATAAATCCAGCGCCGTTTAAAACTAAAATTAACTTTCTTAAAAAACCTTAGAAAGCTAAACGAACACCTGCACGTGGGAGAGCTGCGCTGAGGCGTGAAGCAGAATTGCTTCCGTAGAGCCAACGGCAATCAGCAAAGAGACCAACGTTACGAGTGAGGCGGTACTCAAGACCACCACCAACGTTACCATTACCTTGGCTAACACTCTTAGTCCAGTTGCCACCACCACCAACCATGGCGTAAGGAGCAAGATTCCAAGAGCAGATAGGATAACGAGCGATGAGATCAGCCTGGAGACTGTTAACGAACTGAGTCGAAGAGCTACCTGATTGTCTCAAACCACCAATAGAATCGTCAACGCCGACACCAAAGTATTTTGACCAGAAGTAATTGACTCCAAGTCCGCCGCCAAGAGCGCCGAAGGAATTGTTGCCATACTTTCCTACACCACCAACAACAGCGGTGTCAACTTGCCACTCGTTAGCACGAAAGCGGCAATCTTCAGGAGCACAGACAACTTTTTTGGAACAGGTTTGGCCTGCGAACGACGTAGCTGCCGTTGCAAGAACAATAGCAAGTAGTGATAATGTTTTATTCATAGATTTAATTGGTTTGAGATGATTTGAGAATGTATCTGAGACCCCCTTGCATAATGCATTAAAGAGATTGAAGTCAACAGAAATTTTTATTTTTTTTAAAATAAAAACTGCTGCAAAAGACGATCCCACTAGCCAGAATATATTATCATCAATCAAGTACAAATTGCAAGAAGCTGATGATAGCTGCATCTGACAGCGATAATAATGAAATACAAGGACTGCCTTCGATGTCTTCTATTTAATAGAAAATAGATCGTCACGACAAGCCTAAGAATTACTTTTTTTTAATCCTTTTAGTTTTTAAGAAAAATTACTGGTGTGTTATCACTTCCAAAACGAACCGTTTTGACTACTCAAAAGACAGCGCTACGTTATTCTCGGAAGATGGTTCCTCCTCATTCTGAGAAGGTATTATGGTCGCTACTTCTGAAAGAGCTACTACCTGCGAAGCTTCAGAATCTTTTGCCACCTTAGGGAGCGGGACATAACGAAGCTCGGCAGCATTAGGTAGTTCCTCTAGATGGCGTAATCCAAAATGATCTAAGAAAAATTGACTCGTAGAATAAAGTAATGGCCTTCCTGGAAGTTCCGAGCGACCTGCAATTCTGATGAACCCACGGTCGAGCAAAGTCTGAACAACTCCGTCTACAGCAACACCTCTGACGGCCTCAACATCAGCACGAGTCATGGGTTGACGGTAAGCAATAATAGCCAAAGTTTCCAATGCTGGAGCACTCAAACGCGAAGGCCGAGCCTCTGGAAACATCTGTTTTAACCACGGAGCAAATTGAGCAGCAGTGACAAACTGCCATCCTGAAGCGGTTTCACGCAATTCATAAGAACGATCTGTTGCTGTAATTTCCTCACGAAGTTTCTGAAGAGCGGTGAGTACATCATTCTCTTGAAGTTGAGCAAAAGTTGCTGCTGCGCTTTCGGGCAAAGCATGAGAAGCTCCCTTGAAATACGATAAAAACTCTTTCATTGTAATTGCTTTTTGTGAAGCAAAAAGTAGGGCTTCGAGAATTTGAGAAAGGTGAGGCAAAATCTTCTGAGAAGCATTCAAAGTTTCCTCAGAAGATTTCATTGCACTATCTATATTAGAATTATTCATAAAAATAAATTTGGAGGTTAACCCGGATATTTCATACACATCGTAGCGAGATGCAGCACGAAGCTTGATAAGACAAGGTGGACGAAGGATTTTAACGCAGTAGCTGTAAGAAGGACATTATTTTTAGCAGAGAGAAAAATTCAAATCCAACGCAGTATTTATCAAGTTTCTCGCAAGTCGTAGTAGATGGGCATGAAATATCTGAGTTAGTAACGACAAGTAACGAATTTATTTTCCCATCCGTTAATTGGTTTTAAAAATCGCTCAGTAGCAACTCTTCTGCCTGTCATCTACTACCTGTTACCTGCTTTACACTCTCTCAATCCATATTTCTCCAAACTGTTCTGCTTGGCGCACGATAAATTGCCTCATACGAATGAGCTCCAGCATCGCAAGAAAAGTCACGACTAATTCAGAACGCGTTGCGGCTTCAGAAAAAAGCTCTTCAAATTTTAGCGAAATTCCGGGATCAATCGAACGAATGAGATATTGTATTCTATCAGCAACCGTATAAGTCTCTTCATAAATTTCTTGGAACGATTCTCCTTTAGGAATACGACGAAGTGCCTTTTGAAAAGCATTGATGAGATCAAAAATACTCACTTCACTAAACAGGAGTGGTTCTTCAGGAAGCAACTTAGAAATCGTTCCCGCTAATTCTCCTGGACGAGGAAAAAGAGCCGATTGTAACTCTTCTTGATCACGCAAATAGAAAGAAGCTTCTTTGAATTTTTTATACTCAATAAGCTGCCGGATAAGTTCCCACCGAGGATCATCCTCCTCCACTTCTTCATCAGGCATTTGCTGATCTTTTGGAAGAAGTGTACGGCTTTTAATATAGAGTAAGTTTGCTGCCATCACAATGAACTCTCCAGCAATCTCAATATTTAAGACCTCAAAGGCTTCAAGATAAGTTAGGTATTGTTTGGTAATACGCTCAATAGAGACATCATAGATATCAACTTCATCTTTTTTAATGAGATAAAGTAATAAATCGAGCGGCCCTTCAAAAACCTCAAGGCTTATCTTATATTCCAAATCGACGTTGGCACATTGTTGCACAATGCTTAGTTCAGACCTCTCCTCCGCCGAAGGAGGAGGAGGAATCTGAATCAAATGATCGTACTGCGAAGTAGTAGAGGAATGCATTGCATATTATCAAACCCCACGCTTCATCGACTCTTTAGCAAGACGCAATTTATGAGTTTTTGTTTCTTTGAGTTTTGTTTTATGCTTGCGCAGTTGTTGAGCCAGTTTATCAATCACAAGATCAATGGCCGCATAAAGGTTATCTTCAGCATCTTCGGCAAAGATATCAGGACCAGGAAGGGCTAGATGCACCTTGACAACATAGCGTTTTTTCTTGGTCTCATCATGCAAAATCACAATATGCGCAGCAATTAGAGAAGGAGTTTTTAACTCAAGATGAGCAATTTTTTCACAAACGTAAGAATGAATTGCTGCGGTGAGCACCATATGGCGAGGACTTAGATGAATTTGCATAAAATATTTAGAAGTTTAGTTAATCGTTCAGCCTCCGCTTTGCACGGCGCGGCAACTAAAATAAAGTTAACAGAAAATAATTAACGGGTAAAGAGTAACGAATGGCGAGTAGAAATTCTAAAGTTAACCCGAATATTTCAGTTCCGTTTTGAGCTCACACAGGTTCTTAGTCCCAAAAAATTCCTCACCGTACCCCATTCGCTTTGGGAAAATGGGTCTGATTGAAAATTCACCCAGAGAGCGCTTGAGGAACCACCATCTAAGTTTAAAGCACGTTGAATTTTTCCAGTTAAAAAAAGCTTAGGAGATGCTACTAAGAGCACCCTAGAAGCATCTGCGAGGGTTACTGGAGAGATGATTCCCATAACCCAGAGACCGCGACCATCAGTTGCCAAAAAGGTACGTCTCGCCACTCGTTGATCTTCCAAACCGACCACAGGCATCTCATGATCTATAAGAAATGGTCCTGCTTGTAAAACCTCAATGGCTCCCTCAGGAATCTTCTCGCCCACTCGTGTCAGTGTCATTCGATGATCCTCTGTGATAAGAAAACCACTCAATAAGCGTGCTTTCTCTTGAGAATGTAGAATTTTTTTCTGATGCACAACAAGACCTAGAGGAGTCCCATTAGGTTGAAAATATCCTCCATTCACCCCTGCAAGAAAATGCCCCTCTTGCATTGCTTGAGAAAGTGTCTTTTCACGCATAGAATTATCAACAACTTCTAAACGAAAAAATTGATCTTTAAAAACCACACCTTCGAGATGAACATTTTCACTATCACCACCACCCTTCGTACGACTCAAAGAAATAGATAGGAATACAGCGGATTCATCTATTCGGTATCCCGAACGAATGGCAATTGCTGGTTGGAAAAGAAATTGCTGATTGTTGGTTGCTGGTTGCTGGTTAACATACGATCCAATCTCTCTACTATCAACAATATGCCAAGCGGTTTCAGTAGCTAACAGAGAAGGCCTTGCAAGTGCGAAAAATAGCAATAAAACAACTGCATAAGCATTCAACCTAAAAACGGGGTTAGAAGTGGATGATATTTCGTAAGAACTTGGTCTCAAAAAGGTTTTTACGAAGGCGTGGCATACCTTCACGGTACGTGAGACTTTGGAAAAAACTTTTTGAGGCCAAGTATATTGCGGAAGATCGCCATTCTCTAATCCTGTTTTTAGGTTCAACCTCACCTTTCTTCGAAGGGTGAGCTCTGAACTATAGGCTGTAGGGTAAGCGTTCAGCTCCCCTCCTTCGGAGGACGGACTTGAACCAAATGATTGAGCTGCGAAGATGCAGTGTAAATACATTGTATAGTTTGTTTGAGAAGCTACTGAATTTCATTCGTGATGAGTATACCTTGGTTACCTACAGAGAAGTAACGAATAACGAGTAAAAGATAACGAGTTTGTTTTTTTTACGATTATACCCAACGTCCCTTTATTTCTACGAAATAAAGGGGCGTTGGGTATAATAACCTAAAATTGCCTCAACAAGTCCTGGAATATCGTGTTGTTCTGCTTCTAATCCTACGGTCATTCCTAATTCCTTCATCATAAAAGAAGTCACAGGACCAATACTAGCCAAAACCAACTCTTTAGGCAACGTAAGAGCTCGTTGTTTTGCCAATTCCTGAAAATGCTGCACCGTAGAACCACTGGTAAAAGTAATCATATCAGCCCCCTCTTCGCAGAAACGTTGAATTCCTCCAGCAACATCCTCTGTTTCAGCTACTGTGTAATAAGCAGAAATATCATCGACAATAGCCCCACGATCTTCGAGTTCCGTCGCTAAAAATTCACGTGCTCCTGCAGCACGCGGTAAAAGAATACGAAGATTTTCTACACTCATCTTCTGGAACTCTTTAAGAAGTGATTCAGCGACAAACTCAGGAGGTATTAAGTCAACGGCAAAGCGATACTCTTCAATTTTACGAGCAGTTCCAGTACCAATAGCAGCGAGACGAACATTGCCTAATTCACGAGCATCATGGCGCAACTTATAAAAAGCGTCAAAAAAAGCAACTACTCCATTGGGGCTTGTAAAGATGATCCAATCATAATGGTGAGCTTCCATTATGGCTTGTTCAAAAACAGCGATTTCTTTTTTCTCTTTCAAAGGCTCGATACGAATCGTTGGCAACTCATAAGCATCAGCTCCTAGCTCACGTAATGCTGTTACAAGACCGCTTGCCTGTTTGCGAGTGCGAGTGACGACAATACGACGTCCAAAAAGAGGTCGCGTTTCAAACCAATTGAGCTTCTCACGAAGCGTTACAACCTCTCCAAAAACAGCAATAGCAGGCGCTTTAAAATCGTTTTCTTGAGCAAGAGCAGCAATGGTCCCCAATGTCCCAACAATCGTCTGATGGCGTCCTGTGGTTGCCCAACGAACAAGGGCTACTGGTGTTGTCGATGCCATTCCTCCTACTGCTAACGCTGTTGTTATTGAAGCTAATTGCTCCACCCCCATAAGCATAACTTTCGTCCCAGGAGTTGAGGCTAGTAACGGATAATTGAGTGATGACCCATCCTTAGAAGGATCTTCATGTCCGGTAAAAATCGTGAGCTGCGAATTACTCTTACGATGCGTTACAGGAATTCCTGCATAAGCTAATCCTGCAATAGCAGAAGTTACTCCGGGAACAATTTCAAACCGCAACCCTGCATCGACTAACGCTTCGGCCTCTTCTCCTCCTCGCCCAAAAAGAAAAGGATCGCCTCCTTTTAAACGCACCACACGTTTTCCTTCTTTCGTGAATTTGACAAGCAAGGCATTGATCTCCTCTTGAGTCAATGCATGTTTGCCAGCACTTTTCCCAACATAGATTTTTTCAGCTATCGACGGCACCTGTCTCAGTAGTTCTCGATTGCAGAGATAATCATAGAGAACAACCTCTGCCTGCTGCAGTAACTCCTGACCACGCACCGTAAGAAGACCAGGATCACCAGGTCCTGCTCCAACTAAGAAACAGATACCTGCAGGTTGACGTTGTTGAGTAATAGGTAGGCGTTCAGATCTTTCCTCCTTCGGAGGAAAGATCTGAAATAAATGATCGGACTGCGAAGTCGTAGTGTGAATGCAATGCATAGTTTTAGAGGCTAACATCAAGAAAACAAATCATCAAATTAATGAATATCCGAAATCAATTAATAATTAGATTTTTAGTAATCAGTATTCTTTTTCTTCTATCCCTTCCATCCCTTCCATCCTTGTTAATTTTTTCTTCTTTCATCCTTTTTCATGCCTGTTTATGAATTCCCGTGAATTAGTTCTGACCTCAAAGCAGCTCACGCCAATTTATCCGTCAACTGTGTCATCACGAGCAACGCTACCTCTTCTGGAGTAGCCCCTCTCGCTTCTCCCTCGCGAGGAGTAGCCCCAGCATAAGGAACATAGACACCCTTCAGCGCAATCTGCTGTGAACTCTCATCAAGAGTCGCTAAGGCTCCTAGGGCCATATGACAACCTCCACCGAGATACTGTAAGAGCAGTCGTTCAGCTTGAACACACTTTGCCGTCTTTTCATCGTGTAGCGCTGAAAAATAGGCAGAAACGTCATGAGAAGATTTCTCATCACTTACATCACGGGTCTCAATAGCAATGGCTCCTTGACCTGGTGCTGGAAGCATCCAAGTCAACTCTGTCACATGCAGCATTGTACCATCGAACATGAAACAACCTTCTCCTTTGATGATATTCAAATCATATCCAAGTCGTTCGAGTCCTGCCTGTGCTAAAACAATTGCATCTAGCGGGTGATCTCGTTGATTCATCGCTAATTTCCGCAACCTTGTCGGAACATTACCTCGAAGTGTTGTAAAGCGAAGATCACAACGACGATGTCTGAGCAATTCTACTCGTCGTGGACTACTACTTCCTATGGTAGCTCCAGACGCCAATCCTTCAAGCCCCCCTTGATCAAGAGTTATTAACAGATCATTTGTTGCCGCACGTGGTAAAATAGCAGCTAAAATCAACCGCATAGGAGTCCTAACCGGAAGATCTTTCAGACTATGAACCGCAGCATCGATTTCGTGCGAGAACAGTGCCTCTTCTAGTTGTTGTGTAAAAAGACCAGATCCTTCTGCAGTTGGTTCATGGAGGGGCATCATAGGACGTGCATCTCCTGTTAAGCGTTCAGAGCCCACCTCCTGCGGAGGCGGCCTCTGAATAAAACAATTTGACCGTTCGCTAGTAATATCTCCTATTGTAGTAATAATCTTTTCTTCAATGCTAAGATCGGGGTGGGCTGCTCTCAGCAACTTGCTAACAAGCGTTGTCTGCGCACGCGCCAGCGCACTTCCTCTAGTTCCTAAAATAATTAGGGGTTCAGATACTTCCTCCAAAGGAGGAGGTATCTGAATTAAATGATTGGACTGCGAAGTAGTAATATGAATGGATTGCATAGTTTTTTGAGAAGCTACTAAACAGCTATCTGCTCCTGTAGCCTATAGTTCAGAGCTCATCTCCGGAGAAAAGGGGACTGAAAAGTTACCATAGATGTCGGTAGTTACCGCTTTATTTTTCAACTTGTCACGAAGTGACCAAAAATTAACTTAAACTTAAACTCTTAACTTAAACTAACTATTCGGCCAACAGGCCGAATAGTTACCGATGCATCCATCTAAGAAATCCGCTAACATGTCCTTCGATGAGTGATTCACAGCGAGCCACTTCTTGACGCCGAATATCTAATGATTGGGCAGCAAGCTGCTGCAGGTTATCAATATCATAAAGGAACACTCCATCCAATTTATGAATGGCAGGATCAGCATCACGAGGCACAGCAAGATCAATAACAAAGAGGGGGCGTCCTTGACGTTGTTTTAAAAACGGTTTTATTTTTTCTACCGTAAGAATTGCATGAGGAGCACCAGTCGAACTAATAATGATGTCAACATCGTTAAAAGCCTTCTCCCAATGATCAAAATGAAGTGCCATCCCTCCAATCTCAGCTGCTAATGCTGCAGCACGATCGTACGTTCTATTAGAAACAATAACACTACGAACTCCACGTGACTGAAGACTTCGTGCGGTCCGCTCACTAACCTCACCAGCACCTAGAATCATCACACGACATTTTTCTAATTTCCCAAAAATTTTTTCTGCCAACTCTACAGCTACCGACCCGACTGAAGAAGCTCCTCGGGTAATTTGTGTTTCCGTTCGAACCGATTTTGCCACACGAAAAGCATGCTGAAAAAGACGGTGTAACGGCCTTGTCGTCGAGCCCAATTCCGAAGCAAGCGAATAGGCCTTTTTTACTTGTCCAAAAATCTCCGTTTCTCCCAATACCATCGAATCAAGTCCGCTCGCTACGCGAAAAAGATGACGGACTGCCCCTGGCGTTGTATGATGATAAAGAGGGATTTCTACCCCAACACGCTCTTGTAAAATAGTATGAAATCCTTCTAACGTCCTCATCGGACAGAGTGTGGTCGCATAGAGTTCTACACGATTGCAGGTGGAAAGCATTACCGCGCCTGAAAGCCCCTCAATCCCACGCAACCGCTCTAACATCGATCCCATTTCCCGTTCGCTCACGGCAAAATGCTCTCTGACGTTCAAATCAGCAACACGATGATTAAGGCCAGCACAGAAGATAGTCATGGAGGAGAACTACTAAGGTAAAAACGTTGGTAGTTAACTCTTTATTTTTTTGGACCGTTCTTTCGTAGTTAATTTTTCAACCAAGTTTTTCACTACGTTAAAAGCAAGTTTCTCTCCATCCCGAGTAACTTCAACATGATCTCCTGGTTTCATAGAACCACGTAATATCTCTTCGGCCATCGGATCTTCTAAGAAACGTTCCACCGCACGACGCATCGGACGTGCTCCGTAAGTAGGATCATATCCTTTTTCAATTAGGAATTCATGAGCTTCAGGATTTAATGTGATTTCAATTTCCTTCCCTTTAATACGCTCCACCACCTTAGAAACTTCCAACGTGACAATACGAGAGAGCATCGGCTTGGAAAGAGTCTGAAAAACAATTAAGTCATCAAGACGATTGATAAATTCTGGTTTAAAGACCTTCTTGCTCTCTTCCAAAATTTTCTCACGCATGGTCTCATGATTGCCATCGAGAGTGGGAGCACCAAATCCTAAGGTTGTCTGCTTTTTGATAAGCTCAGCACCAACATTAGACGTCATAATAATAATCGTATTTCTAAAATCGATCTTGCGTCCTAAACTATCAGTAATCTTGCCTTCTTCTAAAATCTGAAGCATAAGATGCATCACATCAGGATGTGCTTTTTCTACTTCATCAAAAAGAACAACAGAATAAGGACGACGACGAACTGCTTCGGAGAGTTGTCCCCCTTCTTCATGACCCACATAGCCTGGAGGAGATCCAATAAGACGAGAAGAAGTAAATTTTTCCATGTATTCTGACATGTCAATCTGAATCAGAGCGTCTGGATCACCAAACATAAACTCGGCGAGATTTCGCGCAAGGAATGTCTTACCAACACCCGTAGGTCCTAGAAAAATAAAAGAACCTATCGGACGACGCGGATCTTTGAGATCAGCGCGCGAACGACGTAACGCTTTGCTAATAGCACTTACAGCCTCATCTTGACCGATGACTTTAGCCTTCAGTTCATCTTCCATAGCAAGCAGTTTTTCAGTATCTTTCTGCTCCATACGTTGCAAAGGAACGCCTGTCATCTTTGCCACAACATGTTTGATCTCGTCTTCGGTTACAAGCACCTCTTGCTCTTCTCGCTGCTTACGCCAAGCAGTAATAGCAGTTTCTAATGCTTCTTTAGCTGCTTTTTCAGTGTCGCGAAGAGTTGCCGCCTGCTCAAAATTTTGTGCTTTAATGGCCTCTTCTTTTTCAATGCGAAGAGTATCGATTTTGGCTTCCATTTCCTTCAGTTCACTAGGACGTTTCATCCCATGAATACGAGCACGAGCACCTGCTTCATCCATAATATCAATAGCCTTATCAGGTAAGAAACGACCCGTTAAATAACGTTCAGAAAGTTTCACCGCTAATTCAATGGAAGCATCAGAAATTACCGCCTTATGATGAGTCTCATACTTAGGTCTTAATCCTTTTAAAATGAGCACAGCCTCTTCAATAGAGGGTTCTTCTACTTTTACGGTCTGAAAACGACGCTCTAATGCAGAATCTTTTTCAATATATTTACGATATTCAGTGAGAGTAGTTGCTCCAATGCATTGCAGTTCACCACGACTAAGCGCAGGTTTAATAATATTAGAAGCATCCATTGCTCCCTCTGCAGAGCCCGCTCCTACAAGAGTATGAAGTTCATCAATAAAAAGTATAACATTCTTACTCTTGCGGATTTCATCCATCACCATCTTGATTCGTTCCTCAAATTGACCACGATACTTAGTACCGGCGACCATCAATGCAAGATCAAGCGTAACCACCCGCTTCTCTGCTAGAATTTCAGGCACATTACCATGCACAATTTCTTGAGCGAGACCTTCAGCAATAGCAGTCTTACCAACACCTGCCTCACCCAACAGCACTGGATTATTTTTGCTCCGGCGACAAAGAATTTGAATTACTCGGGCAATCTCTTCCGAGCGTCCAATCACAGGATCGAGTTCACCCTTACGGGCTAACTCAGTAAGATCACGACCAAAAGTTTTGAGAGCAGGTGTTTTGGAAACTTGTCCACTCCCTCCTCCAGCTGCAACGAAATCACCTTCATCTTCACCTGGCACAAAATTAGGATCGAGTTCTTTGAGAATCTCATTGCGTGTACGCTCAATATCGACCTCGAGAGCACTGAGCACCTGAGCCGCAACTCCCTCCCCCTCGCGTAACAAACCGAGTAAAATATGTTCGGTGCCAACATAGGTATGTCTCAAAGCCTTTGCCTCCTTAGCTGCAAGTGCAAAAACTTTTTTGACCCGTGGTGTATAGGGCAGATTTTCTCCTGTTTTTACTGGTTCATCTATTACAACGAGCTGCTCAACTTCCTTACGTACGACATCTAAATCAAGACCTATTTTTTGCAAAACATTCACAGCAACCCCCTGACCTAAGCCAATAAGGCCTAAGAGCACATGTTCTGTACCAATGTAAGTATGATGTAAACGCTCTGCCTCTTTCTTAGCTAAGGCAAGAACTTCTTGAACTCGTGGTGTAAAATTATTCATATGTAGTAATTTAGGGGGTTAAATGTTTCAGAGTTTAAGGGATAAGAATTTTAAATCCCTCAATGATTTTGTGAATGATGGAGAGCTGTGAACTGAGCTTAAACGTTATTCGGCCTGTTGGCCGAATAACACGGTGCAGGCATGCATTGTAATCTCTTCTGAATAACAACTGCGCGCAAGGAATCTCGTTGCTGAGATGTCATTTTTTCTGTCGCAGCACAATTCACAGAAGAGCTTACTGAAGAAGAAATTGATTCTAGAGCAGAAGAGATTTTCAAACTCTTTTGTAAATGAGCTGGCTGTGTCTCAATAAAAAGTTCATCAATGGCCAAACGATGAACATCAGGAAAAAGATGGAGATCAATTCCCATTTTAATAAAAGAAAGAAGGTTGAGCGCCTCCTTGGTAGCAATAGAATGAGCATGGAATAATATTCCATAAGCTCTTCCTACTTGATCGAGTAATTTTTCAGTTTGTTGCTGGAGAAGCATTGTCCTCGCATTCTTCTCATGTTGCAGAATCTGAGTAACTACCTTATGAAGGCGATTGATAATCTCCTCCTCGCTCTCTCCAAGAGTTATTTGATTAGAAACTTGAAAGAGATTGCCAATAGCATCAGTTCCCTCGCCATGAATACCACGCACTGCAAAAGTAATTTTATTAACGGCATTAATAACTTTGTTGATCTGATCAGAAATCACAAGACCCGGCAAATGAAGCATCACGGAGGCTCGCATACCCGTTCCAACATTTGAAGGACAGGCTGTCAGGTATCCCAACTCATGATGAAAAGCAAAAGGGAGGACCTCTTCCAACTCACTGTCTGTTTGGTTAATCATGGCAAAAGCTTCATGAAGCTGGAGACCTGAACGGATGGCCTGCATTCGCAGATGATCTTCCTCGTTAATCATGAAACTTAACGTCTGTGCTGCATTCATCACAAGAGCTCCTCCAACCGATTTAGCAGCATGCTCATGACTAATAAGATGACGCTCTACGAGCATTTGCTTTTCAAGAAGGGTCAAATTCTCCATTTTTTCAGAAAAAGAAGATGCCATCTCAGGAAGAGCTCCAATCACAGGCAATAAGGCTTCCATCACTGCAAGCCGTTCTGGCTTTTTGGCCCACCCTGGAAAAGGCTTCCCTTCAAGATTACGAGCAAGTCGTACGCGACTACTCACTACAATTTCACTGTGAGGACCAGTACCATGCAACCACTCTCCTGTACTGGCAATAATGGGGGAAAAGGTCATGATTTCTTTCTTTTCGCTTGAGTTATTTTTTTCTTAAGAGAAACACCCAAAACAACAGTCGTTTCCTCTAACGGAAGTATTCCTTGTACTTTAGAGACAATACTCTCAGGAACAACACCGCTCATCTCCGAATCTTGGCAAGACAAACTGTGGGGGTGAGAAGATAGCTGAATATCTTGAGAAGAAGAAATATCCTGCTGCATCATCGTAAGTTTATCTCGTAAAAGAGCTGCCTGTTCATATTGCTCTTCAGTAATCGCCTTCTCTAAAGTAGCCTGGAGAGTTTCAACATTGATCCGATGAGCACGTGTTATAGCAAACTTTGCAGGCACTTTGCCTCGATGCATTGTATCACGGTGCATGGTGCGAAGTATCACCGAAAGATCTTCTGCAAAAGTTTCATAACAAGCACCACATCCTAAGCGTCCTCTCTTCTTGAAATCACTTTGTGATAAACCACAAGAAGAACAAGTAATCATTACAGAAGATTTTTTAATCTCTTGAGCAACTTCGAGCGCAGCAACACCAATGCCTAAGAGCATATCGGCTAGAGCAAATCCTGCAGGATCATCGATTCCTTTTTCCACCGAGCAAGACTCACAAAGATTGAGCTTCTGCATTCCTCCATCAATAATCTGAGTGAGAAAAACAGATGCGTCCTTAGTTTTACAAGCTTCACAAAACATGCGTAGAGAATAGTATTAAGGTAAAACCTTAATACTGCTTAAAAGGTCAAAAGTTGAATACCAGTGGTCTGGAAAATATTTATATAAACAATAGCATAAAAATACTGTTGTTCAACCTAGAAAGGGGACAGGGTTCAGGTCTCGAATTGACTTACTTTTTAGATAAAAAACTCGCCTTTCCTTTCAAACCGCAGAGCGGCTTCAGAATATTCCCTCAATCTCTTCCTTATACCGCTCAGCAATCACATGGCGTTTTAATTTATAAGTAGCAGTAAGTTCATCTCCAATTTCAAACGGTTTGGAGAGTAAATGCCAGACAACAATACGTTCAAATGGCTTAAAACCATGCTCAGCACTTACAAGACGTCGTATCTCTTCCCTAAAAAAACGGTGCAGTACCTCCCTCTGTTGCATTAGTTCCATCAGAGATGTTGCGTTTAAGCCATGCTTACCTAGCCCATTAAGAGAAGGAACAATCAATGCTCCAAGATACTTTTGATCTTGGCCAACAACAATGCATTGAGCAATAAGAGGTGATTCCAGAAGACGTGATTCGATGGGCAATGGTTCTACATTCTCACCACTTCGAAGGACAATGGTCTCCTTACAACGACCGACAATTTTAAGACAATTATTAAAAGTCATCATGCCAATGTCACCTGTATGAAGCCATCCATCGCGAAGAACTCGTTCCGTTCCTTCAGGATCCTTATAATATCCTTTCATGAGTTGAGGGCCTCGAGCACAAATTTCACCGCGCAGTCCCTTTCCTAAATCACATTGTGACGAATCAGGATAAAGAGTTTCACCGGTGACACAATTGATAATTTTGATCTCTGTTTCTGGCAAAAGAGGGCCCACCGTCCCAATAACCTGATGCTGCAAGGTTCGAACGGCTAATACAGGAGCACTCTCGGTAAGTCCATACCCTTCGAGAAGCGCAATACCGATATTATTAAAAAATCGATCAATGTAAGGAGGAAGCGCCCCTCCTCCTGAAATAGTGGCCTTGAGTTCTCCTCCCACAATACTGCGAAACTTCGCAAGGACTAGTCGATCGAGCCAGAGAAAAGGAATAATGGCAACCATCCATTGCAAACTATATATTAGAGAACAGGCTAAAGAACTAATCCAAGACCTTCCTGTGAGATCACACTGTTGCCCTGTAAAAAAACGCTTCGCTTCACCCACAGCATTAGCTGACCAAAGAGCTAGCAAAACCATTTTTTTTGCCATTCCTTGCTGCTCCTTAATCCCCTTCATCATCCGTTCGTAAAGCGCTTCCCAAAGCCTTGGCGAAGAAGCGATCACCGTCGGACGTACAGCACGAAAATCTGAAGCCAGATGACGCAAGGAGGTATAGTAAGTACACCCCCCTTGGCTAATAGTAATAATTTCAAAAATCCGTTCATAGCTGTGCCAAACAGGCAAAATCGAAAGTGCTCGAAATTCACAAAAGGGGTCAGAAAAGGGGTCAGTCCCCGGATTCTGAGAAAAGGGGTCAGTCCCTGATCTTTTTTCCAAAATCCGGGGACTGACCCCTTTTCCAAAAGGAACATTGCGTATCTGTGAAACTATCGCAGCATGGGTCAGCTGCACCCCTTTAGGAATTCCTGTTGTTCCTGAAGTATAGATCATCGTACAGAGATCCTCGGCAGCGATTTGATCAAGACGTTCCTCCACACGCCGATCTCCAGCGAGACGTAAGGTTTCACCCCTCATCTCTAATTCTTGTAAAGAAAGAAGTCTAATCTCCGAAAAGGAAGAGGTCGCATCCTCCATGAGAATCACATGACAAAGGTTAGGAAGACGTTCTTTAACGGATTCCATTTTGTGGAGCAAAGAGCTGTTTTCTAAAAAAAGAACCTTAATATCAGCATGGTTGAGAATATAAACCATCTCCTCATCGGTAATATCACTCCCTCGAGGAACATCAGCAGCACCACAAAACTGAACGGCCGCATCGGCTAAAATCCATTCCAAGCGATTATCGCTAAATAACCCCACATGCTCACGAGCAGCAACACCAAGGTCGATTAATGCTGTTGCTAAATTGAGGGAACGGTCACACCACTCATGGTAACTCACCGCATGGAAATTTCCATCATCATGACGCGTTGCAAAGGCTGGCTTGGCAGCCCAAGATTCACCAGCCCATAAAAAAAGGGCTGCTATATTCGAATTCTCGTAAACACTCAGTCTCTGCTGTGGAGCAATTGAAGTAAAACAAGATGTCTTTATTTTATTGTTACCTTTCCTCGATAAAAAATTACGCAATGCATTCACACTATAACTTCGTATTTTAATCATTTAGTTCAGATTCTTCCTCCAAAGGAGGGGAAATCTGAACATCTACGCAGTACGGAAAACAATACGCGCCTTAGTTAAATCGTATGGAGACATCTCTACAGTAACTTTATCTCCAGGAACAATACGGATAAAATGCTTTCGCATTTTCCCTGAGATATGCCCTAAAACAGGATGCCCATTGGATAATCTGACACGAAACATCGTACCAGGGAGAACCTCCAAGACGACCCCATCAGTAGTAATTGCTTGTTCTTTTGCCATGGTAAGCGTTCAGATCCCCCTCCTTTGGAGGCAGGATCTGAACCAAATGAATCGACTGCGAAGTCGTAATGTGATGTAATGCATAAATTAAAGGAATCAAAAAGCCAATCTTGATTTGACATAAGGAAAGGCAAGTTGTTACTCTTACACTATCACTTAATTAACCGCAAGTTTTTTCGGCGGCTTAAAAACAACCATACAAAAATAGTAAATATTCGGTTAACCCATCGGTAAAATGTGGCAGAGAATCAATTAATCATCAGAGTGATCTATCAAATCTTAATCAGCGTATTAATCAACCTACAGCCTATAGCCTACAACCTATAGCCTCTATTCGGCCTGTTGGCCGAATAATTACCAAAAATATAACCGTTCTGCCTCCTCTCCTTCGAAAGTAGCTCCTCAACAAACTATGCATTACATCACACGACAACTTCGCAATCGATTCATTTGGTTCAGATCCGTCCTCCGAAGGAGGGGATGTGAACGCTTACAAATATTTTTAATTCTCTCTCTTTTCATATTTTTTCCCGACAGTCTTTTTTCACAGACTGAAAACCATAGGCAAAACCTCCTTGGCAATATTACTACGAACTACGAACTGCAAATTGCGAACTGTGACAACTCAAGTCAAAACTTGAGGTGCCACCTAATGATGAATCCCTCAATACTCGAAGAGGCAAAAGCATTGGAAGAATCCTTAGGAGTTTTTGGAAAAAGAATCACTTCTCTTGATAGCGCAGCAGTCAGCACTATCACCGAAACACTTCTTCCTGTGAGAAACAGTTCATCAAGCGTCATCACATGGGAAACAAATGACGAAGACGAATTCTTTGAAGAAAATAATACCTCCCAATTTCTTAAAAATGAAATTTACAATAATATCTATACAAGCTGTCTTGCCAGAGTCGCAGAAATGTCACGAAATAGAAAGATAACCGCTAGTGGCAATTCTGAAGAGGCACTACAAGAGGCTAAAGAATGGGCCGCTGTAGAGAAACAAGCCATTAGAGATGTAGAAAAGAGCCAACAAATATTAGAGACGGCTCAAAAAGAGAAAGAATTGGCTGAAAAAAGATCCAACTCTACTTCAGCCATCCTGCATGGGAAAAAATATGCTGATAAAGCGTATGAAAATTATCAGATCAAAGTGCTTGTTGAAAAACTTGCGAAAGCAAAAGTAACAACAGCTAAGGCTACATTAATGGCCATTGAAGTAAGAGATACTGCGCAGAGCGCTACAGCCGAAGCCGATCTTGCAAAGGCAAGAGAAGAAGAAGAGATTGCTTATGAAGCACTAGAAACCGCAAGAACTCAGAGGTCTCAAGAGAACCGAAGTAATGGAGAAACTATTATTTCTGATGCAACAATAGTTAACTCAACAATCTCTGATCCTACAACGACGACTACATTTGAAGAAGCAATCATCGATTCAGAGGAAAATGCAAAAGTTCAAAGAGAAGCTCTTTTTGCTCCTGTAAAAAATGAACTTAAAACCATCACGAATATGCGTGGAAGAGCTGGCAGAGTGGTTAAAGCAACTGATTCAGTTGATCAAGAACGTCAAGGAAAAGATCATCGAGTCACCCAAGATACCAAAATATTTAATAAGAGCGATTGGGCAAAAGCCTCCACTCTTCGAGATGAGGTAGAAGCTCGAGCCGCTCGCACAGCTCCTTTGATTAAAGCGGCCATTCAAGAAGTCATGAACCCTGGTAGAGCTGAGAGAGTTAACTCCATGGTTAAAATGCTTGAAGAAGTCCGTACCGTGAAGACCGCGTTCGCACTGTTACGAACAGAATTTCAGAAAATAAAAGAGATATCCGACAAGACGAAGACGCAATCAGAGGATGCACTCACAGTAGCAAACAACGCCCAAAAAAGCACTCAACAGACCACAGACATCACGGCAAAGGTACAAGCTAAGATGCTGAAACTACAAGGTGAGTGTACTGAAACTACGCAAACGGCCAAAAATACGAAAGCCTTCGTACAACAAGCCCTCGCAACAGCTCAAGAGGAACTTCAAAAAACAAGTGCTACAGCCGAAGAGGCAAAGACCCATGCCAAACGAGCTGAAACCGTGGCCTCAAAAGCTACTTTTACGGCAACGACTGCTGAAGATCATTCCGAAGAGGCAAAGGCTCAAGCAGAAAAAGCAACCACCATTGCAGAAAAAGCACAGGAAAAAGCTGAACAGGCTGCAAAAGATGCTCAAGAGGCAACTATTTACGCAGCAAAAGCGCTCCAAACTGTCGGCATCACCCAAAAAGCGCCCCAAACTGTCGGCATCACCCAGTCTCCAGTTGCTATGAAAATTTCAGTTGCTATGAAAATTATTCAACAAGTCAAGAGCGTTGCCAACACCCTGCTACAAGCTTTAGAACATGCCAAAACAGAAAAGTTCGAATCAATGGTTCAGTCTCTTCAGTCCGCTCAAAACAGCCAGACCTCCTTAGACAATGAAATAAACCATGAAATAAACCATGAAATAAAAGAGAAAATAAATGAGGAGATAAACTATAAGATGAAAGCAACTCAGGCAGAAGCTGAAGAAAATCATGAAATAGCTCATATCTGGAATTTTGCTGCTCAGGCACCTCACAATAAAAAATCAACAGAAGCTGCTGTCAAGTGTGTTGAACACTTACTCAAAGCTCAAGAAGCTCAGTCAGAAAATAAAACCTTAGCACAGCAAGAAAGAGAACTTGCCGGTCAATTCTGGATTCTTGCTCAACAGCCTGCTCAAAAAGCAACCGAAGAAATCTTTAATGCCCTATTAAAGTCACAGGAAGCTCGAGCAAAAGGCGATCAGAATCTAGCGACTTGTTGGAGAGAGACGGCCAAGCAATATCAAAACTATCAAGAATACACACAGATGGGTTATTCTAACCCTTCCATGGATCTTAGTGAAAAATGTGCAGTAGCACTCAAGAAATGTGCCCTTTATGAAACCCAAGCCAGTGAGGCTCGCGTTGCAGGAAACCCAGAATTAGTCAGCAGTTGGGCTACTACTGCAAAACAATTTCAAACTATTGCTCAATTATATGATCAATGGATCAAGGCTTCTGAAGCATGCAAGCCGTCTGAAGAGATCCAGCGTCTCAACGCCAAAATTTATGCAGAAGCAGCCACGGCAGAAACTCTCATCAAGAGTGCTGAATATTTCACAAAAGCTCACGAGACTCACATAGCCAACAATCAAGAACTGGCCGCTTGTTACAAAGAAGTTGCTGAAAGTTTAAAAAAAGAACCTTCTCAAGGCAACCGTCCTCCTATTATAGAAGCTCTTGTGAAGCAGGCAGAATATTCAGAAAAGGCTCAAAAAGCACAAGCCGCAGGACGTCAGGAATTAGCAAATCTCTTTAAGGGCCTTGCTGCAAATCATCATACTCTTTCTCTTGATTCGCCTCAGATACACCAGCAATTAGAAGAAGCTAGGCGGAACGAACAAAATGCTAGATCCTCTTATGACTCACAATGCAACAGATCAACAAATGACCAATACGCTTATCAACAAAGGGACGAAGCATACAAACGGCTTCAAAAAGAACAACAGAAAGTTAATGAATTAAGTCAACTACCAAACCTAATCAATACTGCTCGGCAGTATATTCAGAGTGCTCCACCACAAATAGAGCGCTTAGAAAAAGAGGCAGGGTACTTAGAAAAAGCGCAACAGGCTCAAGTACGAGGAGATTCTGAGCAAGCCACAGCTTGGAAAAAACTCTTGGAGCAATTCCAGCATGCTCAGAGGATAATACAACAAGCACCACAACAGATTAATTCCTATCAACAACAAATGAACCAATCTGGACAGGATCGATCACGAGCGCAACAATACATCACTGGATTGAATTGCAAATTAGCATCGGCCAACAGAATGAACAACCAGACCCTTCCAATGCTTGTAACCTGGTTAGAAAGGACTCAAGAAGCACAATCCGTAGAGAACAAAAATTCTTGTAAAACAGTCGTTCAACAATTACAGAAAGCCTTAGACGAAGATCAAAAAGTACTTCAATCTGCTGAAAATACCTTAATGGATAATTGTCCCGTTACTCAAGCTGCCTCTGTTGCGAACCAGCTTGCTCACAATCTTGCTCAACGCACCGAGCAACTATGGAAAACTTATAAACATCAAGAAACGCTTCAAAGCAACTGGGATCTAGCAGAACAATCGCTCACCCATTGGTCGGAAGCTGTGCAGCTCATCAAGACGGTATTAGAAAATAAAAGCCAAACAACTCAGGCACTCAAAGCCGGAAAGCAAGAAGAAGCCCGTTCTTCCGCTCAAAAAGCCAAAGAAGCAGCCAAAGCTGCTCTTGTAGAAATTGAGAAAGTTCAAGAAGAGATGATTAAATCGCTTTGTGAAAAGAAATAGCCACAAAAGAACACAAAAAAACACAAAAAATCAGAACACAAAAAAGAATTTAACCTAAAAACGTGAATAGAAATGGATAAAATGGCGTAAGATATTGGATTTAAAAATGTTTTTTTAAAGGTCGCGGCATACCTTTAGGTACGTAAGACATTTGAAAAAGCATTTTGAAACCAAGAGATTATATCAGTTTGCCATTCTCTATTCACGTTTTTAGGTTTAAGAACTCAAGATAAAGAATGTTCTCTATCGTGAAAAATAAGAAAGTAGTGAATTGAGATCCTGGAGAAACATAGAGCACCAATAACTGCAAAACGGCTTAACCGAACTAAGCAATCAAGTTCACTGCTAATCTTCTTTTTTTTGTGTTTTTTTGTGTTCTTTTGTGGCTATTTTCTTTCTTCTTCCTATTACTTCAGTTCAGTTTGAGCTCACGAAAACCCTAACTTAATCTCCCATGCCACGCGACATCGTTTATTTTGATCTTGAAACACAGCTGACCGCTAATGATGTCGGAGGATGGGATCGCAAAAGTGCGATGAAAGTCTCTCTTGGAGTCACCTACAGTACAGCTGAAGGAAAATATGAAATCTTTAGTGAAGCTCGCGTGCCAGCCTTAATCGATCGACTCACCAAAGCCGATCTGGTCGTTGGGTATAATGTCCGTCGCTTCGATTACGAGGTGCTCATGGGATATACAATCTTGGACCTCCCTCATTATATACCAACACTTGATCTACTTGAAGTGGTCGAAAAAACATTAGGACATCGCCTCTCTCTTGACGCCGTAGCCAGTGCTACCTTAGGCGTTGGTAAAACGGGTGATGGCCTCGATGCTATTCGCTGGTGGCGTGAAGGAAAGATGATGGAAATTGCTGAGTACTGCTGCTTTGACGTCAAAGTCACAAAACTCGTCCATGAATTTGCCATGGCTCACGGAGAACTTCATTTCGTCGATCGTTTTTCACGTCGACAGACCATGAAAATTAATCTGAATAATTAATTTTCCGAAGATAGAAGATAGGAGATGGAAGATAGTATCTAAAGCCTTTGAATACCAACATACCGTTGGTAGTTATGATAAGTATAGCTTGTATTGACTCTTTTAAATTTTGTTTCGTTCCATGCTTTGTCTCTTATATTCTTGCCGAAGGCCTAACCTCCTATCTTCTATCTTCCATCTTCTATCTCCTAATCTATGTGCGGCATAGCTGGTCTCTTTTCTTCAAACACATTAAGTGAGCAGTCTCTTATAAACGCACGAAGCTGTTTGAGTACCCGTGGTCCCGATGGAGAAGGTACAACTTTTTTTTCTTTCTCAGAAAACAACCATTGGCATCACTCTGCCCAAGGAACAGCAGCATTGCTTCAAACACGACTCAGTATTCGTGATCTTTCATCAGCAGGAGCACAGCCGATGAAGAATGAAGATGGTTCTGTCTGGATTGTCTACAATGGTGAAATTTATGGTTGGGAAGAGGAAGCTCAAGTACTTCGGTCGCGTGGTCACCATTTTGCGAGTCATTGTGATACTGAATTTATCCTCCATGGGTATGAAGAATGGGGTGATGCCGTTCTAGATCATCTCCGCGGCATGTTTGCTTTTGCCATTGTGGACTTGCGAAAACAGCGCCTCTTTCTAGGACGCGATCGACTTGGTGAAAAACCACTTTTTTATACAGCGACCAACGGAACTTTTGCCTTTGCCAGTACAGCTCGTGCCTTATTAGCTTTAACCTCTCCCCATACAAAACCTCAATTCAATCCTAACGCAATTGATGCCTTCTTAACACATCGTTATATTCCGGCACCCCTTTCTATTATTGATGGTTTTTATAAACTGCCTGCTGCGCATAGTATGGTGGTACACCTCGACCAAGAGAAACCGATTATTGAACAACCTCAATCCTATTGGGCTCCTACTCCATCACCAGAAAAAGACCCAGCTCTTCTTTTCCGAGAAGCTGTTGATCTTCGCCTCGCTTCTGATCGTCCTCTTGGCGTTTTTCTCAGCGGTGGCATTGATTCTCAAGCTCTTGTTGCCTCACTTAGCGGTAATAATAAAGTCCCTTCTAAACTATCTACTTTCACCGCTACATTCCCTAATAATCCAAGGTATGATGAATCAGTAGCCGCTGCCAAAATTGCTAAACAGTGGGAATGCAATCATACAGAGTTACCCATCACCATGGGTCCTTCCGATGCCCTCTCGATTATCCATGATCTTGATGAACCATTTGCTGATCCTTCGGCTATTCCCACATGGTATCTTTGCCAAGCTGCTGTTAAAAAAATTACCGTAGCTCTCGCAGGAGATGGTGGTGACGAGCTCTTTGCTGGATACAAGCGCTATGGTGTTCATGAGCGTGCGGCACGTCTTCTTCCTCGTCATGGGAAAACGCCTTCACGTTGGAATTCTTCCAACCTTTGCCTAAAAACCTCTCGAGCTGGACGCCTACGCCGCATACTCCTCGGCTACCAACTCGGCTGGGAGGATGCTTATACGCTCCGTTTTTCAGCACTCGACCCACTCTCTCGTGCTTTTTTGCAACCTGATTTTGCGGTACAAACCAGCTATTGGAAAAAGCCGTTAGAAAAACTTGCACCTCTTGACTGGATGCTTGCTTGTGATCGACTGAACTACCTTCCTGAATATATCCTGCGCAAGTCAGATCTCTGCGGTATGGCTCATGGATTAGAGTTACGCAGCCCAATGCTCGACCATCTCTTTGTTCAATCGATTCAAGGAATGAAACGTTCAGAACGTTTCACTCAACCTCCTAAAAAGTTTTTATGTGATCGTATTATTGGATCTCAAGTCGTTATGGGACCAAAACGAGGATTTAACCCTCCTCTCCATGAGTGGCTTCATCAAGGAGAACTTGCTCTGCGCTGCCACGAACTACCTCGAACTCTTCAAAATCTTACAGGAGGACAATTATCCGCTAAGCGATTAGAAGCGTTAATGCTTCTTGCTAGGCATGATCAACGCCTCGATGAGTTAGTCTGGCTCTTGTTAGTACTTGCAATTTCGTTGGAGAGTTTGAATACAATGTAGGCGTTCAGATCCTCCCTACTTCGTAGGAAGGATCTAAATTAAATAATCAGACTGCGAAGTAATAATGTAAATGCATTGGATAGTTCACTACTTCTTTCCAGTAAGTTTTAGAAATTTTAAATTTAAGTTGATTTATTGTCACTTTATGACCTTTACTTCAGAGCTCACCTCCGAAGAAGAAAACTCTGAACGGTTACAATTCAGTTTGAACTCTCAATTTTCCAAGGAAAGACAACGATATAACAAAAACCTTTTATGTTACTTCGGTCGCTGCGCAGCAGTGACCGAACAACTTCAAACTGTCACCTTTATTTCAGTCGCCGCGCAGCGGTGACCAAACTGTTATGAATGATCTTTTTGCTCATCTCCCGGCAATGACTCCCAATGAAGAACTCGGAAAATATTTATCTGCAGTTCGTCGGTATCCTTCAGCAGAATGCCTGATTCTTAATCATAAGTTACGGCCACCTACGATTGAACCCTCCTCTTCTTCCTCTTATTGTCCTTTTTCTTTCAAAGCCATTAAGAAAAATCCTACTCTCATCGCAGAAAACCGTGCCATTATTGACGACTTTATAGAGGTGCTTCGTACACTTTACGGAGAAAAAATCATGAATTTTGCATTCCCTGAAGAAAAAAGATTAACAGCTCTCGATCATGGATTAAGTAGCAAAATGATTGTAGAATCACTCTGTTCTGCAACATCGGGTAGCTACCAACGTCACTTTATTTCTCCAAAATAAAGTGACGTTGATAAAATTGGCAACACTTGCAATCCATAGTAATTATAGACATATTCAAACTAAACTGTTATCTTTAATTTAGTTCAGATTCTTCCTTCTTGGAAAAGGATCTGAACACTCACATAATTACTATTCAGCCTACAGGCCGAATAATTATGTTTCATTAACTACAAACTACAGGCTATAGGCTACAGGTCGAAACTGGCTGTTCAGTAGCTTCTTAACGAACTATAGCAATGTATTTACACTACACCTTCGCAGCACAATAATTTGGTTCAGATCCGTCCTTCGAAGGAGGGGATCTGAACGCCTACCTTACTATGTCATCTAACTATTCTTCTTCACGCCCTCCACGCCGTAATCCTCGCGCTCGTGAAGCCCGCAACAACTCTGCATACACTTCTCGTCCTACGAGAACAGTCGGTTCCAATTCTAAAACAGAACCTAAAGTTGGTTTTTTTGGAAAAGTCCTAGCTCTTTTTGGAATGGGCAGTGATAGTAAAAACAAGAAACCCATCCAACGCAAAAACACAGCTCCTTCCTCTCGATCAGAACATTCTACTGAACGCAATGCCTCTTCTACGGAACGTCGTTCTTCTCGCCCTGTATCACGCAAACCAGAGATTACAGAAGTAACAAGTCCTCGACTCTATATTGGCAATCTCTCCTTCGATGCTACCGAAAGTGATCTTTTCGAACTCTTTAGTGGGATTGGCCAAGTTCAAAATGTAGAACTTATTTCTTATCATGACACTCATCGTTCCAAAGGATTTGGTTTTATTCAAATGACCTCCGTTGACGAAGCTAAACGTGCTGTAAATGATCTCCATGATAAGGAATATATGGGACGCAAACTTGTTGTTAGTGGTGCTAGAGCTCTTCCTGAACATCGTGCTGAGGCTCGTCCTGAACCACGATCAGAAACAACCTGTTCTACTACTCCTGCAGAAACTACCCCTACAGAAACATCCTCTGAAGAATCTTCTTGTTGCCATCACACTCCTGATAAAGAGCAAATAGAAACCTCTTGCTGCCATCATTCTTCTGAGGAACATCATCACGATCAGAAAACAGAGTCCTCAGAAAAATCTCCTGAGGAATCCTCTTGCTGTAATCATAGCCATGAAGGTGATCACCTTCATAGTTAGTTCTTAGGTAGATGTTCAGATCCTCCCTCCTTCGGGAGGAAGGATCTGAATCACATTATCGGACGACGAAGTTAGTTTTAAAACCAATTGCCGAAGGCAACAAAATAAACTCGTTACCCGTTACTTGCCTGCAGCTAAGCCAACTGCCAAATAAAAATAAAAATCCGTTTTAAAATTTGATTTACTTACGGACAAACTCTAGTTCTCCATTCTTTATCGTCGGCCCCACAGGGGTTGGCAAATCATCTTTTTCCATCGAGCTGGCGTGCCAGCTCGATGGAGAGATTATTGGAGCTGATGCTTTTCAGCTTTATCAAGGACTTCCCCTCTTGACGGCACAGCCGTCTCAAAAACAACAATTCGTTGTTCCTCATCATCTCATTGGAGTATTATCTCCTACGGAAGCATGTGATGCTGTTCGCTATCGAGCTCTAGCACTTCCTGTCATCGATGAGATTATCTCTCGACATCACCTTCCAATCGTTACTGGAGGAACAGGATTTTATCTTCGAGCCTTAATCTCATCACTTGACCCGCTTCCTCCTGCTGACCCCTTACTTCGAGCAGAACTAGCCCAAAAGTCGCATGAAGAACTTATTGCTCATTTAATAAGGATCGATCCCGCAGCTCTTCCTCAAATTGACTCAAAAAATCGCCGCCGCGTCGAACGAGTCATTGAAATTATTACCCAGACAGAAGAGCCTCTCTCTCAAGTATGGCAGAAGAAAAAAGAGCTCTCTGCTAAAATTCCTCCACCATTCGGGCTATTTCTTCTCCGCGATCGTGATGACCTTCATCGTCGAATAGAAGCGAATGTTCATATGATGTTTGATCAAGGTGTGGTTAATGAAATCGCTAACTTTGATAATATACAAATGAGCTCCACCGCTTCAATGGCTCTTGGATTACGTGAAATCCGAGCTTATTGTCGAGGCGAACAAACACTTGAAGAAACAAAAAATGCCATTATTCTTGCTACAAAACGTTACGCTAAAAGACAAATAACCTGGTTTAAAAACCAACATTCTTTTCCTTATTTGAACCTCAGCCAATTTTCTTCTATTGAGGAAGCCATCCCTGCAGCGCTGCAGTTGCTGCAGAAATAAGAAGAAG
>DATEBV010000357.1:0-11122 GCA_035287205.1 Chthoniobacterales bacterium | reverse complement strand
AGTCAGATGGAAGCATGGGCTGGCATGGTGAAAATCATAATAATATCCACCCTATAATTAGTGCTAGTTTTATGACAGCTAACGCTTCTCAAACGGGAAGAAATTAACCACATTAGGCATTCAGTCCCTGCTGCGCAGCGACTGAAGTAAAATAAGTTTCCTGCCTATGCAGTTGACTCCCCTAAACACAATATTGTAGTGGAAAAGAACCTATTTTAATAAGTTTTCTTCAGGCTTTCAGAAGACGATTCTGGGATGTTATTTTCATTTACCTCCCAAGGGAAGTCAACTGCATAGGCAGGATAAGTTTTTTGTTTTTATCATTGTCCTTCCTAAAAAAATCAAAAAATAGCTTTCAATTAACTTACCAAGAGCGCTAGAAAAACTCTTCACTCTTCTTACCAGCAATTGTTCAGGTGTCAATTGAGTAGACATATTCAAACCAAATCGTCACCTTTACTTCAGTCGTCGCGCAGCGAGGACTGAATGCTTAATGTGGTGAATTTCTGCCAATGACGATGACGTTTTTATTTATGTTTATCGCCAAAAATAACTTTGAGATGGAATAAAATCAGTAGCTATTCGGCCTGTTGGCCGAATAGGTACTATATTTCTAAGTCAAATTGTAGTTCTGAAGAACTGTGATCAAGAGAAGAATCATTGCAAAGGGTAGCTTCTTTTCGTGCTTCCAGAGCTTTCTGAGCATAGAAGGTTGCCTCTTTTTTGTTTCCTAGTTTTCCAGCTTCGAGTGATTGGCTAAAAAACGAAGCAGCCTCAGCTAAATGGTAAGAACTCTTTTCAATTAATTGAGCAGAATCATCCCAAATATTGGCTCCTTCTATGTTTCCTGATGTATAATTTTCGGCTGCTCGAGTATATTCTTCACTAGCTACTTGAAAAGAATGAGAAGCAGCTCTCCAAAAATTGATTTGTTCTGGATCTTTCAGGGTGAGAGCAGCAAGAGCTTGTTCCCAACAAGCAGAGGACTCTTGAGATACACGGGCGACAGTAAACCAAGCGGAATATTCCTTAGAGCTTTGAGCTTGCGCACTCATCTCCCTAGCAGTTAGAATCATATTAGCAGATTCTTTTTGTTGGTTCTTGAAGTAATCTTCCCAAGTTTTGAAATAATCATCTTGAGTTTGCTGCGCTTTCTGAGCATAGAAAGTCGCATCTTTTTGATTTCCGAAATTTCCAGCTTCGAATGATCTATTCAAATACGAAGCGGCTTTAGCTAAACAATGAGCACTCTTTTCAATGAGTTGAGCAGAATCATTCCAAGCATCGGCTCCCACTATATTTCCTGATGCATAAACTTCGGCTGCTTGAGTATACTCGTCACTAGCTATTTGAAAAGAAAGAGAAGCATCGCTCCAAAACTTGACTTGTTTTGAAACGCCTTGAGCAAGCCAGTAAAGGGTATTTTTCCAACAAAAAGAGGCATCCTGAGATACATGGGCAACAGAAGACCAAGTCAAACGCTCTTCAATATTTTGAGCTGTATAGCCCATTCGTTGAGCAGTTAGAATTGTGTTGTCAGCTTGGACTTGTTGATTCTTGAAATAACTCTTCCGAGCCTTAAAATCAACAAGTTGTTCTGACTGTATAATATTTGTTTCTTGAGGTTGTACAGAATTAACTTTTTCTATGTAGTGTGTTGTTTGAGAACGAACTTTATTTTCGACTGGGAATGAATTTCTCTTTTCAGAAAAGTGGTCTTCTATGATAACAGCTTGTGTGAAAACTGGTTCTGGTGTAACGGGTGCTGTTTTATCCTCTGATGTTTTTGCAGAAGGTATTTTTACAAATAAAGGAGACTGTCTATCTGAAGAAGCTCCCTCTGAAAAAGATAAGGACTTAAAGGATTTATTCGAAGGGGATGTTTCTTTTGATGGTGTTTTAGACCACCATGAAGAAAGGGACTTAAGGAAAGACGTTGAATTCTGATTGGAGGGAGCTTCTTTCGCTAGATTCATAGCCAAAAGGCTACTAATATTTGCTGAAATTGCGAGGAGAAGAAGAGGGAAGACTTTCATTATTATTTTTAAATAGTGTATTTTAAGCGTGTTATTATAGTTAAGGTTTTTGTGATTGGCGCGGAGGGTAGTCGAATTGTATAAGAATAGCAAGAAGATTTTTAAAATAATCCTAAAAATGTGAATAGAAAGCAAGAGTCTAACGCAATATACTTGGCCTCAAGATCCTTACGCCATCTTGTCACCATTCACGTTTTTAGTTAGAGCCCGTCCTGAATCATCGGATCCTTTATTGGAGATGGTTCAGAGCTTAAAAATGAAAAATATAAATACTCAAAAATACCATTTTGTCGAAAATTAATTGGTTATAGTGAGCAATTTTTAAAACCAATTGACGAAGGCAAGAAAATAAACTCGTTACCCTTTACTCTTTACTCGTTACTTGTCTGTAGCTGAGCCACAGACCAAGCAAAAATAAAAATTCATTTTCTAAAATTGGCTTACTTGCGGATTCTAGGTGCTTTGGGAAGGTCCTCTTCACTGAGTTGAAAGCGACAACAGAGTTCTCTTTGTAACTCAGGAAAAGCAGCGCTGAGGCGTTGTTGAAAATCAAAACGAGTTTTTTCTCGAGGTGTAGCGGTTAAAGAAGGTGGAGTGATCGGTTTTCCAATGATAATCCAGAGAGAGGGACGTTGTAACCAAATTTTACTGCTATAGAGGCGATCGCTTCCTAGCACAACGCAAGGGATAACAGGCGTTTGAGAGAGGAGGCTTAAAGAGGCTAGTCCCGGTTTCATAGGAGCACCTTCAAGGATAGACTCTCTTCCAGCGCGGATGCCTCCTTCAGGAAAAATGCCAATGGCACGACCTTGAGCAAGTCGTCCTAGCATGGTTCGAAATGATCGGCGGTTCGCCTGAAGATCTTTAGCAAAGCGATCAATAGCTATGGTATTAAGCCAGGAAAAAAATTGGGCGCTCCAAGGATGTTGAAAAAGTTCTTCCATAGCGACCCAATCAAGGGCACGTGGAAAGAAAGCCCCAAGAATAGCAGGTTCAAAATGACTGATGTGATTAGAAGCCATGATGAATGCACCATGTTTGGGTGGGGCTTCTAAAATAACCAGATGGACACGACAGAAAAGACGCAAGATGAGTGCCGCTAATAGGCTGCAGCAGGCGTAGAAGCAACCACTAAAGTGGTTGTTATTTCGAAAGAAAAAAACCACGTTGTTTTTCACTAATAGGGCGTTCTAGCTTTTCAAGAACTTGTAACATATCTTCCCAAACCTTTCTCTTTTCGCTGAGAGATTGATTGCGGAGTAGGTAAGCAGGATGGTAAGTGACCATTAAAGGAGTTCCTTGAAAGTCAAACCATTTTCCTCTCATGTCGCGCATAAGAACAGCTTTTCCTAAAAGGCCTTCAACAGCTGTTGTTCCAAGAGCGACGAGAACACGTGGTTTAATAAGTTCAATCTGTTGTTTAAGCCAAGGGAGGCAGGTCGTCATTTCTTCCAATTTTGGTTTGCGATTGCCTGAAGTATTGGGAGGCATATTAGGACGGCATTTAAGGACATTAGCGATGAAAATTTCCTCGCGCTGGTATTCCATAGCGTTAATAATTTTTGTTAAAAGTTGTCCTGCTCTGCCTACAAAAGGCTCTCCCTTTAAGTCTTCTTCTTCACCGGGAGCCTCACCGACAAACATTAATTCTGCAAAAGGATTACCCACGCCAAAGACCACCTGGGTGCGGCTTGCTACCAAGTGAGGGCATCGTATGCAGGCAAGTGCTTCTTCTCGGAGATGTGCTAATTTTTGAAGACGATCATCATGATCATGAGGAAGAGCAGAAGTCATAGATGTTGAAAGCGCTTTGGAAGGTTGTGTATTGAGAAGTTGCTGGAGACTCTGGATTGATGCTTTGGGTTCTTGAGTGAATCCTTGTGTCATCGAACGTAAAAGAGGTTCAATGCCTTGAAGAGCTTGTTGAAATGGGATGGTTTCACTCATCTTAGAGACAGGGAGATAGAAGATGGAAGATAGGGTTGAGGCCTGCTAAAGCAGGCTAATAGTGATCAGTATAGTTTTTGGTGACTTTTAAATTTTGTTTTAAATTCATGCTTTGCATTTTGTATCCTTGCCGAAGGCCTAATCTCCTATCTTCTATCTTCAATCTACCATCTTCTACCAACGTCTTCATAGACGTTGGTACGGGACGAGTTTGAAATCGTCAGGTAAGGGTGCCTCACAGACGATGAGGCGGCCATCTCGAGGGTGCGCAAATTCAAGCTTCCAAGCATGGAGGAGATGACGATTCCATGAGTCACGCTTTCCGTAAATAGGATCACCAACAATAGGGTGGCCTAAATGTTGAAGGTGAACTCTAATTTGATGCATGCGACCTGTCTGAGGAAAACACGCAATCAGACTATGTGCTGCGGTTGACGCAATGACCTCATAATGGGTGATTGCTTCTCGACCTGCAGGAGGGCGTCGTTCTGTCATTTTTAACCGTTGAGTAGGATGCCGTCCAATGGAAAGGGTGATGGTTCCTTTACGATGACGTGGTTTTCCAGTAACAATGGCAAGATAAGTTTTCTTGATGGTCCGTTCACTAAAGCAAAGAGCGAGTGCTGCATGAATAGAATTATTTTTGGCTACTATAATGCAACCGCTGGTCTCTTTGTCGAGACGATGAACAATACCGGGGCGATAAGGTTCTGAGCCGCTAGATAGCAGTACTCCTTCCCTAGAACCTGTATTAATGGTCGCTGAGGCTGATGAAGAGCAAGGAGATGACGGCGCGCAGGAGTTGAGCGTATATAACATACTCGATGCTCCGAGCACCGGCGCGACGAAGTTATTCGCAGCTTCAGTAGAGCATGAATGCAGGTTCTTACAATGATGAAGAAGCGCATTGACAAGAGTTCCCCTTTCATGATCGGGACCTACATGAACGACCATACCAGCAGGCTTATCGATGATTAATAAATCGTCATCTTCGTAAAGGATCGTTAAAGGAATATCCTCAGGAAAGGATTGAGCTAATGTTTTTTGAAGAGGTTCTTGAATTGAAATGCAATCGCCAGGAGATACTTCATCGCGACAGCGGAGGCTCTTTCCTTGTAACGTTACATGACCATCTTTAATTAATCCTTGCAGACGTGTTCGAGAATAGTGAGGGAGTTGGGCGGTGAGAAAGAGATCAAGACGTTCTCCGTGGTATTTCTCATCAACGAGAATTTCTATAGTTTGATTCATGGTGACTATCACCATCACTTCATTTTTTCGAAATGAAATGACGGTGGTAAAAATTAGCCGAACTTGTGATAGGCGCTCAATTTTATTAGCGTAAGCGTTCAGATTTCCCTTCCTTCGGAGGAAGGAGTTGAGCTAAATGATTCGGTCGCGAAGTAGTAGTGTTAATGCAAAGCATAGTTTTTACTGTTTCGCGGTTACTTATAAGCCAATGTTTATAGTTTGACAAACAGCAAATTTTTGATAGTATCTAGCCTCCGTAATTATCAAGGTAGACCCCTTTATCCCAAAAGTAGACAGTTAGACAGGCCTTAAGGCCTGTCGTAATAAATTCTTGAAGCGACTGCGATAGCAAATCTTCGATTCTTACTTTGTCACGAAGTGACCAAAAATCAACTTAAACTTAAACTTATAACTTAAACTTACATTCGGCCTGTTTGCCGAATAGTTACCTCTCATGGCTACCTCTCAAGTTATCCTTACCGAAGCAATTTCATCTCTTGGCGCTGAAGCTGATATCGTCAAAGTACGTTCTGGTTATGCTCGTAATTTTTTAATTCCTTCTGGCAAAGGTCTCGAAGTGACGCCAACAACTCTTCGTAAGATCAATCACCTTAAAATAAAAAGAGTGGAACGAGAAGCTCGTGAACTTACTGAAGCAGAGCAGCTTGCTTTGAAAATTAATAAGCTTTCTTTCGTGATGAAGCTTGATACGGGTCTCCAAGGTAAAACTTTTGGATCGATTACCGCCAATGATCTCATCGAGCGTTTAACGGCCGAGTTAGAGAATGTTACCATTCCTCGCCATGCTATTGTTTTAGACCGTCCTATTAAAGAAGGTGGCGATAAAAGTATTTCTGTACGTCTTCATCCTGAGGTTACAGCAACACTTCATATTACAGTGCAATCAGCGCCTAAGGTAGAACGTCGCGTTGATGACGAAGAAGAACATGATTCAAGAGGTCGTCATTCTTATCGTGATGCTGTTGCAGAGGAAGTTGCCGCAGAGTAAGTAGGTTGAAGCTCATTAGTTGAGCTACCGTCGCTTAAGTTACTTTTTGTTCACTTCCTGATAAGGTGATCAAGGAAGCTTTTAGGTGTCAATAGAACTACCAATGTCGTCGTAATGGGTAGAAATTTACGACAAAAAATGTAGAGGCAAGTAACAGGCAACTGGTCTTGACCTGTAATTTTATGAGATAACCTGTTCTAAAATAAGATGTCCTATCAGAATATGAGTTTTGGGAGTCGGTTTTATTTTCTGTAAATTGAAATTAATAGCAAGTTACAAAAAAACAAAAAAATTTTCCCCGTGAGCAAGCCTAAACCAGTAGTTTCTATCCCTGATGCTAAAGCAGCGCAGGGTTTCTCTAAAAAACCAGAAGGAGATAATAAGTTTATTGCTAAAAAACTCCTTCCTGATACCCACCGAGCCCTTCCTGCTAGTATTGATGCGGAAATGGGAGTGCTCTGTTCTATCCTGCTCTCACCGCGTGAGACGTTGACACTTTGTATTGAAAAAATTGATGAGCGTCATTTTCATCAGCCAGCGCATGCAACGATCTATGCGTTGCTTATAGAACTCTGGAAAGAGTCAAAGCCAATTGACCTTGTTACGGTAACACAGGCGCTTGCAGATGCAAAGCTTCTTGATTCTGTTGGCGGACCTAGTGCACTGGCTCAATTAATTCAGTTTGTTCCTACGGCAACTAATGCTGATTATTATCTTGATATTTTGCGAGAGAAATTTCTTTTGCGCAGTATGATCACTGTCTGTACGGGTTCGGCCGTTCGATGCTATGAAGAACAAGGAGATGTTAAAACTCTTGTTGATGATATTGAGAGTGAGATTTTTAAGATTAGTGAATCGCGTGTGACTCAAGTGCAACCTGGTATTAAAGATCAAGTGTTGCTAGCTATTGATGCCATTGAAGGGATGCATAAGAATAAAGGAATTCTTACTGGTCTCTCAACAGGTTTTGCTCATCTTGATCAGATGACGGATGGTATGCATCCTAGTGAAATGCTGGTCATTGCAGCACGACCTTCGATGGGTAAAACTGCTATTGCCATGAATATTGCCGAGCATGTCGCCATGGATCAAGATAAAGCTGTTGGAATTTTTAGTTTAGAAATGAGCTCGCAACAGCTTGTGCAGCGGATGCTCTGTTCTCGTGCTAGAGTTGATTTGAAAAAAGTTCGCGATGGCTTCATGGGGAATAAAGATATGAAAAATCTCTCCAAAGCTGCCGATGCTTTGGCTAAGAGTAAGATCTATATCGATGATACGGCAGGGTTGAGTATTCTTGAACTGCGAGCCAAGGCACGGCGCCTGAAAGACCGTCATGATTTAAGTCTCATCGTCATCGACTACCTGCAGCTCCTTCGCTCAACGACTAAGAGAGGACAAGAAAATCGTCAGATTGAAATTGCTGAGATTTCTAATGGTATTAAGGCTCTCGCGAAAGAACTTTCTATTCCCGTGATTGTTCTTGCCCAGCTTAATCGTGAGTCTGAAAAACGTAGTGATGGGAAACCTCGTATCTCAGATCTTCGTGAATCAGGTTCTATCGAACAAGATGCCGACGTGGTAGGACTTCTCTATCGTTCTTCTTATTTTGAAAAAGATGATGCTGTGCGTAGCGAAAAAGAGGGTGAAGCGGAGCTTATCATTGCTAAACAGCGTAATGGTCCTGTTGGTGAAGTTCCTCTTACTTTCCTAAAGGAATACACACGTTTTGAAACTAGGGCTTATCAGCCAGAGGAGGGATAAGTAACTATTCGGCCAACAGGCCGAATAGTTAGTTTAAGTTATTAGTTTAAGTTTAAGTTAATTATTGGTCACTTCGTGACGAGATGAGAAAAGAGGCGCCTTTTTACCTTTCACTCCTTACTTTTTCTTTTGTGTTTCTTTGTGTTCTTTTGTGGCTATTTTCTTCCTTCTTGTTTGAGCTCCCGAGACAAGCAATTTGTGAAGACAGGCTTTCAGAATGGGGATAAAATCTCATCATTGCAACGCATCGGTTTTTTCTGTTGAAAAAGAGGAATGATTTCACTCCTAATCCAAATTGCCTTTTGCTGATTTTTACCCCGTTCTGCAAGCATGGCAGCCTGTTCTGGCATAGCAATGGCAGCAGAAAATTGACCTGTTTCTGCAAGTGCTACAGCAAGTGTTAATACCAAATGGGGATCTTGGCCTTGCGTTTTGAGAACAATTTCCTTGGAAATTCTTGCGTTGTTTCCAGCAGAGCAAGGCGATGCCGACTCCCAACGGTAAAATCCAAGTCCAATAAAGTTGGGATTCCTTAAAAACAACATTAGGTGAATGCCCGTAATCAGCGCAGAGATTGAAAGGCCAAAGAATATTGAACAGATAAAAGGCCAACGAATCCGCAGCAATGAATGGGCGCACCCAAGCAGGAATAAGATCCCTTGCTATCGAGGCAGCAGGTTGAACGTAAAAGGTTATGACGACAGCAAACAGCGCTATGAGAAACCAGGGTATTAACCAACAGAGAGAAAAAAATCTCATGGTTGTTGGTTGAGCTTCTCGTTGCTGCTCATTCTGCAATAGTAGTAATCCTCCTAATAACAGGGCTAGCGCAGGAACAATAACAGTTCCTGGCTTTGAGCCCAAAGCGAGGAGGAAAAGCAGCGTAGCCGTTATAAAAAGAATGCTTCGTTTGCGTATTTTTCCTCCCTCCTCAAGAAAGCGAAGAAAAACAAAGATTGCAGCTAAGGAAAAAAAGGCTCCTAACAAATCACGCAAGCAAGAAGTCCAAGCTATTGTTTCCACTTGGACCGGATGAAGCCCAAAAAGAAGTGCTCCTGCTGCAGCCGCTACGCGGTAATGGGGCCTTAAAGGTAGAGTTGCAGTGAGGCTTTCAGGTATTGAGAAAACAGAACGACGATTTAAAGAAAATATTCGAAGAAAGATTTTTTCCAGAATAAGAAAAACCATCGTTACCGCGCCAAGATGGGTCAAGAGATTCGTTGCATGAAAAAGTATCGGATTAATTGGACCGATGTTGATAGAAGTTCCTGCCATCACCCGCGAAAGCGCTACAAGAGCTGCCCAGACTGTATAGGTTACGGGAAGATAGAGTTGGTAATAGGGGTGCTGCCAAAAAGCGACCAGACTCTGCCATGTCAACGGTGTGTAGAGCGGATTATGATAAATGTTAGTACCATCGTCCCATCCCGAAAGAAATTGAAAGCCGAGCACTTGAGCATCTACAGCAGTGATCACTAAAAGCACTCCATTTGGTGGAATGCGAAATTATCGCTAATAGGAGGTAGTAGGTGAAAATAAGAGCAAGTAAGAATTCCTAATTTTCATTCGTGATGAGGATATAGAGTGAGAAAGGAATAAATCGGGCATGATTTTCTGTTTGGGGAAAGAAAGTTTTTAAATTAGGCTGATTCTCTTAATTTAGAAACTTTGTTTCAACCAATTCACCCTCATAATGAAATTCTTCCCCAAAATTTTCCTCAGCTCACTTACCTTATTCCATGCGACGACTCTTTTTGCCATGGATCCTATGCTCCCAGTAGCTCTTGGAAAAGGAGCAGAAACCTTGGGAGAAGAACTAGGCGTTTTTGGCAAAAAAGCGTCTCCATCCAAACCTGCAATTACCGTAACTGCGGTAGCATTTACTCCCGTTGAGAGTAGTGCCTTCAGCTCTTCAAGTGCGCCAAGTGCAATGATGTCAGGTAAGAGTGTTATTGAAGCAACGGCAGTACCGATGAGGTACGAAACGACTGCAGAAAATTCTACAGCTCAATTTCTTGAAAAAGAGATTTGTGATAATATTTATTTAAGCTGTCTTGCTAAAGTTGCCGCGATGTCATTTGCTGAAAGAACGAGTGTCGAAGGTATCTTAAACCTGTCTCAAGAAGCTAAAGAATGGGCTGCTGCAGAGCAGAAAGCAAAGCGAGATGTGGAAAAGAGTCAACAAGCATTAGAAGCAGCTACAGAAGAGAAAAAAATTGTTGATAAAGAAATAAAAATGATGTTAGACGATAGCACCTTTCATGGAGGAGCTGTTGTTACTAAAGCGTATCGTGATTTTAAAATAAAAGAACTTGGGGAACAACTTGCGAAGACAAGAGTAGAAACGGCTAAGGCTACTCTTTATGCTATCCAAGTGAAAAATACGGAACAGAGTGCTGCTGCTGAAACGGACCTTACTGGGGCAATAGCAGGGGAGAAGAAGGCCTTGCAGGCACTTGAAGAGGCTAAGAGTCATGCTGTAGAAAGTGTGTCAATTCCCATGGCGGAAGCAGTAGCCGTAGAAGCAATGGCTATCTATCCTAATAACTATTCTTATCAAGCCTATCCTCACAATCAACAGTTCAATCCCTTGAATTTATCACCCGAGAGAGCTGATCAAGAGGAGCAAAAGGCATCGGCTAAAAAAGAGAAAGCTGCAGCAGCCTTTGAAAAGGAGTTTTCCATGATGATCGAGAGTTCCAAGCTCCAAGCCGAAGAAGCGGCAGAAGCGGCAACGACATCAAGAGAAAAAGCAGAGAAGTCAGGAACATCGGAGAAAGCATGGAAAGAGGCGCTAGAAGAAGCAGAAATGACAGGCGAGGCTTATGGCCATCTTGCAGGACTCTATGAGATGTATAAGGAACAAGCGGCGGAATACTACGAAGGAGGGATGCTAAAAACAAAAGGGTCTAAGTATAATTTTGAACTTAAAAAAGCGGAGAAAAAGAAAGAGCGCTGGACCATTGAGCTAGAGGAATGTAGGCAGAAGAAAGAGGCTTTGAAGCGCGGAACCCTAGAAAAACCCTTAACGCAAGAGCAAACTTCCGAGATGCAAGCGGCCAAAGAACGTGAAGCCTTGTTAGCACAGCAAGCCAAAGAACAAGAGGAGCTCAAAGCT